>DASRLE010000072.1:0-13424 GCA_035648615.1 Saccharimonadales bacterium (SeqCode) | reverse complement strand
CGGCGTCGGCTTGCTGGAAGAGGCCGAGTTGATCGCCCGCCGCGATGCCGAGCAGATGGCCCGCGCCTTGAGCGAGTTTCGCGACGCCATCACCAAGGTCCAAGCCATCAATGAGCAAGCGTGGAACCAGGAGAATTTCAGCGTCGAATTGACCCGCGCCACCACCACGATTGAAAATGCCCGGATGGAATGGAACGCCGCCCGCCTCAAATTCCCGCTTTTGTCGGCGAGCAATTCCACCTCGCCGACGGAATCGGCCAAAGCGGCCCCGTCGCTCCTCGCCACCACCGATTTGATACAGCTTGGCAAAATCGGCCTCGCGCTGACGTGGCCGCTGGTCTTGCTCGGCTTTGTCATTTTCCTGGTCCTTCTGCTCCGGCGCTGATGAAAGCCGCATGGGACTCTTCAAAAAAAAGCCTGATCCCATCAACGCTCGCTCGCGCGAATTGAACGAAAAAATCTCCGCGCTCGAATCCAAGATTACCAGACTCAACCAGGAACTGCAAAGCAACCCGGGTCCGCGCGTCCGCTCCACCAGTTATCCCGGCGGCGCCACCGTGCCCGGTTCTGCCAGCGCGGCCAAGCCCCGCGGCAGCGAACCTATTTTTGAGAAGGTGGACCAAAACCCGTGGAAAGCCCCCGACGAACCGCCCGCCACGCCGCAGCATTACAATGAATTGGGCGTGCGCAAATACGATCTGTTGAGCTTATGGGAACGTGTCAAGAAACAATTTCGCGGCCCGCCCGTGGCCAATCCCAAACTGGTCAATTATCTGGCCGCCGGCAGCATCCAGGGATTGCGTCCGTTGCGTTACGAAAAGCGGGTGGCGCGGAATCGCTTCATTTTGCTGGCGGTGGTTTTCGTTTTCGTGTTGCTGGGAATTTTCTTCGCCCTGCAACACCGCCATTGAACGCCTACGCTCCGGCGGCGCGGGCGAAATTGACCGAGTCCTTGATTCGTTTGTTGTCGGCCCGGATGCGTGCGGCCAACGTCTTGCTGATGGCAAAGAGAATGGGCGCCGACAATTCCGGCGCCTCCCGGCGCAACCGCTCGAAGGCCTCGGTCGAAATTTTCAAGAGAACGCTGTCTTTATTGGCCAATACATCGGCCGAGCGGGGTCCCTGATCAAACAGCGCAATTTCTCCAAAACAATCTCCGGCCGCGAGGGTGGCTAAAATTGTTTCCTTCCCGCCGATCATCAGGCGCACCCGCAGTTCGCCTTCCAGCACCAAATACATCCCGTCGTCCGCCTCGCCTTGCTTGACGATTTGGGCCCATTGCCGGACGGTTTGCGGCTCCATGAACTGGATAAACCGCTCCAGTTGGTCGTCGCCCAAATCGGCCAGCGCCTTGACCCTCCGCAACATGCCGGGCGCAATCACCGCCTTATTGACAAAGAAATCCGCTCCGCCGCCCGCGGCGCCCGTCGCGCTCTTTTTACGAAAAAAGAGTTGAAGTTCCGGGAGAAGAGCCGCCTTGCGCCAGCGGTCATTTTGGCAATCGAAGACCCATGTCTCGGCCAGCACCCGCTCGTCCTTGACCCAATTGATCAATGTCGGCAGTTCCACTGGGCCATAGACGTTATTGTCCGCCGCCCAAATATTATAGAGGACGCTTTGGTTAGTTTCCACGGCCACAGCGGTTTTTATAACAGTCTGGCGGGGAAAGCAAAGCAAATTTTGCCGCGTTTCCTGGCATCCAGGCATCCAGAGATGGCGGACGCCAGCGAAAGCGGCGCTGTCGCGCACGCAGTCCAAAACCTGCCGGTTCTTCGGCGGCGGCAGTGCGCACAAAGCGTCTTGGAGCGCGGAACGACCAGTTCCGCTTTGGCCCGGAAACAGTCTCACGGATGTTCGGCTTGCCTCTGCGCTTCAGCCAAGACATGGTAAGCCGATGATCGATATGGTCATCACTCACACCACCGTTCGCACCATGGATCGGGCGAATCCTGTCGCCGAAGCGGTCGCCCTCTCCGGCCACCGCATCGCGGCGGTGGGATCGAATGCGGAAATTCAGAAGCTGGCCCATTCCGGCGCCCGCGTTATCCATGCGGGCGGAGGGTTAGTGCTCCCTGGCTTCAATGACGCCCACGTCCATTTTCTCTGCGGCGGTTTCCAGCTTTCCAGCGTGGACCTGCGCGACGCCGGCAGTCCAGAGGAATTCGCCGAGCGTATCGGCCAATTCGCCCGCAAAACGAGGCGTGGCCAATGGATTACTGGGGGCGGATGGGACCATGAACTTTGGCCCGGTTCGCCGCTGCCGGCAAAAAATCTAATTGACTCAATGACGCCCGACATACCTGTGTTGGTGCATCGTTTGGACGGCCACATGGCGCTGGCCAACACGCTCGCGCTTCGCCAGGCCGGCGTAACATCCAGGACGGAGGACCCGCCGGGCGGCTTGATCGTGCGTGACCCAGTAACCAGGGAACCCACTGGCATGCTGAAAGACGCGGCCATCCGCTTGGTTGAAAGCATCAAGCCCGTGTCCACCTTCGAGGACAAACTATCCGCAGCCCTCGCCGCCACCGAACATGCCGCCAGCCTCGGTGTGACGAGCGCGCAGGATATGTCCGCGGACGATGACGTGGCTGTGTTTCAAACTCTCATTCAACGGAGTCAACTCAAGACGCGCATTTACGCCATGTGGCCCTTGCCCAGATGGAAAGATTTCGATTCGTCTGGCTGTCAAGACGAGCGCAGCTCGATGCTGCATCGGGGAGGCTTGAAGGGTTTCAGCGACGGCAGCCTGGGCTCGACCACCGCGTTATTCTTTGATCCCTACAACGATGCTCCCGAGTCACGGGGTTTGCCGTCCGACGAGATGTTTCCAGAAGGGGCCATGCTCCAACGCGTCCTGGGCGCGGACCGCGCCGGACTGCAACTCATCATTCATGCCATCGGCGACAAGGCCAACGACCAGGTCCTGACCCTCTTTGAACAATTAGCTAAAGCGAATGGCACGCGCGACCGCCGCGCCCGCATCGAGCACGCCCAGCATTTGCGCCCCTCGGATATTCCACGCTTCGCCCGGGCGGGCGTTATCGCTTCCGTGCAACCTTACCATTGTATTGACGATGGCCGTTGGGCGGAGCGGCGTATCGGCGCAGAACGCTGCCAGACCACTTATGCTTTTCGTTCCTTGCTCGACGCCGGCGCGCTGCTGGCCTTTGGTTCCGACTGGCCGGTTGCGCCGCTCGACCCGATTGCCGCCATTGGCGCCGCCGTCACTCGCCGCACCTTGGACGGCAAACATCCCGGCGGCTGGATATCCGCGCAAAAAGTCACCGTCGAAGAAGCCGTCCGCGCCTATACCATTGGCAGCGCCCACGCCGAATTCCGCGACCACGAGAAAGGCGTAATCGCTCCGGGAATGTTAGCGGACTTGGTCATCCTCGACCGCGACATCTTCAAAGTAACTCCGACCGAAATTGAACAAGCCAAAGTGCAAATGACCATCACCAACGGCAAGGTGGTGTACACTCCCAGCTAATATTACAAATTTTTCGCTGAAGGCTGGAACATGAGAAAACAAAAGAAATCATGGCAGGAAAAACTGGCGGACAACAAAGGCTTTCCCAAAGTCTATGTCATTGATGGCGCGAAAAGTAAACGCTGGGGGACGGGCACCTTCGTCATTCCCGCGCCGATGGAGGTGGACGAACTCATGCGCCGCGTGCCCAAGGGCAAACTCACCACCGTTAATGAACTTCGCAAAATTCTCGCGCACAAACACCGCGCGACGATGGCGTGTCCGATCACCACCGGTATTTTTGCCTGGATTGCCGCGCACGCTGCGGCGGAAGCCGCCGCCCAAGGCCGCAAACGCACCACGCCATTTTGGCGAACCTTGAAAGCCAAAGGAGAATTGAATCCCAAATATCCCGGCGGCCTTGCCGAGTTGACCCGCAAACTTTCGGACGAAGGGCACCAAGTCATTCAAAAGGGAAAGCGTGTTTTCGTGGAAAATTTCGAGGCAAAGCTTGTCCGCCCACGGACCCGCTTGTGAATACGCCATGGGGACCCATCCGTCTGATTACCAATGAGCTTTATGCGCGCGCGGGACATGTTCGTTCTGGTGGGGACGTTTGTTTTGATGGGAATTGGTCTCGGTGAGGCGGCGCAGCATCCTATTCCCCCTGCTTTTGGGCCTTATTTGCATCCGTCCACGGCCGAGTTGGCGGCGGCTAAAAATTTCAAATCCACCCAGCGCGTGGTGGGGACTTATTACTTTTATTGGTACGATGCACAAAGCGAAACGCATATCATCAATGGCGACGGTTCCGACGGGTTGACGGATCATCCGCCCACGTTGGAGGATTTTTCGTGGAAATCAGTGGCGTGGCATCGGAAGCAATTGCTGGACATGGAAACGGCCGGGATCGATGTGGCTTTGATGACTTACTGGGGCGCGCCTTCGGAGCATGATCCGGGCAGCCGTTTTTATTGGAGCAACGAGGGTTTGAAGCCACTGGTCGAAGCGCGGGATCAATTGGTGCATGAGGGCCATCATCCGCCGGCGCTTGGGCTTTTTTATGACACCAGCACGCTGGAGAATAATTCCTGGGGCCAACACATTGATTTGACCACCGATTATGGACGGCAATGGTTTTACGCCACGGTGCGCGATTTCTTTTCCAGCATTCCGGCCCGGCATTGGGCGATGATTGACAACAAGCCGATTGTGCTGATGTACGCCGCCGCGTTCGCCAAGAACTACGACCAGTCGTTTATCGACTACACCAAAGCGGAGTTCCCCAAGGACTTCAGCGGAAAAGAGCCTTTCATCGCGCCGCAGGATTCCTGGCATGTAAAGGGCGGCAGCGTTTGTGTTTGGGGCGGCGCGCTCGGTTTTAAGCGCGCGGCGATTGGCGAGTTGGGACCGGGGTATGATCATTCGGCGGTGTTGGGCCGCACCCCGCTGGTCGTCCAGCGCGAGAACGGAAAATTTTACGAGTCGAATTGGGAGAAATTCCTGCGCCACCCCTCGAATTTTGTCATGCTCGAAACCTGGAGTGAATTCCACGAAGGCACCGAGATTTGCGAATCGCGGGAGTATGGCCGCCAATATATAGACTTGACGCGCAAATATACCCGCATTTTCAAGCTGCGCCTCCCATCGCCCGCCCTGGCCGGAAAATTCGCCCGGGCCCGCCGCCTCGACATTGTTCTTGGCGCGCCCAATCGCGAGGCGGGCCTGCATCAGGTTGAAAATGACGACGGAGAGACGACGCCCGTCACGGTGCAGGGTTCCGCGGCGATCAAACCTGCCTCGGCCAAATCACGCTTCATTTATTTCGTGGTCGATGATTCGTTCAAATGGTCCAACGACATGCGGGCCAAACTGGAAGTGGAATATTTCGACGCCGGCCCCGGCCGCTTTTCCGTGCAATATGATGGCAATGACCTGAGCGCCCCGTTCCAAGGCGCTTACACCTGGGGCGGCAAAACCATCGACCTGACCGGTTCCCAACAGTGGAAAAGAGCCGAATTCGACCTGCGCGGCGCGCGCTTTTGGAATTCGGAAAATCGCGCGGCGGATTTTCGTCTTGACGTCGAGGCGCCGGGTTTCTGTGTGCGACGGGTGGCTTTGTTGCGCGAGTGAGCATCGTGTCCGCCCAGCCCAGTTTGCGATTGCGCCTGACCGCCGCTGCGGAAACCATCGTGCGCGGCGGGCATCCGTGGGTCTTCGCCCAAAGCGTGCGCGAGCAAAATCGGGAAGGCCGCACCGGCGAACTGGCCATTCTGTTCGACCGCCAGGACCGATTTCTGGCCGTGGGATTATTTGACGCCGAATCTCCCTTGCGCGTGCGCATCCTGCACGCGGGCAAGCCCCAACCCATTGATGCCGAATGGTGGCGTCAACGCGCGGACCGCGCCTTCGCCCTCCGCGAGGGCCTCTTCGATGCGCGGACCACCGGTTGCCGCTGCATCAACGGCGAAAACGACGGCTGGCCGGGCTTGGTCCTGGATCAATACGACACCACGCGCGTCCTCAAACTCTACACGACGGCATGGCTGCCGCGCCTTTCGGAAATGTGCGATCTCCTTCACGGCGGACGGCGTCTCATCTTGCGCCTCAGCCGCAACATTCAAAAGCAAGCCCTCCACGATTTCGGCCTGAAAGACGGCCAGATTCTGCACGGCGACCTGCTCACCGCCCCGGTGATTTTTCTCGAAAACGGTCTGCGTTTTGAAGCCGAAGTCGTTCACGGACAAAAGACCGGTTTCTTTCTCGATCAACGCGAGAACCGAAGCCTGATCGAAGGCCTGGCCCGCGGCCGTTCAGTCCTGAACTTATTCAGTTACTCCGGCGGTTTCGGTGTTTATGCTGCGCGCGGAGGCGCAACATCGGTCTGTAATCTGGACATCAGCGAGCATGCCCTCTCCTCCGCCGTGCGTAACTTCGGCCTGAACCACTCCTGCCCCGCTGTGGCCCAATGCCGCCACGAACCCCTCCATGCCGATGTCTTCGCCTGGCTCTGGGGTAAACCAGCCCAGCGCTACGACCTGATAATACTTGACCCGCCATCCCTGGCCCGTCGCGAAGCCGAGCGGGAAGAAGCCCTGCGAGCTTACGCCAAACTTCTCACCGCCAGCATCGCGCTTTTATCAAAAAACGGCATCCTCGTCGCTGCCTCCTGTTCCGCGCACGTCACCGCCGAAGAATTCTTCACCGCCGCCCGCCAGTCCGCGCAACAATCCGGGCGGCAGCACGAAGAACTGCGCACCACCCGTCATCCCTCCGATCATCCCGCCACGTTTAAGGAAGGGGAATATCTAAAGTGCATTTACCTGCGTTTTCTGGAGTAGAAAACTCTTCCTAATCTTACTCATAATCGTAATCCTAATCGTCCGATTCAGTCTGCTCAAAAAATATTGTGCATGCGACCCGCGCTGATTCTCCTCGGAAAGCCGTTGATGACCTAAGCCACTGTTTTAGCGAAACGCCAGGGCGTCACTTGGGTTGGAAATTCTGGACAACCGCCCCAGCCCAGAGCAATTTTGGAATAGGAAATCGCCAACGTTAAAAATTCTATGAATCCAAAATTTACTTCCACTTTTGCTCTTTTGCTGACCTTTGGTTTCGCGGGTCAAGTGCGCGCGTCCGATACGTACAATATCGACCCGGTGCATTCGTTTGTGTCGTTCTCAGTCCAACATTTGATGATTAATCATGTGCGGGGAAAGTTTGACAAAATTTCAGGGACGCTCTCGCTGGACAATAACGCGCTGCAACAGGCCTCCGGCGTCATTGAGACCGCCAGCGTGGATACTGGCATCACCCCTCGCGACAAGGATTTGCGCAGCACCAATTTTTTCGATGCCGAAAAATATCCGACGATCACCTTCCAAACCAAAACGGTCGCCGGGACGGGCGATCATTTAACGCTGACGGGCGATTTTACCATGCACGGCGTGACGAAGGAATTATCGTTGACTGGAAAATTTACCGGGCCGATCAAGGATCCGTGGGGAAATCAACGGGTTGGACTGGAGGCAAAAACGACTTTGAATCGCCAGGATTTCGGCATGAATTACTCCAAGACACTCGATACCGGCGGCGCATTGGTTGGGGATGAAGTAGAGATCGAGATCAATGCCGAAGCCACGAAATCAGCGCCGAAATGAAGACGCGGGTGATGGATTCGCCGGCGAAACGCGTTTCCATCGCGGTCGCCGTTGTTACGGCAGTGATCCTGGCGGTGGCCGCAGGATTTACCTTCTTTGGCGGCAGTGCCCAACCGGTCAACGGGCCGAAAATCGTGGCGGCGGCCCAGGCGTACACCCGCGCCTTGCGTGCGCAACACCTGCCCGTGCCGTTGACGGTCTCCCTGCAGGACCTGATTGACCGAGGATTCTTACAGGCCAAGGATGCCGGTTTATTTCAAGGAATGGACGCCGTGATTACTTTGGTCGCCCAGAACGACGGCCCGCAGACCCCGCTCATCCGCGTCCACATGAGTGACGGAACGGATTTGCTTCTCATGGGGGACGGCAGCACCGAACAGGTCAAACGGTAATGGTTTAAAACAGCCGTTCGAGGGGGGTAGGCCGTTTGGCAGGTTGCCAGCAGGTCGCTTCCGGAGGAGGACGTTTCAGGCGCAAAGGATCGTAGCCGAGCGCGCGTCGAAACAGGCCCAACGGGGTAATGACCAAAACAAAAAAGGCCGCCAGCGCGAGGCGTCCTAAAAATTGGCTGAGGTGAAAACCCAGTTTCTGCGAGAAACGGTAGTAACGGCGAAACCAGCGAGGGCGGACGACAGCGGCCACCGCCAGAACGACGAGGAGGACAAGTGCAATTTTCCAAGCGATTACAGGAAAATGATGACGCCATCTCAACAAGGTGAGGAAAACGGCGACGCCGAGGAGGCTTAAGCAGGCGCTTTTACGCCATTCGCGCGGGTCTTCTTTATAGGTGACGTTCATGGCATTAGTCCTGTTGCGGAGTGACGCGGCGGGAGGGCAGCGCGGATGGTTGTTCGAGACGGTCGAGGACAAAATTGCCGATGATGAGGTAATCCATCTCGGTATGGACAAAACAGCGGTAGGCATCTTCGGGCGAACAGACAATCGGCTCTCCCCGCACGTTGAAGGAAGTATTGACAAGAACGCCGCAACCGCTGGCGCATTCGAAGCGCAGCAGCAATTCGTAGAGCAGGGGATTGTCGGCGCATTCGACGGTTTGGATGCGCGCGGAATAATCGACGTGGGTCACGGCGGGCAGGCGCGAGCGGGGTTGCTTGAGCAAGTCCAGCCCTTTGACGCCGGGCGGGACGGGCAGGCGCAGGCTTTCGCGGATGGGCGCGACCAGCAGCATATAAGGCGAATCGACAGCGAGATCGAAATATTCCGACACGCGCTCGCGGCGGACGATAGGGGCGAAAGGACGGAACGACTCGCGGAATTTTACTTTGAGGTTCATGACGGATTGCATTCGGGGCGAGCGCGCGTCGCCAAGAATCGAGCGGTTGCCAAGCGCACGGGGGCCAAATTCCATGCGGCCTTGAAACCATCCGATGACCTTCTCCTGTTGCAGCAATGTGACGGCCAGATCAAGGGTTTGGTCCAGGCCCAGGCGCTGGTATTTTGCGCCGTGCGCGCGAAGTGCCGTCTCGATTTCGTCGTCGGAATATTCCGGGCCGAGAAGCGAGCCGCGCATGGCGTCGGTTTTGGGAAAGGAGGAAGGAGGGCTGGGCGGCTGGTCAAGATTCCAGGCGGCGAGGGTCGCGCCGAGCGCGCCGCCGGCATCGCTGGCCGCCGGCTGAATCCAAAGCCGGTCGAAAATTTTCTCGCGCAAAATGCGCCCGTTGGCCACACAGTTCAAGGCGACCCCGCCCGCCATGCAGAGATTTTTTTGGCCGGTCAATTCACGGGCGTGCCGGGCCAGGCGCAACATGACCTCTTCAGTCACGGTTTGAATGGAACGAGCCACATCCATGTGACGCTGTTCGATGGGATCTTCCGGCCCGCGCGGCGGCCCACCGAAGAGTTGGGCGAAGCGGTCATTGGTCATGGTGGTGCCCCGCAGAAAATCAAAGTAATCGAGATTGAGCCAGAACGAACCGTCCGGTTTTAGATCGAGCAGGTGAGTGAGAATTGCCTGGGCATATTTGGGTTCGCCGTAAGGCGCCAGGCCCATCAATTTATATTCGCCGGAATTGATTCGGAAACCACAGTAAGCGGTGAAGGCGGAATAAAGGAGGCCCAGAGAATGCGGGAAGCGCAGTTCTTCCATCATTTCCATGGCGCTCCCGCGGCCCTGGCCAATCGTCGTCGTCGCCCACTCGCCTACGCCGTCGATGGTCAAAATGGCTGCTTCAGAAAACGGCGAAGGATAAAAGGCGCTGGCCGCGTGGGCTTGATGATGGGCGGTAAAAAGAATCGGGCAGCCGGGGCGCAAGCCCGGCAATTCGGCGCGGATGGTTTTGGGAAGATTGAGCTTTTCGCCGAGCCAATTGGTGAGAACTTCGGGGAAAGTGCGCCATCCGCCGGGAGCGACCGCCAGGTAGGTTTCGAGCAGGCGGGTGAATTTGAGCACGGGTTTGTCGTAAAAAACCACCGTGTCGATTTGGCCTGCGTTCAAGCCCCCCTGGCGAAGACAAAATTCGATGGCCTGCCGCGGAAAGGCGGGATCATTCTTGCGGCGGGAAAAACGTTCCTCCTGGGCGGCGGCAACGATCTGGCCATCGCGCAGCAGCGCGGCGGCGGCGTCATGATAATAGGCCGAAAGGCCCAGAAAGTGACGCGGCGCAGCCATCGGTCACAGAAAGGGGTAAAGCGCCCAGGCGATGCCAGAGCTGGCGGTAAAAATAAGGATGGCGCCCAGAACCAGCAAAACAACAATGAGCGGAATGAGCCACCATTTTTTTTCTTGTTTACAAAACTTGAAAAATTCTTTGCACATCGACCACATGGCTGGCGCAGTTTAGAGGCTAATTGGGCCGATTTAAAGTTATTTTGTGGCGGAAGCGCGGGTTTTGAACTTATTCTCAAATATTCGGTCAAGTAATAGATGAAAATCGAAAAATATAATGGCGAAGTCTAAAGGCAACAAAAAATGGGTTTTTCTCGCCCTCCTCATTTTCGCGGGCATCGGCGGCGCGGTCTATGCCCACTACGCCAAACGTGTCCCGCCGATTTCCATCGTCAAGGAAAAGACGATGCGGCGAAATATTACGGAGGTGGTGGTGGCCAATGGGAAAATCGAGCCGGTGCTGGAGGTTAAAATCAGCCCCGAAGTCTCGGGGGAAATTATTGTCCTTTCGGTCAAGGAGGGGCAACTGGTCAAGAAGGGCGACCTTTTGCTCAAAATCAGGCCGGATACTTATGTGGCGGCCCGCGATTCGTCCCGGGCCAATTTCAAATACGCCACCGCCAACAAAAATACCGCCGCGGCCAATTTGCAAAAGGCGCTGCTCGAATTTCAACGCAATGACGCCCTCTCCAAAGCAAAGCTGATTTCAGACTCCGATTATTTGACGGCCAAAACAGAGTACGATGTCGCCAAGACCACCCTGGCGGGAGCGACCGAGCAGGTCAGCATCGCGCAGGCGCAATTGGATTCCGCCGAGGTGGACCTTTCCAAAACGACCATTTTCTCGCCGCTGGACGGGACAATCAGCGAACTGAATTCGCAATTGGGTGAGCGCGTGGTCGGCACAGCGACCATGGCGGGAACGGTGATTATGACGGTGGCGAATTTGACCAATATCGAGGCGCGCGTGGATATTGGGGAAATCGATGTGCCGCTGATTGCCGTGGGGCAGAAGGCCCATCTGGAAGTCGATTCCTTTAAAGATCAAAAATTTACCGGCTTCGTGACCGAAATTGCCAACTCGGCCAACAATAATGACACCAGCTCTGCGGCGTCCACGACGGCCGCCACCACGAGCACCGACGCGACGAAGTTTCAAGTCAAGATTCGCGTGGCGGAGAGGGAGACGTTTCTGCCCGGGATGTCCGTCACTGCGGATATCGAAACGCGCTATCGGACGAACGTGTTGAGCGTGCCGATTCAGAGCGTGACGACCCGCCTGCCCAAAGCGAAATCCGGCGAAACGAACGTCGCGCAGACCACTGGCACCAACGCCGTGCCGCCTAAACCGATCGAGGTGGTTTTTGTCGTGGAGGGCGATCATGTCCGCATGGCGCCGGTCAAGGAAGGGATCAGTGACGCGAATTATGTTGAGATTATTTCGGGGTTGAAGGAGGGGGAAGAGGTTGTCTCGGGCGGTTACAAGGCGATTAACCGCGATTTGGAGGACGAGAAAAAAATAGTGGTGAACGCCCAACTGGCCGGGCAGGACAAAGAGAAGACGAATTGACGAGGGAAAACGCACGCTTGTGAGCTTGATCCGCCTCCAAAACATTTCCCGTCTTTACCAGATGGGAGAGGAAACGATCCATGCCTTGCGTGATGTTTCCCTCAATGTCGAGCGCGGGGAATATGTCGCGATCATGGGGCCGTCGGGTTCGGGCAAATCGACGCTGATGAACCTGCTGGGTTGCCTCGATACGCCCACCTCTGGAATCTATGAATTGAACGGCACACAGGTGAGCGAGTTGGATGACAATCAATTGGCGGAAATTCGCAATCGCGAAATCGGTTTTGTTTTTCAGACCTTCAATCTTTTGCCGCGCTCCGATGCGTTGCGCAATGTCGAGCTGCCCTTGATCTATGCGGGCATGGACGCCGACGAGCGCAAACGAGTGGCGCGGGAGGCGCTGACCGCTGTGGGCCTGGGCGACCGGATTCATCATAAGCCGAACGAAATGTCCGGCGGCCAGCGGCAGCGGGTGGCCATCGCGCGCGCGCTGGTCAATCGGCCATCGATTATTCTGGCGGACGAACCGACCGGCAACCTGGATTCCAAGACGGGCACAGAAATCATGGCGTTGCTGCGCGGGTTGTCCGATCAAGGCAACACTATTTTCGTGGTGACGCACGAAGAGGACGTGGCCCAGCACGCCCGCCGCATTATTCGCATCAGGGACGGATTGATTGCCAGCGATGACGCGCAAAAAAAACCCGCCATGGCGTCGTGAATTTTTTCATTGAACTCAAAGAAGGGTTGAGCATTGCCTGGGATGCGATCCGGGCCAACAAATTGCGTTCGGTGCTGACGACCCTTGGCATCATCATCGGCATCGTGACGGTGACGGCGATGGCGACGGCGATTGACGCGCTCAACCGCGCCTTTCATGACAGCATTTCGATTCTAGGCGCAGACGTGCTTTTTGTCAGCCGCATGACTTGGTCGGACCGCAACTATGACCAATGGATTCGCGAAAGAAAGAGGCGCGACATCACGCGCGTGCAGGCGCGCCAAGTGGAAGATCAGATGACGATGGCCACAGCGGTCGCTCCTGTCGTCACCATCATGCAGTCGGTCTGGTATAAAAATCGCAAGGCTCCTCGCGTGCAAATTCTGGGGACGACGGAGCAGTTTCTAACCACCAGCGGATTTTCCATCGATCGGGGCCGTTTCATGACGGCGGCGGAAGCGGAAGGCGGCCGTCCCGTCTGCGTGATTGGCAATGATGTGGCGACAAATTTGTTTCAACGCGAGGCTCCATTGGGCAAAAAAATCAGGATTGGAGCCCGGCGCCTTGAAGTCATTGGGGTGCTGGAAAAGCGCGGCAGCTTCCTCGGGATGGATAGTTTTGACAATGAAGTGATCATTCCCATCCAGCAGCTTTTAATCGGCTATTGGCGCGATCCCAATTTCGATGTGCAAGTGAAGGTCAAAGACATAACCCAGTTGGAAGATGCCAAAGAGGAGTTACGCGGGCTGATGCGCAAAATTCGGCGGGTCGCGCCGACGGACCCGGACGATTTTACCATCAACCAGCAGGAGCAATTTCTTAAGACCTTCGAGCGCGTGACGGGAACGATTGCCACGGTGGGGTTGGTCATTACC
>DASRLE010000071.1:0-6586 GCA_035648615.1 Saccharimonadales bacterium (SeqCode) | reverse complement strand
CACGATGCCGATGACGTTGCCCCGCTCATCCACCAGCGCCCCGCCCGAATTGCCCGGCTGCACCGGCACGCTGATTTGAAAATAGCGCGGGTCATCCCCCGCGCCCGACAGCGACGCGATTTCCCCCTTGGCCAGCTTGGGAGAAAATCCCTGCAACGACGGATCGGGAAAACCAATCGTCGCCACCGTGCCGCCCAGATGCGCCGAGCGGCTCGCGGCAATGAGCAGCGTCACATAAATCTTGCAGCCACGAGTCATCGGGTGTTGTATTCCGTGTGTAAATATGAAGAACGCTTTCATATCAATTTTGCTGCTTGTGAACTTTTCGGTTCTCGCCCAAACAAACGCTGACAATTCTGATTCATCTTCGGATAAAAACGCACCTCTTGATGCGACCGAACAACTGTTGAATGCAGCAAGGTCTGGTGACATGGAAACCCTCAAGCTGTTGTTGAATAAAGGGGCTGACGTAAATGCGAAAGATACCAATGGAACAACAGCCCTGATGGGCGCGGTAATGACAGGCCGAACGGATGCGGCCAAACTTTTGTTGGACAAAGGCGCTGACATCAATGCTAAAGATTATAGTGTCGGCACGCCCCTGATGATAGCGGCGTATCAAGGCAACGCGAGCATGGTCAAACTTTTATTAGACAACGATGCGGATATCAACACGAAAGTTATCGGAGTTCTTGATGATACAGCCCTAATGAGTGCAGTCATGTCATGTAATACAAATGTGGTCGAACTTTTGTTGGATAAAGGTGCGAGCATAAACCAGAAAGATAGTCGAGGTCAGACAGCCCTAATAAATGCAACTATCCTCGGTGATACAAATGTGGTCAAACTTTTACTTGCTAAGGGTGCTGATATTAACACGGTGGACACGGACGGCGAGACTGTGTCAGGCATAGCGATACGAATGGGGAATGCGGCTATCATGCAACTACTCCAACCTGTCAATTTGGCAGTTGCATCTGGAACGAACACTGACAGTTCTGGCTATGTGACGAATGTAAATTTGCTCACGCCATTCACGATGACCAATTCCGGCGGCGATGTCGTAACCAACGCCGTGCTGGTAAAATTGACGCCGAACAAGTTCATCTACAAAACAGACAACGGAGCCGAAGGCATGATGCCGTTGGGATCACTACCAAAAGATTTGCAAGAGAAATTCGGTTACGACCAGACGCTGGCAACGGCGCAGGATGACATTGATAAAACCAAAAACGAAATTGACCGGCAAAATCAGATTGGAGCAGCGCAACAAGCTATCTATCAAGAAAAAGTCAGGCAAACAACCGCTTACATCAAGTCATGTGAGATGCACTGGATGGTGACGGTAATTCAAAACGTGCCTGACGGTTTGCTTGTGCGCTGCCCTGATGACACTACAGCCTTAATCGTTGACTTGAACAAAGAGACAGTCACAGACGATGAGCAAATAGAATGCAGACTTTATCCATACGGAGTTTATTCCTACGAATCGGTCAACAACTCGCAAAAAACTGTCAGGAAGCTAACTCCGAACCTTGACCACGCAGTCAGTTACAAACTCGCAAATCCAAACTGAAGGCGGATGGTAACTGTTTGGTTTAATTTAACTATGCAATCCTCGACGAGCGGATTGCGAAGAAATTGGTGTGATCTTTTATGGCGAACATTTCTAAATTTTTCCGAGATCAATGGCATGACATCAAGGGAAATGCCAAGTGGGATTTAATTAAATGGGTCGTAATCGGTATCAGCGCAGGTATTGCCGCGATTGTCAGGATTTTTGCACACGCTTCGTGGTGGTTAGTGTTGGTTGTTTTTCTTGCCGGGCTTGTTTGTGTGGCTCTTTTATTTTGGTTGATTCTGAAATTCATTAAGTCGTTAAATTCGCATCCCGACTTTGAAATTGAAGGCATCTCCCAAGACATGCCGTCTTTTCCAAGATATTTTTGCCAGATTCGAGTTCACAATCGAACGCCAAATACGGCAGACAATGTTCGGGTCGAATTGACAGAAATGGAAAGTTCAACCGAAGAAGGCGAGCGGTATCTACTCCCCAAACTTCCATTAGTGTTGTTGCCAGCAGAAGTGTCCGATAAGCCCAGCATCAATCCCGGTGGCAATCTTGCGTTTAACCTTTTCAATGTTACAAAACATAAGTCGGCTCACGCTCCCAATCTTCATATTTGGATTCATTCTGTAATCGCCAAATTTACAGTTGGATCAGATGAGGAAAAAAGCGCACCTCTTGGAAAGGCTGCACTTTTCTATAATAACAAAAATTATCGTTTGAAAATTAAAGTTACAGCTCGTGATTTCTCTCCGACAGAGTCGGAATTAAATTTGAATTTCACTGGTGAAGGATCGCAATGCCGTTTTACTTTAACGCCCGTCAAATAGTCCTCCCTTAACTCACCATGATGTCGCTCCTGACGGAGCTTGATTCATTTACGCTGCCGTTTCTACAAATATGCCAGTCCTACGGACTTCGCCGCCTTCGCGCCCTTCGCGCGACAAAAAATTCAAACGCCCATCGCCCTAACCGTCCATCGCAAAATGATTTTGGCACGGCGTTCGTCCCCACGGGACAACCGGAAATGAGCCAGACCCAAGGAGTCCGGGAGCTGGCGCACGGCCACCCACCGTCCAAACCAAAATCCGTCCTGAATCCCGCGTGCGCTTCCCCCAATCCCAACGGGATTGCATCATTCAGCCCAGGGTTGATCCGAGCCGGACGGGCGAGGAGCTACCCTGGGTTAATCGTCCGAAACATTTTTCAACCCTGAAGGGGTTGCATCGCCATTCGCGCCCATTTGATTCAACCCTTTCAGGGTTGTGGACATTCTATACCGCAACCCGGCGTAGCCCGATTTCATCGGCCAACGCCGGGCTGAATGATTAAATCCCTTTGGGATTTCCGGTAGTGGTATAGTTTGAATCTCGGAATGTTACGACGCTCAAGCTGCTGAATGATTATTCTGGTATCGGCTCCAGCCGGCGACTGTCGTAGTGAAATAAAACGAACTCATCTTCATCCATGACACCCAACACTATGTCAAGCGGTTCTTTAAAATATAGTGATCCCGCAACAACTGTTTTGCTGTTATCAAATATCGGGTTAAGGAGGGTTTCCCACACAATTGCCGGTGCGTTGCGTTCGGGCAAGCGCTTATTTTTCAAGCCCTCTTTCCAGCAAACAAGCTGACCAGGCTTAAAAGGGTATTTTGTCAGCAGGGACTCAAAGGCGCGAGTCAAATTTCGTTTCAAAACCGCTATTTCTTCGGGAGTATATGTTCTTGCATTTGTTCTTGGCATAATTTAGCCCTATTTGAATAACATTTACACTTGACCCGCTAAAAATCAAGGCAACAAACCGACAATTTCTTCCAAAGTCCAAACGTGATTTGAAATCCTCGCCGCCAGCGCCACCGCCGCATCCAGCTTGGCCGACACGATGCCGATCACGTTGCCCCGCTCATCCACCAGCGGACGATGCTCGTCCTGCCATTGCCCCAAACGTCCCAAACAAAACCCGTCCGTTTCGTAGGAGTCGAGGTGACGAGACTCATTTCAAACCCGGTTTCAATTTTTCAATCAGAGACTCCTCACGTCGTCTCCTACGGATTTTGGCACGGCGTTCGTCCCCACGGGCCAACCGGAAATGAGCCAGACCCAAGGAGTCTGGGTGCTGGCGCACGGCCACCCACCGTCCCAAACAAAATCCGTCCACATTGTCCGTAGGAGTCGAGGTGACGAGACTCATTTTGAAAAACAGAAAGCAGGAATTGGAAACCGGAAATCAGTCAGAGACTTCTTACGTCGTCTCCTACTTTTCATCGCGGCGGGAATGATGGCAGTCGGTTTGGTGTTCAGTTACAGTCGCGGCGCGTGGCTGGGGACGGCGATTGGTTTGCTGTATCTGGCAAAGATTTATGGAAAATTGCAATGGCGGTTGGTTTTGCCGGGAATTTTTATTGTCGCAGCCGTCGTATGGTTTTTCTGGAACGCGACGCCGGACAATGCGCCGTGGTATGTTAAACGCATGGATTTTGGCAGGCCATCGGCACAACACCGTGTCTCTGCCTGGCGCGGCGCGTTTCAAATGATGCGGGATCATCTCTTCGGCGTCGGTTGGAACAAGGCAGTTGAGACGTATGAGAAAAATTATTCGCCGCCAGAGGGCGGCGCGTCGGCACTCACCATGAACAGCTATTTGATGCTCGGAACGGAATTAGGCATACCCGGCTTGCTTTGTTTTGTCGCGTATGTAGGGCTTTGTTTTAGAAAAACCCCGCACCTCATCCGGCCTGCGGCCACCTTCTCCCCATCTGATGCGGAGAAGGGAAAAATCTTGTCACCTGTCACTTATCACTCATCACTTCAAGCCACTTGTCGCGCCGGCGCTTTGGTCTTGCTGGTGGCCTTCTGGTTTGATGGCGGGCTGTTTGACCTGCCAACGGCGTCCGTGTTCTGGATTTTGCTGGAATTAGGAGCATCGCATTCAAATGGATTGCAGCGTCTCGCCCATAAAAAATCCGCGCTTCCGGCCTTAATTTGAATTGTGGCTCTCGCGTCGTTCCATTTTTTGCTCCCTCATTGCCCCGCTTTGAGACAGAGTGTGTCCAGAATTGAATCCAATCGCCGATGAAAACAGGCGCGGGAAGGCCAAACACGGTGTAAAAAAGCGCAAATGAAACTCACTCAACCTCGGATGGGGTAAGAAGAAGGTCTGACTTAACTAACTCAAGCGTTAATGGACTAAGAAAAAGGTCTGACGGAGTTTCATTTGCGCCGGAGGAGGCCTGAAAAGTGTCCGTTAAACCTTCATTTGCTACAAAGAAAGGTTCATTGGCCCTGAATGAAACTCACTCCGTCTCGGATGGGGTAAGAAGAGGGCCTGACTTAACTAACTCAAGCGTTAATGGAGTAAGAAAAATGTCTAACTTAACTAACTCAAGCCCTGATGGAGTAAGATAAATGTCTAACTTAACTAACTCAAGCCCTGATGGAGTAAGATAAACGCTGGATGAAACCTGTTCTCTCATTGATTTTACCCAAAAAGGCTTGAATGAAACTTCGTTTGTCTCTAATGAAGTTTCAAATGGAGTCAAGTGACAGGATTGATTCCTCGTGGCATGTCCTTTGCTAGTCAAAAAACCGCTACTGGATTTGACATCTGGCCGTGTAGGTCAGGTGAAGTTAAACTTCTTATCGGAGCACTTAAGAGAAAGAAAATTAAAAATGAATACGCTAAATTATCGGGTCAACCTCGGCTTCGCCGGTTATTCAGATTCCGATCTGGGTGACTTCACCGACAACGTCATCGCCAGCCTGACGGGAAATCCAAGTTTCCCGACCTCGCCGGTGGACATGACCACGCTCGCCGCGCAGCGGGCGGCCTATGGCACCGCGTCAGTGAACGCGGCGCAAGGCGGCACGCAGTTGACCGCCATCAAAAATGCGGCTAAAAAAGCGCTCGTCACCTCGCTGCGCAAAATCGCGGCGTATGTGCAGAGCATCGCCAGCCAGGACGTGGCCATGTTGCTCTCATCGGGCTTTCAGGCCAACAGCACCAACCGCGCGCAAACGCCGCTGGCCATCCCTACCATCCTGTCCATCACGAATGACGCGGCGATGGAATTGACGGTGCGCTTGCAGCCGGTGGATAATGCGCGGGCGTATCAGGTTCGTTACAGTGTTAGCGGCGGCGCATGGCTGCCCATCGTGGATTCCACGCAGGCGCGTCAAATCGCCGTGGAAAACCTGACGCCGGGAACGATGTATGTGATGCAGGCGCGCGCCGTGGGCGGCAGCAGAGGTTATAGCGATTGGAGCGATCCAGTTTCGCACATGGCAATGTGAGCGCAACCCTCCTCCAGGCAGCCGGAACATGAAAAGTGTTCCGGCTGTTTTTATTGCAAGTATACCA
This sequence comes from Saccharimonadales bacterium (SeqCode), assembly GCA_035648615.1. Lineage (GTDB taxonomy): Bacteria > Verrucomicrobiota > Verrucomicrobiia > Limisphaerales > Palsa-1400 > DASRLE01. The sequence goes on along the minus strand of DASRLE010000071.1, from coordinate 660 downwards.
ATTGATGTAATGTGCTCGAAATCAGCATGACACGCTATAGCGGTTCAAATCAACATGGGCACATTCAGGCCAACGGCCTGAACCATCGTAGCCGAGGGCATCGCCCTCGGAATAAATATCCAATGTTCCTGCGCCCTGAAAGGGCGATCCCTATCCCAACCCGTGTTTGGTTTGCCCTTACAGGGCGAACGAAAATCCCTTGACGATACCGGGGGCGTTGCCCTCGGCTACGATGGAATAGCCTTTCAGGCTACTTATTTTTTGGGTGTTGTCACCCTGTTGCCGTCGCCAATTGCGCAATGTGCGCCAATGTTATTGTGATTTGCTATATCCTTCCCCGAAATCATCTTTTTGTCCGAAACGGGTTTTTCCGGAGCGGCGGGATTCGCGGCAAAAAAAAGGAGGCGGCAAAAAGACAAATCCAGCCGAGAATAAAATGCGCGCCAAAAATGAAGCCGAAGGAAACCAGCGTCAGAAAGTCGAAATCGTAAAGCAAAATCCCGGCAACCAGGAGCAGCGCGCCCGGCAGCAACGCGGCGGCGGACAGTTTCCAACTCGCGCGGAAATCCGCTTCGCGATTCAAATAAAAGGCAAAAATCCACGCGGGCACAAAATAAAGCGTGGCGAGAATCCACCAAACCAAAAAGAACGCCACCACCG
>DASRLE010000070.1:0-6978 GCA_035648615.1 Saccharimonadales bacterium (SeqCode) | reverse complement strand
CTCCCATGTGGTTGGGCACGATGTCCAGCACCAACCCCATTTGACGGGCGCGCAACGCAGACACCAGATCAGTCAACTCGGTCTCCGTGCCGAGTTCCGGGTTGATTTCCCCAAAATCACAGGTGTCGTAGCCGTGCGTGCTATGGGGCCGCGCCTTCAAGAGCGGCGAGGCGTAAATATGGGAGATGCCGAGGTCACGCAAATAAGGGACGACGGCGAGGGCGTCGCGCAACCGGAACTTCTCGCTGAATTGGAAGCGATAAGTCGCGCGCGGCGTGGTGTTTTTAGCAGGCATAACGATTAAGGAGCCGCTGCCGTGGGAGCGGAAAAGCCGAGGTTCTTCCCCAGGGCGGAAAATCTTTCGACCCAAATCTTCGCCCGTTCTTCGCCGGCGGCCGCCTTTTTCTGCATGACGGGCAGGACATCGTGGGCCATTTCGTAGTAAATGTTTTGCGGTTTCCAGAGGTTCGTCTCGAAGGGGACAAGATGGCTCAGGTCGGCGGCATTGACCAATTGCGACAACAGAGTGAGATCGTCCGGCAGCCGAAGGAATTGGCTGCTCAAGTGCTCAAGGTGCCTTTTGAGGGAATAGGCCAGCCGTTCTCCATCCAGCGGCGTTTTGGTCGCATCGCATTCCCCGAGCAGGCTGCGCACCCGCTCAAAATCCGGGGAATCGCTGTCGAACTGCCGGCGCAACTCGCTGTTCAGCACCACCTCCATGGCGGATTGCAACGGCTTGAGCATGGGGGCGTGAATGTCCGCCAGAAAGCGCATGAGCGGCGCGTAGCGATCTGTCAATAAGCGGAAAGTATGATGAATGTCATCATGCGGCGCGGCCAGAATTTGATTGAGGATTTTGCGTTGCTCATCGCGAAAGAGGCTGGTTACGGAATAATGGGTCGGCCCGAAATGTTTGTCCATTAGTCGAATGAGTTCCGGGAAATCAGCGCGGTCAAAAGAGTGGCGCATTTCGGCCAGCATTCCATCATAGGACGCCCGCTCCTGGGAAAAGCGGACGACACAGTTGATGTTATGGTCGCCCATGTAGATGGCCGCGTAAGTGATTTCGTCCGAATTGCGCGTGACCTCGAATTGGACGGTCATGCGGCCAATGGCCATGCGCGTATTGCCCGAGGTGAAAAATTGGCGGTCATGCTGTTTGATGCGAAAGGCGTAGATTTGGCCCTCGGGCGGGTAGGATTCAAAAAGCGAACTAATCGCAAAGTGGGCGGCGACTTTCTCGCGAGTCATCACCGCTGGCTTGACGAACTTTTCGTAAATGCGGCGGCCGTCCTGGTTTTCCTTCACGTTGCTCTTGGCTTTGGCGAGGCGCTCCAGAAAACCTTCCTCGAAATCGTCCCCCATAAAGCTACGGGCCAGTTCAATGGCGCGGGCGGCATATTGAATGACCTGCACCGTTTCCAACCCGGATAGTTCGTCGAAAAACCATCCGCAACTGGTGTACATGAGCAGGGCGTGCCGCTGCATTTCCATGGCGCGCAAGACGCTCAACTGATCTTCCACGGTCAATTCGTGAACGGCGTGGCGGCTAAAAAATTTGGCCAGGTTGCCCGGCGAGCGGTCAAGGATGACCGAAATATAGTCGTCCCGCGCCGCCCATGGGTCTTTGAGCAACTTTCCCGCCTCGGCTTCGAAGCGCGGCGCCAATTGATCGCGCAACCAGTCGAGCGCCCCGCGCAACGGCTCGCGCCAGCTTTGGTTCCAGCCGGGCCGCCCGCCGGAATTGCAGCCGCAATCGCGATACCAACGGCCCACCCCGTGCGAACAACTCCAGGCGCTGCCCTGGTGAATTTCCACTTCCTGAGTGGGCGGGCGCGTGGCCAAATATTCGGCGTAGATAGTCAGGCGGGCCTGATGCCTGGCTTCGATGGAATGCAGCGCGTAGGCCAGCGCCATTTCGCCGAAGCGCGAATGATGGCCGTACGATTCGCCATCGGTCGCAATGTGAACCAACTGGTCCCAGGAGCGGCTGTCGTCGAATCCGTCGGCCAGCCGGTTGGCGAAATGTTCGCCATTGGAAAGCAAATGCTCGAAGGCGACCGCCTTGGCAATGTGCGCATCGTAAAAGAAAACCGCGATGGAACGCCCGCTTGAAAGTTTGACCAGATAAGGTCGTGAAGGATCAATCCGGCCCCCGTTGGCGTCTTCCCAATCCCCTCCACTCAAGGGCCGAAACCGGCTCGCTTGATACGGCGAGAGGATGGTGAACTTGATGCCCAACTCGGCGAGGACGTCGAGCGATTCGTTGTCGGCCGCCGTTTCGGGCAGCCACATCCCTTCCGGTTTGCGGCCAAAGCGCGATTCAAAATCGCGAATGCCCCAGGCAGTCTGCGTATATTTATCGCGCCGATTGGCCAGCGGCATAATTATATGGTTGTAACATTGCGCCAGCGCCGAGCCGTGCCCGGAGAAGCGCTTCTGGCTCTGCTTGTCCGCCTCCACGATGGCTTGGTGGATGTCAGGCGCTTTGTCCTTCATCCAGGAAAGGACGGTGGGGCCGAAATTAAAACTGATCTTCGAATAATTGCTGACAATATCCTTGATGCGCCCCTCCTCGTCCAAAAAACGGGTGAAAGCGTTGGGCGCGTAACATTCCGCCGTGACGCGCTCATTCCAATCGTGATAAGGCGAGGCGGAATCCTGAAGCTCGACCGTTTCGAGCCAGGCGTTTTCGCGCGGCGGTTGATAAAAATGACCGTGAACGCAAATAAATTTTTCCATAGTGTCGCGTGCTTTATCATCGGTTGACGTCGGTGTTGACCAATTCCAGAATGCCTTGCAGCGGAATTACCACCCAATCCGGGCGGTTGAGCAATTCGTGCTCTAATTCCTCCATGGCTTTGCGCAGGAGATAGAAATCCAGCAGCAGATTCAGGTCAGTCTCATTGGTCGGGAAAAAAGACGAAACCCCGGCGGTCTGCCGGTAGGCTTGGTAAAAAAGCGCGCTGGCGGACAGCGACCAAAAGCGGGCCCAAGGCGACTTGGCCGTGAGTTGGGCAGGTTGAAGGGTTCCGTGCATCACTTGTTGCAAAAGCGCGGCGTGCGCGGCGTAATGCAGCGAGCGAATCATGCTGGCCACGTCCACCAAAGGAGAGCGTTTCAGGCGGCGCTCTCCGATGGCCATCGAGGGCGGCCCTTCAAAGTCAATTATCAGAAAATCCTTGCCGGTGTAGAGCAATTGCCCGAGATGGAAATCGCCATGGTAACGGATGCGCGCGGCGTCAATGCGCCGTTCATAGACGGCGCGAAACCGGCTGAGAATAGCGGGCTGCAAACCGAGAACCTTTCGAGCCGGAGCGGCGAGGTCGGGCGGCAAACTTTTTAGCCGTTGGTGCAGAAGTCCCAAGGTGTTGCGAACCACATTGCGCATCGATTGAAACAGCCCGCGCTGGTAATGCGGCGTGAAAGGTTCGACGGCAAACGCGGGATTGTCGGGTTCGGAAGCCAGCGCGACGTGCAGGGCGGCGGCCCGTTCGCCCAGCATTCGCGCGCCCGGGGCATAAAGGCCGATCATTTCGACGGCTTCGGCCGGCACTCCCGCCGCGGCCAATTTGGCGATGGAAGCAAAGGGGAGCGCCGGAGGTTTGCGTTCATTGGCCGGCAATGCCTGGACGCGTTCATAGAACCGGCTCAGGGTGTCCAAGGTGTAGTCCCAGGCGTCCTTGGATTTCGGCACGTAAGCATGGAGAACCCCCAGCGTGATGGGTTCGCCCGCGCCTCCGCCATATTCAAGCGCGCCCGCCAATGAAGGAGTGAAAGGAAATTTGCGGACCGCCAAAAACTGGCCGATTTCCAAGTCCGGGTTCACCCCGGGTTCAAGACGGCGAAAGCATTTCAAGATCAGCCGTTCGCCAAAAACAATGGAGGAGTTGCTTTGTTCGGCTTTGCAAACCACCGGGTCCAGGGCCAGGCCGCCCGCCATCCGCAATCGTCGCAAAAAGGCGGTATGGCTGGGCCGTAACTCGCCGTTGCGCCCCTTGAGCGTGCGCCGGGTGGAAATCAGGTCGAGCAGCGCGCGGCAAAAATTCTTGTTGGCCAGCGCGTCATACAGCACGCCGTCGTCACCCAGTCGCGCAATGACCATCGGGAGCCAATCGCGGGCAATTTTCTGCGCGAGTTTCCCGCGCGCTCCCGCCAGCGGAAGCAGGTAAGTATGCGTTTCCGTCTGGCCCGTATCGACATCCAGAAAGGCCAGGAACGCTGTCTCCGCCCCCATCGGAACGGGAATCATCTCGCGGAACTGGACTCGGCGCGGACGCGCGCTGCCGAACCACGTTCGCGACGGCAACCAGCTTCGCAAGGCCCGTTCCAACGGAAGCTGGTGGCGCGGACGGAACACTTCCGGCCAATCCTGCTCGACGCTGATCAATGGACGCGCCTCGACGCCAGCGACCGGACCCGACGATTGCAATTGCGGCTGCGCCTTCGCTTCCAACGAAAACCAATAAAAAGCGTGCGGCCCCAGCGTCAGAAAATAGGGTTTATGGGTGACAGTCGGAAATTCATTCCGGCCAAAAAGTTCGACCGGCGTGTGATTCGCCCAGGCCGAAAGATCCAGCTCCACCGGTTGCACAAAGCGCGAGAGATTGGCCACCACCAAAACGCACTCCTCCTCGTAGCGGCGGATGAAGGCGAGAATTTTGCGATTGTCCGGATGCAAAAATTCCAACGTCCCCAAGCCGAAGGCGCTCCACTGTTTGCGCAGGGAGATCAGCCGCTTCATCCACCAGAGCAACGAATTCAGATTGCGCTCCTGCACCTCGACATTGACCGCTTCGTAATGGTTCTCGGGATCGAGATTGATCGGCAGGTAGAGGCTCTGCGGATTGGCCCGCGAAAAACCCGCGTTTTTATCCGCGCTCCATTGCATCGGCGTCCGCACGCCATTGCGGTCGCCCAGAAAAATATTTTCGCCCATCCCGATTTCGTCGCCGTAATACATAACCGGCGTCCCCGGCAGCGAAAAGAGCAGGGCGCAGAGCAGCTCAATGCGCTTGCGGTCGTTGTTCAGCAGGGGCGCCAGCCGCCGCCGGATGCCCAGGTTGAGCCGCGCCTGCGGCACGTTGGCATACATGCGATACATGTAGTCGCGCTCCTCGTCCGTGACCATTTCCAGGGTCAATTCGTCATGGTTGCGCAGAAACAAGGCCCACTGCGATGTCTCGGGAATCGGCGGAGTCTGCTCCAAAATGTCAACAATCGGAATTCTGTCCTCCATCCGCAACGACATGAAGAGCCGCGGCATTAACGGGAAATGAAATGCCATGTGGCACTCGTCGCCCTTGCCCTCGCCCAAGTAAGCCACCGCATCATCGGGCCATTGATTGGCCTCGGCCAGCAACATGCGGTCCGCATATTTTTCATCGACCCGGCGGCGAAGTTTTTTGAGGAATTGATGTGTTTCGGCCAGATTCTCGCAGCTTGTCCCCTCGCGCTCATAAAGATACGGGACGGCATCCAGCCGCACGCCGTCCACCCCCATATCCAGCCAGAAATCCATGACCTTGAAGACCTCCTCATGGACGGCGGGATGGTCGAAATTCAAGTCCGGCTGATGCGAATAAAAACGATGCCAAAAATAGGCTTTGGCCAGCGGGTCCCAGGTCCAGTTGGAAATCTCGGTGTCTTTGAAAATGACCCGCGTGCCTTTATACTTATCGGAGGTGTCATTCCAGACATAATAATTGCGCCAGTTACTACCCGGCTTGGCCCGGCGCGCCCGTTGAAACCAGGGATGTTGATCGGAGGTGTGGTTGATGACCAATTCGGTGATGACCCGCAAATCCCGCCGGTGGGCCTGCCGGAGAAACATCTTGAAATCGGCCAGCGTGCCGTAACTCGGATGCACCCGGTAATAATCCGCGATGTCGTAGCCATCGTCTTTCAATGGTGAAGGATAAAACGGCAACAACCAGATCGCCGTCACCCCGAGATCGCGCAAATAATCGAGCTTCGACGTCAGCCCGCGGAAATCGCCCGCCCCATCGCCGTCGCTATCCTGGAAAGCGCGGACGTGGACCTCATAAATGACCGCAGACTTGTACCACGGTGTATTTTTAACCGGCTTTACTCTATCCATTTTACAACCTGCCCATTTTGCCCCGGCCAGCCGGAGTAGGCCAATATAACCAATCCCCAACAAAAATAAAGCGGACGCCCGATTTTAAGGCGTGCCGGCTGAATTGGACTGGCTGGTTCTTCAAGTTCGACGCGGAAAAACTTCAGGCAGACGTCGATTGAATTTAGTCGCTCGATTAACGTGTCAGTAATTCGGCCACGTCGATGATCGCGTCGGGGAATTGGGACGGGGCGGCTTGATCTCCATCGCGGAGAATAGTGGTCGCAGTGTATCCGGTAAAATGAGGTTCGCGATAAATCTCCAAGGATTCCTCTACGTTGAAGCGATGCTGAGCCTGAACCGGCACAGGTCAAATCATAGCGAATGGCCTTCGGCCCGGCAAGTCCGCCAAAAAGGTTGTTCGGATTGAAGCGCAGTTCCCGTGGGCCGGGGCACGGTCTGGAAACGGATGATTCATATTCAGTCGGAGATCAAAATATTTTCCCACTTATTGACTATCTCGAGCGGTCCTTGAACATTATCGTGATTGACCAGACCGGGCTGACCCGCAACCTTGATATTGATTTCAAATGGGACAAGACGCCCGAAGGATTGAAGCGCGCTTTGCTCGACGAACTCGGCCTTAAACTCACGCCAAGCCGCCAAACCGTGGAATTTGTCGTGGTGGATAAGGCAAATTAAAGCCATGAAATTATCCGGCAGGAAAGATCAAACACGGGCATTCACACTGGTTGAACTGGTCACGTCCTGAAATAGGTTGGTACTTTGGAAAGAGAAATTCCAAGTATTATGAAAGTTATTCGATACAGTCATGGATTCAAAATGCAAGCCGTCAAGGACGTGGAAAGCGGCCAGAGCTGTGCTTGGGCCGTGACGCG
>DASRLE010000069.1:0-2180 GCA_035648615.1 Saccharimonadales bacterium (SeqCode) | reverse complement strand
TCGCGCGCCTGAAGGCGGAGAACGAAGCGTTGCGCAACGAAGTCCTTCACATGCAGGTGCAGTGGGACATTCTCAAGACCACCCTGGGCATTCTTTCGACCACCGTCGGCGCCCACGAGATGGCGGCGGGATAGTTAGTCTTTACAGCAGTTCGTCGCGTTTGAAAAGCGAGAAGAGCGGATAACCCAGCCCCTCTATTTTCTCTCGCCCGCCTTCCTGGCGATCGACCAGCACGGCGGCGAAAGCGACCTTGCCGCCTTCCCGTTTGATGGCCTGGATGGCGGCAATAGTTGAATCGCCCCGCGTCACCACGTCATCCATCACCACCACCGTGTCGCCGGCCTGAAAATTGCCTTCGATCAATTTCGTCTGCCCATGCGCCTTGGGCGTCTTGCGCACGCAGAAAGCCCGCAACGGCGTTGGGTCCTTCGCTCCGTAAGACATCATGGCGGTGGCCAGCGCAACCGGGTCCGCTCCCATGGTCAACCCGCCCACTGCATCGACGCGCAGATGGCGGCTCTTCTCCTCGCGCCGGATCAGCGCGTGCATCAATCGCCCCGCCAGCCACGCGCCTTGGGCGTCCAAAGTGGTCAGGCGGCAGTCAATATAGTATTTGCTCTTCGCGCCGGACGACAGGGTGAAGTCGCCGTGAAAGACCGACTTGGCTCGCAGAATGGCCAGCAGTTCCGTCCGGCAAGTGTCAAGACTAATGACTTCCATCACGCTTCCCAGCCCGCCCGGTTCTCGCGTTTGATGAACCGCGCCGCCTCCGGCAAATTCGGCGACCGCATGCCCGGCCCGTCCCATTCCATCCTTTGGCCTTCGCCCAAACGCAGCGCCACGCAGCCCAGCAGGATTACCTCGGCCAGGTAAGCGGCGATGTCGAAGTTGGAATAAGCGGGCGTGCCGTCCTTCATCATGCGGAACCATTCCTCCATGTGCCCGGGCGAGCGGGGGATGGTCTGCGGCACCGCGCGGCAAGCCGGATGTTCATCGCCGGGAATAAAATCATTCTGGTCATTCATGGCGATGAAAAACTTCGCCCCGTAATCGTCCGGTGAAAATAATTGTCCTTTTTCGCCGATAATGAGCGCGCCGCTCCTGGGCAGGCTGTCCGCCATGCCCAGCACTTTGCGCAGCGTGCCGGTGTCGGGGCGCAGGGGTTTGAGGGCGTCATCCGGGTTGCCGTCGTACCACCAAAACTTGAGCGACGGCAGTCCTTCCCGCTCGGGAAACTCGAAACGGATGCGCGAGGTCTTGGGATACGTTTCCGAATAAATGCGCGAAGCCAATTCGCACTCGACCACATTGGGATAGCCGAGCTTGAGGCCGCGGAAGGGCATGTTGACTGTGTGGCACGCCATATCCCCCAGCGCGCCGGTGCCGAAATCAAACCAGCCCCGCCAGTTGAAGGGATTATAAACTCCCCGGGACGACCCCTTGACGGAGGGTCCCTTGTACGGACGCTCCGGCGCCGGCCCGAGCCAGACGTTCCAGTCGAGCGTCGCCGGCACTACATCCGAGCCGGGCGGGCGTTCCAACCCTTGCGGCCAGATGGGGCGATTGGACCAGACATGCAATTCGCTGGCATGACCGATCACGCCCGCCTGGATGACTTCCACCGCGCGGCGCAAACCATTTTCCGCGCTGCCCTGGTTGCCCATCTGCGTGGCCAGATTTTTTTCCTTGGCCAATCTCCGCACGATGCGCGCCTCGTTGACCGTCTGCGTCAGCGGTTTTTGGCAAAAGCAGTGCTTGCCCATCGTCATGGCGCGAATGGCCGCCACGCCATGGTTATGATCCGGAATGGAAATCGTCACCGCGTCGATGTCCTTGCCGATCTTATCCAACATGTCCCGGTAATCGCGAAAGCGCTTCAAGTCGGGAAATTTTTCAGCGAACTGCTGGCGTTTTTTATCGAGCATCCGTTCGTCCACATCGCAAAGCGCGACGATATTCGCGCCGCATTTGGCGGCGGCGGTGGTATCACCGGCTCCCTTGCCTCCGCAACCGATGCAGGCGAGGTTAATCCGATCATTGGCGCCCAGGACATTTCCGACATAAGGAAAAGAAAGAGCCACGCCGCCCGCCGCCCACCCGGCGCGCTGGATAAATTTACGGCGGGATAAACCGGCGGCGGCAGCATCAAGAGAATTCGAGTTTTTCATAGGATAATTTAT
>DASRLE010000068.1:0-11850 GCA_035648615.1 Saccharimonadales bacterium (SeqCode) | reverse complement strand
ATCCCGGCGGGTGAGGAAGCCAGCAGCATGCGTTGTTGCTGGTAGCCGACGACATAAAGAGCCTGGCGCTGGCCCAATGACTTGACTTCGATTAAATTGAGCTTCGCTCCGCCGCCCTTTTGGATGGCCAGCCGCTGCCAGTTCCGGAACAGCCAGACGCCGCCCAAAAAAAGCGCGATGACCAAAATCAACGCGCCGAAGACGCGGCAGATCGAGGCGCCAGCATTGGGCAACGCGCCTGGCAGACTGGAAATTTCCGCAATCATGAGTTGGCCGCGAACAGTTCAGTGATTTTGATGCCGTAGGCGTCATCCATCACCACCACTTCGCCCCGGGCAATGCGGGTTTGATTGGCGTAGAGATCGACGGGTGCCTGGGCGGCTTTGTCCAGCTTGACGACCGAACTGACCGCCAGTTGCAGCACATCGCGCATGTGCAATTGGCAGGAACCGAGTTCGACGGTCAGCTTGACTTTGACGTCCAGCAAGAGTTCGAGATTGGGAATGGCTTTGGCGGGTGATTCCATAAAAAAAGTTAGCGCTTGACGGTGTTGGTGATCTCCACCGCCCATTGGCCGGCAATCTTGCCGGGGCGGCCTTGAAATTTGAGGATGTCGGCCAGGCGCAGGTTGATCTGTTGCGCGTGCTCCGAATCCATCGGCAGAATGTCGCCGACCTTCAAGGCCAGGACTTCGCGGGCGGTCATTTCCAGTCCGGCCCATTCCGCCGTCACAGGCACGCGGACTTCATCGAAACAGGGGTTCCATTTCAAGGCGCCGGCCGAGGACGAACTGGAGGGCGCGGGCGCCATCGTTTCCGCGCCTTGGTTAAAATGAGCGATGAGAGGCTCAAGGGCGGCGTAAGGAAACCCGATCTGGATTCGGCCGACGCATTCGCCGAGGCTGGCTTTCATGCAAATGACCAGCATGACCGTATCGGCCGAAGCGGTTTGCACATAGCGGCCATTGCTTTCGTAACCCAGGATGAACGGCTTGAGGTCTTTGATGCCCGCCCAGTGGTGACACCATTCGTCGATAATCAATTGCACCGATTGCTCAAGCAGCACCTTTTCAATTTCGCTGACTTCCAAGGCGGTGACAGGAACCAGCCCCGGGCCGCCCATCAATCGATCCACCATGCAGGCGCCGAGGTGATGGGAGATTTCCAAAATCGAAACGCCCCGCAACGGCTCCGTCTTAAACATAGTCAGATGCGCGGGATTAGCCCAACTGCCCGCCATCTTCTGATAGGCGATGGTTTGCAGGCTGGTCAATTCGAGAGAGAATTCCAAACGCAGTTGAATCGAAAGACGGGCCGCCAGGCTCTGGACAAACTCCTCTTGATGGCTGCGGAGCTTGCGCAGTTCCCGCGGCGTGAGAAGCATCGGATTGCGAAAATCATACGGTTGGGCCCCGTCCTTTTTGACCGGGTCAACCGGGGGCGCGCTCTCGCGGACTGGTTCGTTCTTGGGCGCGTTCGGGCTGGCGAATTGCTTGGCATCCAGAAAGGAAGTCAGCGATTGCGGCAGGCCGGGCTTGGAACTATCAGGGTTCATGGAGGCGCGCCTATTGGATAGCCAGTTCGGTGATGTAGATTTCCTGGACGAGCGAACCGCCCAGCGCGTTATTGAAAACAGTCAGCAGTTCGGACCTGATGACGTTGCGCGCGCCCGGCTTTTCCAGGTCGGAAATGGTCTTGCTGCTCAACGTGCCGGTGGCCAGGTCCATGAGCTGATCCTTGCTGTCGTCGATTTTATTTTTGAAGTCCGGGGTGTTGCCGACCAGAGTCACACTGGTCATCAGGTAACGGGTGCCCATGGTGCCCGAGACATTGACCAGCATTTTGCTCAAGGCAACGGTTACTTTGGTCTTGCCGCCCGCCGTCTTGTCCCCGTCTTTGCCCGCCGCGCCGGCCTCGGCCGAAGGCTCCGCCGCTGCGGCTGCAGCCGTGGCCGCCGGGTTCATGGCGTGCTTGAGTTTGGGCAAGAGGACAAATTGAGTGGTGGCGTAGGCCAGCACCGGCATGGTCAGCACCGCCACCCCGAGGGGCAGCCAAGTCTTGAGCGCTCCGCCGCGGGGCGCCGCCGCCTCGGCCTTGGCTTCCGCCTCTTTGTCCTGCGCCGGGGCTTTGGATTCTTCGCGTCCGCCGCGGGAAACTTCCATGGGATTGGTGGCCATAAAAACTTGGGATTAACCCTGCTTCATATTGACAACGGTCTGGAGGACTTCGTTGCTCGTCGTGATAATTTTGGAGTTGGCCTCGAAGGCGCGCTGGGCGGTGATCAAGTTCGCCATTTCGGTGGGCAGATCGACGTTCGAGCTTTCCAAGGCGCCGGATTGGATATTGCCCAGGCCGGTGGTGCCGGGGGCGGCGGCGGTGGACGGCCCGGCGGCCGCCAGATTGGAATATAAATTATCGCCTTCATTGACCAGCATTTGCGGGGCGGAATAGCTCTGCAACTGGAGCTGGCCCGAGACAAAGGTGGTCCCATCGGCCTGGTTCACCGTAACTTGCCCCGCGCTGTTGATCGTGAAGGAAGTCATCGGCGACGTGCTGGGGGACCCGGTGATGGTGATTTGAACATTGCCCGCCGTGCCGGCGGCATTCAGGCCCTGGACAAAATCGCCGTTGGCAGTGATCAGATTTCCCGAGGTGTCCACCTGGAAGGTGCCGTCCCGCGTCGCAAAAACATTGCCGCTGGCGTCTTTGACTTGGAAAAAGCCGTTGCCCGAAATGGCGAGATCGCTTTGGGTCATATCGGCCCCGCTGCTGATCGTGCCCTGAGCCCAGTTGCTGTTTACCGCGTCAATGCCCACGCCGGTGCCGACTTGCACCGCCGGAGTGGTGTTGCTGCCGCCTTGCAACAGATTGCTGAAGCTGTCGGCAAAATCGATCGTGCCGGCCTTAAAGCCCGTCGTGTTGACGTTGGCAATGTTGCTGCCGATAAGGTCCATTTCCTGCTGGTAACTTTCCAGCCCGCTGACGCCTGACGATAAAGAACTAATCATATATTTTTGTGGTTAAGTTAAGGTTAATTGGAGGGGGCGGCCGGAGTCGTGGGCAACGGCGCCACCGTGGGTGCGATGGAGGTGATTTGACTGAGCGAATAGAGCTGGCCGTTGATCTCGATCTGGGGCATGCCCGAAGACATATCCACCTGGCTCACGACGCCCGTGGCGCTCTGGCTTGACGCGCCCACGCTGACCGTGCTGCCGATCAGGCTCGTGGCTTGCATTCCTTGCATGTTACCCGCCATGACGGTGGATTCCTGCAAAGCGCTGAACTGCGCCAGTTGCACCGCAAACGCCGTGTCGCTCTGCGGGTTCAGAGGGTCCTGCGACGTCATTTGCGTGACGAGCAGTTTCAAAAAGTCGGCCTGGTTGAGCGACTGGCTCGGATTTGGAGCGGTCACGCCCGGCGTGGGATTGGTGGCGGGGATGGTTGGCATAATTTTAGGCCCAGGATTCCCAGCCTTGCCGGGAAACGGTTCGGGTTTTGGTGGTGGCGGGGGTTGAAATAGTCTTGACTAGGGCCGCTTCCGGCCATTCCGCCGGGAGGGCGCGCTGCTGGCGGGGCGAATTGGAGAACGCGGAGGACGACGAGTCGAAACTGGAAGCGGTGGTCGTTGCCGCCGGGATTTTGTCCTCGCGCGGCAATAATTGAACGTTCTGGCGCGCCAGCGATTCCTGCAAATCTCCCCAGTGGTTATCCAGGCCAGTGGCCGCGCCTTGGTCATAACTCAACGTGGCCTGGAGTTGCCCGTTATGTTTGGTCAACTGCAAAAAAAGTTCGGTATGCGCATCCACCCTCAGTGAAACCGCCAGCGTGCTGGCGCCCGTCTGGCGGATGGACATCGCTTGCTGGTTAATCATCTGGGAAACCTTTTCCACCTGGGCGGCGGTGTGCTCCACGGGCCATGCGGTTGTGGCGCCTTTGGCCAGCTCGACATTCCATTCACTCGGCTTGGCTGGCCAGTCCAGGATCGGAAGAGTGTCGGTCGCGAGGTTTTTCGGCCCGGAAGCCGCCGAGGCAGGAGCGATCGCCACAACGCTGATAGCTGCGGCTGCGGGGCTCCTGCTGACAGAGACGCTGGGCACTTTTTGCGTGGTGCGCCCGGCAATTTCTTTCTTTTCAGCAGTAAACTTCATTCGTTCCTTGTTCAAAGCATCGACTGTGCCATCTGGGGCTGCCGCCGGGTCCAATGGGCCGGGCTGAGGTGTGGGCGGCGGCTCCGCGAGTTTCGCATTCGTCCCATTCGTCCCACTAGCATCCGCTTTTGCCGTTGCCTCAGCGGGAGGAGCTTTGGCCACCGCTGCTCCTGAGGATTCTTTGTCTGGTGCAACAGCCTCGGCCTTTTCGCTTTTGGTTTCTGGCTCGCGAGCCGGCGCGGCGGTCTTCGTTTCGGTCTGGCTGGCGGGATCGTCCTGCTTCGAGGCAATTTTGATGGACGCTTCCCGCTGCGGGAGCGGCTTGCGGATGTCCACCGCGGGAAGCACGGCGGGCGCCAGCATCGTCATGATCGCAACGGTCAGGGAATCATCGACAGGCGTGCCCTTTTTCGTTTGGCCGGGAAGTGTTGTCATCGGCATCGCCATTGCGGGCGCGTCTGCTGTGTCCGAATCGATTGCAGAGGGCAGTGAAGGTGTTGCCGGCATCTTCGGGGCAGGCATCTGTTTTTCCTGGACTTCGCCCTGGCGAACCGCCTGCGAGATCAAGCTCAAGAAATCCACCGCTCCGGCCTTCAGCGGAGCGGGAGCGGGACCCTTGGACGGCGAATCACTTTTCTGAGCAGCGTGAACGGCGACTCCGAAGAAAGGGATTCGCGTCATGGCTTTTGGGCGGTGTTGCGGAAGGCCGCCAGGCGAAGACGTTCGGAAAGGCTGGCCGCCCGCTTGGCTTCCGGCTGCCCTTTTTTGGCGAAGGTCTCCCAGATTGCGGCCGTCTCCGCGTCTTTCATAAAGACCATGATCTTGATGATCGAGGTGTCATCCAGTTCCGTCAGGATTTTGGCGGCGCTCTCCGGGTCCATGGCGGCATAGACCTTGGCCAGCTTCTTCAAATTTGCCGTTTCCTCGTCACGAATGCGCAGGACGTTTTGATCGAAGTTCGTTTGCAATTGCCGCACGGATTGGGTGACTACGTTCAATTCGGCGCCTTCCGATTGCAGGCGCGCCGCCAAGTCGTTCAGGTCCTGTTCCTTTTTTCCCAAGGCTCGTTTCTCGGCCTGGAGTTCGGCCATAAGCTGGTCGGCTTCGGGGTTGGTGAATTCCCACGAGATTTGTTTGTCGTGCGCGGCCTCGGCCGCGGGAGGCGGCGGCGCCGGCACGGGAGTTTTCCAAAACGCCAGGGTGGCGCCCAGATAGATGACCGCGCTGAGCAGCATCGTCATCCAAGGTGTGGTCAGCAGTTTTATCATGATAAATTTTGCGCCGGTTTCCAGGCGAGAATGGCGTTGTTGCGACGGCCGCCGAGATCATCCATGAACTTTTGTTCGCCTCGCGCCACGCCGTGCTGGTGGAGGGCTTTTTGCTTGTCGGAACATTTATCCACGATCTCGCGCTGCTGGCGGGCGATCAACATGCACTGCAACGCGGCGTTGACGCGCCGTTCGGCGGCGCCAAGGGCAGCGGCCAGTTCATCCCGGCTCCTGGCCAGCGAGCGTTGATAGTCGTGGGCCTGGGCTGCTTTGGAGGCCACGCAGCCCTTGGCCAGGTGGCCGCGCAATTCTTCCCAGCATAGGCTTAGTTCGTGCTCGACTGCGGCCAGCCGGTCCATGGCTTGCTGGCGGGCGAGCAAGCTTTGCGCGTATTGCTCCATGGCATTTTGTTCCTGGCGCTGGCGCAAGGTGCGAACGGCTTCCAATGTGAAGTGAAATGTTTTCATGCGCGCTTCGAGATTTTAACCGGCAACGGCGTGGCCAGGGTTTCGCCCAGTAACGCCCAGCTTTGCGGAATGCTGTAACCCTTATCCACGGCCTGGCGCAAAAATGTTTTTAGCGGTTCGTGCAAATGAATGCTCAAATCAATCGCCGGGTTGGCCCCGGGCGGGTAGGCGCCGATGTTGATCAGGTCCTGGTTTTTGCGATGGACTGCCAGCGTTTCGCGGGCGCGCGAAGCCAGTTGTTGTTGATCCGCCGTCGTCAAATCCCGCATCAACCGGCTGACGCTTTCCAGGACATCCATCGCCGGGTAATGATTCTGGGTGGCCAGTTCGCGCGTCAGCACAATGTGGCCGTCAAGAATAGAGCGGACGGCGTCGGCGATCGGATCATTCATATCGTCCGCTTCCACCAGCACCGTAAAGAGACCGGTGATGGAACCTTGCTCGCCCGTTCCGGCGCGCTCCAGCAATTGGGGCAGCAACGAAAAAACGGACGGCGTGTATCCGCGCGTCGCGGGCGGTTCGCCGACCGCCAGGCCAATCTCCCGTTGCGCCATGGCAAAGCGGGTCACGGAATCCATCATCAGCAAAACATTCTGGCCCGCATCGCGAAAATGTTCGGCGATGGACATGGCCGCAAACGCGCCTTTGAGCCTGGCAATGGCCGGTTGATTCGACGTGGCCACGACCACCACCGATTTGCGACGGCCCGCCTCGTCCAGGTCCTTTTCCAGAAATTCCCGCACTTCGCGTCCGCGTTCGCCGATCAGCGCGATGACGTTGACGTCCGCCTCGGCCTGGCTGGCAATCATGCCCAGCAAAGTTGATTTGCCGACGCCGCTGCCCGCAAAAATGCCCATGCGCTGGCCGCGTCCGCACGGCGTAAAAGTGTCAATGGCTTTGATGCCGGTGCGAAAGGAATCGCGGATCCGCTGCCGTTTCAATGGGTGGGGCGGCGGCTGATGCAAAGGGATGGTGGCTTCGGCTTCGATCGGCCCTTTGTCGTCCAATGGATTGCCCAGCCCGTCGATGACGCGGCCTTTCAATCCTTCTCCGACCGGCACTTGCAAAGAGGAGCCAAGGGCCACCACTTCGCTGCCCGGATGAATGCCTTCGATGTCGCCCAGCGGCATGAGCAAAACATGATGGTTTCGGAAACCGACAACTTCCGCCAGGGTCGAGCCATCGTGGCGGGCCGATTCGATCCGGCAGATTTCTCCCACGGCGGCCATGGGGCCTTCCGATTCAATGACCAGCCCGATCAATTGAATGACCCGTCCGCGGTTGCGCACCAGTTGGGTCGTCTGCACCCGGCGCAAGAGGCCTTCGACTCGCTGGGCGGAAAAGGGTTCGCTTCGGGGAATCATAACGCCACGTTTTTCTTGATGAGGTCAAACTTGGTTTCGCGCCGGGCGTCCACCGTGCCGAAATTGGTCTGGACGAGGCACCCTCCCCGGCTGACATCCGGCGAGCTAAGAAAACGAAATTCCCGCGGCGCATCGGGGGAACTGATCAACGGCGAGCCGGCGTTCTGCAATAATTCCAAGTCGGCCGGATGCAGGCGAACGGTCGTTTCGGCGGTGCTTTCCACTTGGGCGAGGGCATCGCGCACCGCCGCCTCCACCATGGGCGCGGAGATGGGCATTTCTGAAATCAGTTTGCGCGCCACCTCGAGGGCGAGGGCGACCAGCGCATTTTCCGTCTCGCGCACGATTTGCGGAATGGTCTGGCGCATCGAAGCGACAGCGCCGTTGACCAGTTCGTGCAATTCCGCGCGCTGGGCGATCAGTTGTTCGCTCAGGGCTTTCTCGCCGTCGATGCGGCCCTGCTCATAACCGGCCTGCCACTGGGTTTGCAGCGAGACGTCGTGGTGGGTCAACCCCGGCAAAAAACCAGCCGGGGAAGCGTCCCGCAACGGAGTGGGCAACGTAATGGTTTCAGACCAGGAGTTCATCGCGGTTGGAGCTGGTGGCGTTGCTGAGATCGATTTCGCCCTGGCCTTCCAGTTGGCGCACGCTCTCAATGATGCGGATTTGGGCCGCCTCGATGTCTTTCCGCTTGAGCGGACCGAGGAAGCTGATTTCTTCGTTGACCGTTTCGGCGGCCCGTTTCGAGATGGAGGAAAGCAAGGCCTCCTTGAGTTTCGGGCTGGCGGTGCGCAGGGCCACGGCCAGGTCGCGCATATCGACTTCGCGCATGACTTTTTGCAGCGAGGCGGTGTCGAGCAAGGAGAGGTCCTCGAAGGTGAACATTTTTTGGCGAATGGCCTGGCCAAGTTCGGGATTGCGCTTTTCCAATTCGAGCAACATCGACTGGCCGATATTTTTATCGAGCGCGTTGAGGAGGTCGGCCGCCTGCTTGACGCCGCCGGTTTGGTTCAGGGCCTGCGGAGGTTTGACTCCGGCCTTTCGGTTCAGCACCCCGACCATTTTCTCGACCACTTCCACAGGGGTCGGGGCGAGAGTGGCCAGGCGTTCGATCACTTGGTCCCGCAAATCAGGCCGCAACAGCAAGAGGAGCTGCGAACTTTTTTCGGGTGAAAGGTAGCTGACGATCAAGGCGATCGTTTGCGGCTGCTCCTGTTTGAGCAGGTTGCAGAGTTGCCGGCCATCCATGTCAACAATTTGTTTCATCGCCGCCACCGGCGCCGGGGCCGGCGCGATGCGCCCGATGATGTCCGAGGCGCGGAACATCCCGACGGATTTCTCCAGCGCCGTGCGGGTGAAGCCCACCCCGCCGAGAATGGCGGTGCCGGCCTGGACGGCGACGTCGGTAAACTCGCGCAAAATTTCCCACTGCAAATCCTGGCTGATGCTGGCGAGCTTGGACATTTCGAGCGAGAGGGACTCGAGGTCATGCTCGTCCAAACTTTTCATGAGCTGGGCCGCGCTCTCCGGCCCGAGAATAATGAGCAGCGCCCCCAGCTTTTGCAGCTTGCTCATTTTGGCGATCTCCAGCGCGGGAATTTCCATTTGCATAAAAGTGAACTTAATTATTGGGTTTGCCGCGCGTCAGCCAGGAGCGGACGGCCTGGGTCATGTTGGCCGGGTTCTCGCGAATCAATTGGTTCAGCACCTCGACCGTCACCACTCCGGAGCCGGGCGTGCCCGGTTTGGCGTAATGCCCATTGCCGTTGCCGTTCCCATTGCCATTGCCGTTGCCGATGGGAACGCCAAGAGGAATTTGATCCAGCTTGGCGCTCTTCAACATGCGCCAAAGCATAAAAATGATGCCGAGGGCCGCTGCGGGATAAACGAGCTTCTGCGCCAGGTCCATCCAGACCTGATGTTTTTCCTGCTGCTCAAATTGCTGGGTGATTTCAGTTCCGAGTTGATCGTTGAACGGCATTTCCTCGAGTTTGATTTCGTCCTTGCGGTCGCCCTCGCCCGTTTCCTGAATGCCGAGCGCGCTTTGCACGATGTGGGTGAGTCTTAGCTTTTCCTCCGAAGTGCGCGGCACCGGTTTGCGGTCGGCGCCTTTGCCTTCAAAACGTTGCGCGATGAAGACGGCGCAGGAAATGCGTTTAATCCCGCCGGCGGCTTGCAGCATGTTGCTGGTCGTTTTATTGATTTCGTAGGCGCTGGTCGTCACTTTCTTGTGGGTGCGGCTGCTGTTGACCGGCGTCGCCGCTGCAACGGGCGCATTGGTGCCTGCGCCGCCGGGGAGGCTCGCATCGGGCTGCACACTGTTGGCGGCGATCCCAGGAGAGCCGCCGGGGGAAGTCGCGTTGTCGGAATCGGTGGTTTCATCGTTGATCGTTGTGCTGCGCACCACTTGGCCGTCCGGGTCGAATTTCTCTTCGGTCCGCGTCAGGCTGTCCCAATTGAGATCAACCGAGACACGCACCACGGCCTGGTCGGCGCCGAGGACTTTTTCCAGCATGCCTTCAGCTTTCTTGGTCAGGTATTGTTCGAAGTTACGGCGGGCGGTCAGTTGGTTGTTGGATAAACCGGCCACAGGATCGGTATCCTGGTTTTCCGAGAGAACGTTGCCCTTGTTGTCCACCACGGAAACGTTGTTCGCCTGCAATCCTTCGACGCTGTTGGCGACCAGAAAACGAATGGAATCGACTGAGGAGGGCGGCAGTTGGCCGTTGCCCTTGACGCGCACAAAAACGGAAGCGGTTGGCTTGCGCAAGCTGTCGGACAAGAGCCTGTTTTCCGGCATCACGATCATGACGCGGGCGGACTCAACCAGATCAAGCTGGCTGATGGTGCGGGCCAGTTCGCCCTGGACGGCGCGGGAGTAGTTGGCCCGCTGGACGAAATCAGAGATGCCAAAGCTGGCTTTATCGAAAATCTCGAAACCGACTCCGCCTTCGCCGCGCGGAATTCCTTTGCCGGCCATTTGCATCCGCACCTGGTAAACTTTGTCCGCCGGCACGAGAATCGAGCCGCCGCCCTGGCTGATTTTATAGGGAACCTTCGATTCATCCAACGCGGCGATGACTTTGGCCGCTTCGCCTTCGTCGAGTTTGCCGTAGAGCAGCGAATAATCCGCGCGACTGGACCAGACGGCCAGGCCGCTCAAGCCGCCCAGCACGACGATCGTCGCCATCGCAACACTGATCTTTTGGTTCAGGTCAAGCTGCTTCCAGATGCCGGCGAGTTGCTGGAAAATTTGAGAAATATTTTTGTTCATATCTGCATCCGCATCAGTTCCTGGTAGGAATCCAATAGTTTATTGCGCACCTCGACCATCATCTGAAAAGAAACGCTGGCTTCCTCCATCGAGATCATGGCCTGGTGGAGAGAAACATTCTTGCCGCTCATCAAGCCGCTCATGGCATCGCTGGCGGCGGCTTGCTGGCCATTGACTTCGTTGACGAAATTGCCCAGGACATTTTGAAACGTGCCGCCGGTCGAACTGATCGAGGCCGCGCCGCCCACTGTTTGCGGCGCCAGATCGGTATTGAGCTTCTGCAGGTCCTGCAATGGAATGGACTGCGCCGCCCCGCCCTGCCCCGCGATCTCCAGCGGGTTGCCGGCGGCCGAGGCCGTCATCATTTTCATGGCTGAAAGAGCGTCCATTTTTGCAAGTCTCGTTTATCAATGTTTGCCGATGGAAAGGTCCTGCATGGCCATGGCGCGGGCATTCTTGACCACGGCCAGATTGGCTTCGTAGGAACGCGAACTGGCAATCATGTCCACCATTTCCTCGTGGATATTGATATCGGGCATGGCGACCATGCCTTGCGCGTCGGCATCGGGATGCGAAGGGTTGTAAACCAGGCGAGGCGGACGCTTGTCCTGCTCAATGCGGGCAATCTCGGTCGTTTGCGGCGCGGTCCCGGCTGCGCCCGCCTGCTGGGCCTGGAGGACGGATTCAAAAACCACCTGCTGGCGGCGATAAGGCTTCCCATCGAGCCCTTTGGTCGTATTGACATTGGCGATGTTTTCGGAAACGACATCCATGCGGATGCGTTCCGCATTCAAGGCCGATGAGGTGCTGGCGATGCCGGAAAGGAGGTTAATCATAAGTCAGTTAGTCTTTTCCGCTGATGGCCATGCGCATCCTGGCCAGTTGCTCGCTGACCAACTGGGTTTCCAGGGTGTGTTCGACCATGTTTTGATTGAGCTTCAACATTTCATCTTCCAACTGGACGGTGTTGCCGTCCGCCCGGCTGGAAATGGCCTTGGTATCCACGGCCAATTCCGGCTGGAGCGCCGCGATTTCCGCTGCATTCCGGCTCGAAACAGCCTGGCTCAACTGGCTTTCAAACGACGGAGCGACATCCAGGCGCTTATAGTTGGGAGTTTCGACATTGGCGATATTGCTGGCAATGGCTTCATGGCGCAGAACCGTGGCATCCAGCATTTTTTTTGCTGCCGTATAGTTCGAATCGCCAAATAACGCATCAATCATAGCAATAAAGCTTCGGAACTTTAGCACTCGCTATGCCAGCGTGAGAAACCGCCCCAAATCAGGGGTTTACGTCAGAAGCGGGCGGGCGGAAGGGCAATTATTACCC
>DASRLE010000067.1:0-7902 GCA_035648615.1 Saccharimonadales bacterium (SeqCode) | reverse complement strand
GCTCTGTGCGAGGGGCATGATGGAACTCTTTGGATCGGCACCGGGGGCGGGGGGTTGAAATGTTATCGGAACGGGAAAGTAGCGGACATCACCGCGTCGAACAGCGCCGATAATGTCGTTCTTTCCATTGTCGCCGGCAGGACTGGCTCGATTTGGGTCGGCACGACCAACGGGCTTTCCGCCGTCGAGGAGGGCTTTTTGCGCAAGCACCTGAAATACGAGCACCAAGCCATTCGCTCCCTGGCGGAGGATGGCAGCGGACGTCTTTGGGCGGCGGCGGGCGATGGTTCCCAAAGGTTTCAAACCTCGCAAATCACCAACCTGTCAACGGCTCATGTTTTTCTGGGCCGCGCGGTTTGTTTCGCAGATAAGACTAACATGTGCGTCGGAAGCAGCGGCGGGCTGGCTTGCCTTTCCAAGGGTGAAGTCAAATCCTTCAACAAACAGGCGGGGCTTTCGGGTGACATGGTCAATTGTTTATGCCCGGACAATGACGGCAATTTATGGATAGGAACAGACAGTGGACTAAATTGTTTGACTCGCAACGAATCCATCCTGGAGGTGCAGTATGAAGGAGAGTCATTAGACATGGTTTACACCGTTTATCAAGACCGGGAACATAACATTTGGGCCGGCACGCGGGACGGTCTCTATCGGCTGAATCGCAAGGTTTTTACCACTTACACCACTCAGCAGGGATTGACTCACAACAATGTCACTTCGGTGCTGGAGGGATTTCGCGGCCGAATTTGGATCGGCACCTTGGGCGGCGGCTTGGATTCGTTAAAGAATGGCGTCATCACGCGCTTCGTCCGGACCAACAATGCCGAGTTTCGACTTTACTTTAACAACCAGGTGCTTGGCCTCAATTATTGCAGCCCCAGCAATGCGCTGTGGGTCGGCACCGATTTTGAGGGCGGCATGTTCCACTACGAGCAAGGGAAGTTTGTTCACTACTGGAATGGGCAGGGGCAGAGCACCCTCTCGGATCCGGCGGTGCGGGTGATTTTTGAGGATTGGGAACGGCACAGGCTCTGGGTGGGCACGCGCGACGCCTTGAACGTGGCCTATCGCGGCCACGAATTCAGGCGCTACACCACCAGCGAGGGTCTGGCTGGCAATACTATTTATGTCATTATCAAAGGTAGCGCGGGGGACATCTGGGTTGGCACCGATGGCGGCCTGAGCCGCTTTCATGGTGACAAGATCACCAATTTCACCATCAAGGATGGATTGTCTCACAATACCATCACCGCCCTCTATGAGGACGCCTCCAAAGCCTTGTGGATTGGCACTGCGGGCGGTGGCTTGAATTGCTTCGAGGGCGGCAAATTTCGCTCTTATACGGCGCGCCAGGGTCTGTTGAGCGACGAGATTTTTGAAATTGTCGAAGACGATGAGGACCGCCTTTGGATGACATGTGGTTCGGGAGTTTTTTGGGTGGCTCGAAAAGACATTGTCGCCTTGGATGATGGCTGGCTCCCGACCATCCCCTGCGTCTCGTATGGAAAAGAGGACGGGCTTGGCAGCGCCACTTGCAATAACGTTGCCAAACCCGCCGCCTACAAGAGCCATGACGGGCGGCTCTGGTTTGCGACCGTTCGCGGCCTCTCGGTGGTGGACCCGGCCTCGATTCCTCCCGTCTCGAAGCGGAGGCCGCCGGTGCTGATCGAAGAAGTCTTGAGCGATAGAAAATCCTTTTCCCCAACGGACTCTTTGACGTTGCCTGCGGGCCGGGGTGACTTGGAATTCCGCTTCACGGCGTTGAGCTTTCGCGGGGCGGAACGAAACCGCTTCAAATACCAACTCCAAGGCGTGGACCCCGATTGGGTCGAGGCCGGCACGCTGCGATTTGCCCGCTACAATAACATCTATCCTGGCCGCTACAGCTTTCGCGTCGCCGCGTGCAATTGCGACGGAGTCTGGAATGAAATCGGCGCGTCCCTAAGCTTCGTCGTCCTGCCTCATTACTGGCAGACGTCCTGGTTCAAAGCGTGTGTGATTTGCGGGGCGGCATTGCTCGGCATTTTTGTTTACAAGGTCGGCCTCGGGCGGGTCAGGGCCATGGAACGCATGCGGGTGCGCATCGCGGCGGATTTGCACGACGAAGTCAGCAGCAGCCTCGGCAGCATTTCGCTCTTGAGCCAGAAAATCCAAACGGAAAATCCATTGACCGACGAGCAAAGGAAGGATCTTGCCTCCATCAAGCGCATTTCGACCCAGTCGGCCAACTCGATTCGCGACATCGTCTGGTTCATCAATCCCGAATACGACACCATGGAAGACTTGCTGCTGCGCATGAAGGACGCCGCCCACACCATGCTCGGGGGCATGCACCTGGAACTCGCGGGGCCGCAGGACGGCTTGCGTCGCGATCTCTCCCTTGATTTTCGCCAGAATATCTTTCGTATGTTCAAAGAAATCCTGGGCAATGTCGCCCGCCATTCCCAAGCCAGTGCGGTAAAAATCTCGATTGCCGAAGAGGGCGACGGCTGGCATCTCGTCGTCAAAGACAATGGCATTGGCTTCGACGCGGCCTCCATCCGCCGGGGGAATGGCTTGGCCAATTTGAAACGGCGGGCGGAAAAACTTCACGGCGTGCTCGAGATCAACAGTTGTCCCGGGGAAGGCACCACCGTTAGCTTCTTCGTCAATCATCTTTGAGCTTTCCGTCTCTCCGCGCCTCGCCTATCATTCGCCCATGAACGCCTCGCCCACTTCTGATGTCATCTCCGTTTGGCTGATCGAGGATCACGATGACTTTCGCAAGATGGTCGCCTGGCAGATCAACCAGCTTGCCGGTATGCGCTGTTCCCGGCATTTCTCCAATTGTGAAGACGCCCTCGCCGCCTTGGACGAAGAAAAACAGCCGCAAGTCATTCTATGCGACATCGGTTTGCCGGGAATGGACGGCATCGCCGGCATCCGCAAGATCAAGATCGTCTCTCCGCAAACGCACGTCATCGTTCTGACCGTTTACGACGACCACGATAAAGTCTTTAACGCCATCTGCGCCGGCGCCTCCGGCTACCTGCTCAAGAACGCGTCCGAAGAAGGCATCGCCTCCGCCGTCAAAGAAGTCCTCAACGGCGGCGCGCCCGTCAACCCGCGTGTGGCCCGGCTCGTCCTCGAAGCCTTCGCCCGCCAGCAACCCGCCTCCTCTGGAAACGATTACGGCCTGAGCGCGCGCGAAAAGGACATTCTTGAACTCATGGTCAAAGGACTGATCAAAAAGGAGATTGCCGACAAACTTGGCATCAGCTTTCACACAGTCAACAATCAACTCCGCAGCATCTACGAAAAGCTGCGCGTCCACACCCGCGGCGGCGCCGTCGCCAAAGCCCTCAAAGAACGTTTGTTTTGATAGGCCGGGACTTCCCAGTCTGCCGATGAAAGAAATCGCCACGTCGCTCGAAAAAGAGGGGCCAATATGAACTGCTTAGGCTTCTCTCACCTGCTGACGATAACGAACTATAGCCTGTTTCAGCGGAAGCGCGGGTTTTCGTGGCGGAGCAATCAGGCTCTCGACAAACCGGCGGGATTCGTTGGCATCCAGTTGGATCTGGTGATTTTGATGGATAACTTGCAGAGCCACTTCGCGGATAAGCGTGACGACAAATTTAGCCATTGAGCGTCTTTCGATCACAGCCGCTTTCTGGAAAAGCCGTTTGTCAGCTACCGTCACGCGGGCGACGAACCGTTGGATTTTCTGCTCTTTTACACTTGTTTCCACGCGTCGAATGTATGCCTTCGTGGCACACAGGGCGAGAGCGGCTTCTTACAATTCGTTGGGCTAAATCCGCCGATTATCGGCTCAAACGAGCAATCGCGGATCAAACGTGAATTTCTCCGGCTTGCCGATGGCAATTTTTCTGAAGTTTTGGTGGGCTGGGTTGAGGAGGTAATTAAGTTCTCCTTCAATAAGCACGCTGGGTAACGCGAGAACGGCCGAGCGCGCGTCCCGCACCCAGGCATCGCCAATTTGTTGGGTGGCAGAAGGGGGCGGTTCGGCGCGCCAGTTGGATGGCAGGGTTTGAGGCTGGATTATTTCGAGCAGGGCGTCATCAAACTTCAGGCTGATGAAGACGTATGTGAAAAGGATATGCGGGTTCAGGTGGACCAGACTCTCCAAAGCGGCTAAGGATTTGGTGCTGCTGGCGTAAACGGCAGGCACACCTCGCGAGTTCCAGCGTCCCCCATTTCGAGCCGCTCCTTCGCCGGAAAATGCGGTGGCGGCGTACTTCTGCTTGACCATTCGCCAGGCTTCGAGCATCAGGAATAGACCCCGTGTTCGATGCGTCCGAGCAGGTCTTCGACTTCCCGCGCGCCGATCTCCGTCCCGGCATAGGCGAGGGGAACCGCGCCACCGAGTCCGAACTGAGGCGAGTTGAGCCAGTGGCGGGCGCCTGCGGTGGATTCCATCACCTCAACGGCTTGACCCATCAACCGGGCGAAGCGCACCACACGGTCAGATTCGGCGGCACCAAGCCTTCCGCCAGTCTTACGGCGATGGAGGGTCGCCTTGGAAATACCCAACAGGGGGACAAGTTGTTCCATGGGCATCTGCAGACTGGCCTGCAAATCCTTCAATTCCTCGATAGGAAGCCCAGTCTGAACTACGGCGATTAATTGAGAAGGAGTAAAGCTGGCGCGACTGGATTTACCGCGGGGCCGGCGGAGACAAAAGCTGACGACGCCGCCGCCCGTTTTCTTGAGCGCAACAGCCACGCTGCTTTTGGGGCGGGCTGGCCTCGCAGACTTCTTTGATAAATGCCTGGTCGATCTGTGTATCATATGAGACTTTATATAGTATCATTAGAGTTGAATGTCAATCTATTCGTGCGTTCACGCCTCGACGTTTAAGATTCAGGTTTTGTTTTCTGATTTCAAATTGAGGAATTATATTCATTATGCCCGTGGAAGTTAATTTTTGATCATGCGCCTGGGGATTTTTGCCAAGATTTTTGTTCGTCCGACGGTCGCCGCAACGTTGGACGCGGTGGCGTCGCGCGGATTGGATTGTGTGCAGTTTAATTTCTCGTGCGCCGGTTTGCCCAGTATGCCTGACAAAATTGATCCTGCCTTGGCCACGCAAATTGGCCGCGAAGCCCGGCAGCGCAATCTCGAGATCGCCGCAGTTTCGGGAACTTTCAATATGATTGATCCTGACTTGGCGCGGCGGCAGACGGGGTTGCGACGATTGGAGCAAATGGCGGCCAGTTGCGCAGGGCTGGGGACATCGCTCATTACCCTTTGCACCGGCACACGCGACTCCGAGGATATGTGGCGTCATCATCCGCAAAACGAAAGTCCGGACGCGTGGCGCGATTTGATCGAGTCCATGACCGTCGCTTTGGAAATCGCCGGGAAATACAATATTTTTCTCGGGGTCGAGCCGGAGACCGCCAATGTCGTCAGTTCGGCGCGGGCGGCCCGCCGGCTCCTGGACGAGATGCGCTCGCCGCGCTTGAAAATTGTGATTGACGCTGCCAATCTTTTTCATCCCGGCGAGTCCGGGAAGGTCAGGGATATTCTGACTGAGGCTTTTGATTTGCTCGGCCCGGATTTGGCCCTGGCCCACGCCAAGGATTTTCGCGATGGAGGGAAAATGGAATATGTCGCGCCGGGGAAGGGAATTCTGCCGTGGGATCATTACCTGCAATTGTTGCGCGCGAGCAAGTTCGAGGGGCCGCTGATTATGCACAGCCTGGCCGAAGCGGAGGTGGATGAGAGCGCGGCTTTTCTACGCGGGAAGATGTCCTTCGTCCATGATGGCATTGCCTTTAATTACCGCGAAACGGGCAGGGGACTTCCCTTCTTTTTTCAACACGGGTTGGGAGGGGATCTCAATCAAACGTTTGGGCTCTTTCGCCCGCCGCCAGAGGTGAGGATGATTTCGTTTGATTGTCGCGCGCATGGGCGGACGCATCCAGTCGGCCTGGAGGAGAAAATCAACTTTGCTTCGTTCGCCGACGATTTGCTGGCGCTGATGGATTATCTGCAAATTCGGCAGGCGGTCGTGGGCGGGGTGTCGATGGGCGCGGGGGTGGCCTTGAATTTCACTTTGCGTTATCCGGCGCGAGCGCTGGGTTTGATTTTACACCGGCCCGCGTGGCTGGACGGCCCGCGCCGCGACAACGTGGAGGTTTATGCGACGATTACCCAATTAATCCGCCGGCATGGCGCAGCCAAAGGATTGGAGGTCTTTGAACGGTCGCCGCTCTATCAGGCGATCTTCGCGCAATCGCCTTCCACCGCCCGCTCGCTTGCCTGGCAATTCCAGGCGCCTCGCGCCGAAGAAACGGTGGCCAAGCTGGAACGCATTCCTCTCGACTCGCCTAATCACGAACGCGCGGAATGGAAGGCCATTCGCGTCCCGACCCTCGTCATGGCCAATCGCCAGGATCAGGTCCACCCGTTCGAGTACGGCGAGACACTGGCGCGCGAAATCCCCGGAGCTGAGTTTAAAGAAGTAACCTCCAAATCCGTCAGTCCCGAACGGCATCTTGCGGGAATCCAACAATTCATCGAGAGTTTTCTCCGCCAGCATTTTTTAAACAAAGCCAATCCTGTTTTATGATCAAATGCTCCACTTCGCTCTGGTCCGCCGATTTGACCAACCTCGCCCACGAGATGAAACGCGTCGAACCATACTCCGAAAGGTTCCACCTGGATGTCGCGGACGGGCATTATGTCAAGACGATGTTGTTTTTCCCGGACTTGGTCAAAGCCTTGCGCCCGCACACCAAGCTCCCTTTTGAAGTTCATCTCATGGTGACCGACCCGATGGCGTGGATTGAGCCGTTTGCCGACGCCGGGGCCGACATTATTATATTTTGTCTTGACTCAGCCCAGAACCCGGTCGAAACGTTGCGAGCCATTCGAAAGCGCGGCAAAAAAGCGGGGGTTTCGCTTCTCATTAAGGAATCCATTGACCTTCTCGAACCGATCTGGAATGAGTTGGATATCCTCACCCTGGTCGGCACAGAGATGGGCATCAAAGGAGCGTCGATGGACAGTTCCGTTCTCGAAAAAATTCGTTTGGCGCGGGACATCGTTTTCCAGCGTTCCCTGCCGGTGGAACTGGAAGCAGACGGCGGCATTCGGCGCGAGACGGCGCCCTTGCTCAAGGCCTCCGGGGTGGATTACATCGTGCCCGGCTCTCTCATGTTCAAAAAAAACCCGAAGAAAATGCGCGAATGGCTGGATGACCTGTAAAAAAGTGAGACGGAAATTCGATGTTTTGGCCTTGGGCGCCGTCTCGGTGGACGATCTTCTTTACGTGGACTCCTATCCGGCGCCTGATGAGAAGGCCGAGGTTCTGCGCCGCGAGCGCCAATGCGGCGGCATTTCGGGCATAGCGTTGATCGCCGCCGCCCGCCTGGGCGCGAGTTGCGGCTACGCCGGGGTTTTGGGCCGCGACGAACTTTCCAGGTTTGCCGCCGGCCAGTTGCGCGCCGAAGGCATCGACCTCAAACATCTGGCCCGGCGCGGCGGAGTGGGGCCGATTCACTCTGTAATTCTAATTGACATAAACCGCGCCACCCGGAATATCTTTTTCGACATCTCCACCGTGCTGGGGGCCTCCATTGACTGGCCGCCTGCCGAAGTCATTCAATCGACGCGCGTTCTTTTCGCGGATTGGTTCAGCGTGCCCGGGATGATTCGCGCCACCCGGCTCGCCCGGCAGGCGGGCATTCCTGTGGTGGCCGACTTCGAGCAACAAAACCATCGTAAATTCTCCACTCTCCTGAACTTGCCCGACCATTTGATTCTATCAAAATCCTTCGCCGCGAAAGTGACCGGCCTCTCCGATCCCCGCCGTGCCCTGCGCAAACTTTGGAAAAAGCATCATCAACTGGCCGCCATCACTTGTGGCGTGGCTGGGTGCTGGTATCTGAG
>DASRLE010000066.1:0-12931 GCA_035648615.1 Saccharimonadales bacterium (SeqCode) | reverse complement strand
GACTATCTGCGCCAGATCACGACTGGAGTGGTCCAGAATCTGTGCGCGTATTTGTGTATAGTCCTCTGGCGGGACTTGCGGAAGTGATTGGCTTTGAATGGTTTCTGAAGTCTGTGGGAAGGCTTCGATTCCCTTCACCCGCTCCATTTATAATGAGGCACTTACGAAGTATGTAGCCGGAATGTAGCTCAAATCCGGCTTTTACCAGCGTTGGCCGCCCTTGGCCCGCTTTGCTCCCGCTCGCCAGCTACAGTGCCGATTCTGCGAGCGAAACCACCCGGACGCAACGGAAAAAAGAGCGATTGATTGGGGGTCGTGACGGGGCAAGCAATCGCCCGCGCCGTGCGGCGCTAGAGCACAGAGGCAACCCGATTCGTACCCCACGGCCTCCGCCTGCAACTGGCACGTCGAAAGCTGCGCACCCGCCTCCGATTGCGCAGAGAGCCATATTCTAAATGTAAAAACCAAAACCCCAAGGCCCGGTTCGCGGCGTGGACTCCCGATATTCCGACCAGCGCCCGCCCAAATGAAGCCGCAATCATCGTTGGCCACTCGTTTCGCAACGAATAGTTGTCGAGATTCACCCCCGGTTATGCGTCCTGCCCAAAATCGGTCAATGAATTGCCATCGCCATGCGCCCGGTTGCGGTCTATCCCCTGTTCTTGGCAGAATTCCCGGCGCGAAATCCTAAAGGCAAAGTCCCCAAGCCTGTCGAGCACTGTCAATGTGGAGCGCAGAGGGAACAGGGCGAGCAATACATTGACAGGCGCAGACGGGCTGTACAATGGAAGGAGCGTTTCGCGCCAAAATCAGACTCATTACAAATTCGGTTGAAATTTGGCGCGTCTGCGCCTCTGCCGTTGTTGGCCCTCCGCGAATTGGGCAATTCTAAGATTCCGGTCAAAGGAATTGTGTGGCGCGACTGCGCCGCCTTTTCCAATGCCGGTCTGTTTGCAATTCGGAACGGAGCGCGGGGGTAAGAGGGCGCGCGCGTGGAGAATTGAAAACAGTCCGGCCAGGGGCCGTGACACGAGAACGCTTTTTAGAGGGTGAAGGGAAAAAAGCGTTTTGGTGTCGCGGCGGGGATGCCATGCGGTTTTGCTTTCCGCCCATGCGGCGGCTGCCGCTCGTGCCGGATTTCGGAAATTTCTGTTCGCTCGGTGGCTAGACCGGGCACGCGGCAGGGACGACACGCTGACCGAAACTCGTTTTGTCGTCACCGGGCGCGTGACCGGCCGACGGCACGGAGCGACTGACTTTCCATTTGAAGCGATACAGGCGCGTGGCTGGCATGGTGCTTGCCTTGGCCTTCCGCAAGCGACATGACAGACACGGACCTGCGAGCGCTCCTCGGCGTTTAGCCTCTCGTGTATCGCGGTCGCCTCTTTTGCCGCCGATTTGCAGGGCAATGAATTCATGAAATCAGTTTTGATTCCAAAGCAAACTAGGGATTGTAATTGCTGGTTCTTGGAAGAAGTCGCATTGTTTTGCGAAAAGATGGATAATGATGAGTCAAAGCATTTCGATTGGCTGAACTTTACGGTGGACGATTTTATGGATGCCCCGTCGCTTGCGTCGAAATTGATCGCTAAATCAGATGCGGTTTCTGGTTTTCTGTACGATCAATTGGGCGGGCCTGCTCAACAGGATTTAGCGAATTGGAAGGCCGGTAACCTCACCGTCCAGAACCTTGAGACTTGTCTGACGAAGTGCCTGAATGCGGTTATCACCACATCGACAATTTATGACAGGCAGCTATTTGCATCGGTTGCACTGAGGTCTAAAACTAAACACGTTCTGAACCAGCAGGGACAAGAAGCGAACGCTCTCCGGTTAAACCGACTTTTGCTGGAAGACGCTTTCCCAATGGAAATATCGCGCGGAATTGAAATCGAAAAGCGGCTATTGGGAGAACCGATAACGCCCTATTGCACCGACGCTTACAATACCTTGATTAGTGTGGTTCACGGAGTGTCTCTCGGCGCTTTGGCCCTAGTTCCGGATTACAGAAAGATGGAGGGCAACGTATTTTTTTGGGCCAATGTGTGTGTAGCATTTGTGGTTATTTGTGTGATTTGGCATAGGTATTGCGTTGAGAATCAGTATATTGCTTGGACTTTGCGGCTTCCCGATACGATCATCCCGATGTTATTCGGATTGGTAGAAGTATATATGGTCCTTTCTGTAGCAGGCACCCCCGAGGATACCTGTCTTTCGTATGCGCTCTTGTTTTTGCTGGGATCGTTCGCTTACTCTAATTCAATTAAGCGCCACAATAACTGGAAGGCACGAACCATATACCTAGAGCACTTTTCAGAGTTAGACCCAAATTTCGGTGACAATTTTTTAAAGTCATTTTTGAGCTTTGCGAGAGCCTCGCTTAGAAAAATGCTCATTTGCGCTGCGATCTCATCCATCTTCTTCAGTGTGTTGGATACTGGTTTCTGGGTCCGACTGGGGTTGTCATTGGATACTGCACGAGGGTTCCTGTTCCTTTTCGCGGTTTTGTCATCAGGGTATTTCTTCTGCCGCAATCTTAGAAGTCACTTGGATAGTGATAAGAGCATCAAAACTAAGCTCGGTTGGTAAACCGTTCACTGAGCGCCTTACTGTTATTTTTTCAAACGGTAGAATCCATTTGGCCTGGACATTTGGTTTGTGACGGTATTTTGAAGGTTCACGATCACGGGATCATTCGTTAGCGCAATCCAAGAATTGTTGTCCATGAGATTTGTTGTGAATTGCAGAGTGAAGTTCTCTGACAAAAGCGGCCATGTCAGAACAAAATCATTCCCAGACGGTACTCCTTGGAGCGACGGAGATGTTGGGCTGTAAAAGACAAGATTCTGCACTGTCAATTGCGCATTTGTGGACGTGCCACCTACGATCCCAACAAAGAATTCGTTTGTTTGACCGGCAACTGCCGAAACGTCAATCGAACCACTATTAAACAGAATGTTGGTTTCGATCTCGCTCCCTGGCAACAGAAGTACGTTCGTTCCATTCAATGCCACTGCCAGTGAATCATTTTCCCAATCACCTTGAATAATGTAATCAAAAGTCATTGAGACAGCACCTGGTGGGATATTCAACTGCACCCAGGCATAAGCTGGAACATTAGTGGTGCTTCCGCCGCCGAGCGGATGAGGGCCACCCAAGGGATGCGGACCAAATTGGGGCGTGGGAGAGCCTGAACTTCCTGTTAAGAGTTGCATAATGAACATATCGAACGCGTTGAGCGGGCCGGTGGCTAACATTTCGCCTGTAACCGTTCCATTGGCTGTGGTCGCGCTTGGCGTTTCACCCGTGATTGCGTAAGCCAATGAATCGCGATACGACTGGAATCTTTGATCCAGCAGATTTACACCTTGTTCCCAAGTTGTCGTCGCTAGGTCCCATTCTGAACTGGTGAAGGATTGAACGTAAACCGAACCCGTAGCAGGCGCCTGAGAGAATCCCTCTCGCTCAAAAGACCATTCATATCCCATTGCCGAATCGTCCGTCAAAATTGTTCCTTCGTACCATTGGATGGGATAACCGTGAAAAGTGCTCATTTCACTGAACCACCCGGATAAACTTGAAGCGTCGGTTGGAAAGTCATTTGTCAAAATCACATTGGCGGCTTCAGGATGAAGCAGGGCAAAGGCCGCAACGTAATTGTCGGCCCAAGCAAATTGTTTTGGCAGCGGATGATAATATGATGGCTTAGGCAAGAGAGGATTTCCGTTCATATTCGCCAGTGTGTCAATGGCCGAGCGGAAACTTGTAACGTCTGTTGCTGCTTCCGCCTCGTCCATTAAGGTCATTTGAGTATTTGCCCCCGGCCAAGGAGTTGGAGAAGCGCCTTCAAACGACCATTGGTCTCCATGCAGAAAATTCGCCGCGTAAGCGTTCACGAGTGTTCCGAGACTGTGACCGACGAAGTGAATCTTTTGAGAATAATTCGGCCCAAGTGCGGTCAATAGCGCCTGTCCAAGAGCGATTCCTTGATCGGGAGTGCGGGCGGCTGCCTCGCCCGGTTTATAGATTGCGGCCTCGGCAGCCTGATGCCAATCCCACGCGACAATGTTGGCATTTGCGCCAAATGCTTGAGAAGCGAGCGTATTGGCCATATCAGTGGGCCATCCCTGAACACCAGCAACTAACGGGTGCCAACCAATAGTGGGAATCCAACCATGTGTCAAAACGATTGTATTCTTGGTTGGATCAAGTGCTCCGTTCGCCGCAAACATTCCGTTGTTGAAAATATCCAGCACGCTAAGGCTTGGTGGAGGCGGCAAAATTGCCGGGGTGCTTTCCGCAGTCGTAGGCACGCGAAATGTGGGAATGACAGTGAACAGCGGAGCGTTGAGGAATTGATAATAATAGCTCACGTTAGGGCTACTTAGAAACTGTGCCTCAGTTGCGTCCAACGAATCGAAGTATTGGTAGCTTGCAACGGGGCTGACGATGGTCGAGTTCGTGCCCATGTCGGTGAGCGAATCGTAAAATTGATAACTCACTAACGAGGACATCACGTTTGTAATTGTGTCCTGAGCAATCAGCAGGCTAGGTGCGAAAAGAAGAAACGCGCTTCCGACGAGTAAGAATTTACGGCGTGCGGCGTTGAGGAATAGGAGCCTCATGGAGTCTCTTAGTTTCCTGCGGCAGCGGTGGCGTAAATGATTCCGCCGCCGCGCGGAATTACCAAAGACACTGTCGCCGTGCTGGATATCAGAGTGCCGGTAGAATTGTAACCAGCTGCGCTAACGGGTGAGCCACTTGCCGGTGTCACGGTGACCGTAACCGGCGTGTTCAACGGAAGATTCGAGCAATTTACCACAATGGGAATTGGATTTGACTGCTGTCCAGAAATGACGGCATCCGGCGAAACGAGTTGACCGCTTGGTGTGGCCGAAACGGAGGCCCCCCCAACACTCGCAATGGACAATTGAACGCCTTGCCCCGGGACAGGAATAATTATTGGCTGAAAACCTTGCGTTAACACCCCGTTAATTTGTCCCGCGAAATTGTCTTCCAAAATATCCAACCTCACCCTCCCTGAGCCACCTTGAAGCGTATAGTTGTAACCTGAGTAAACTACTACCCCACCCGAAACATCAATAGTGCCGCTGCCGGTAATGTTATTGCAAATCAATCTTACCGCGCCTCCGCTACCTGTTCCTCCGACATGCGCGTAATCACCACCTGGCGCAGAGCCGCCTTTCGCAATCACCGCACCGTTCAACTGTATCTGCATGGAAGCAGCGATTAAAATTGCGCCGCCACCGCCACCGCCACCGTAGAAATAAGAAGAACGATCAATTGCTCCTCCGCCTCCAGATCCTCCGAGAAGTGGTATAAGAAAGGAATTTCCATAAATTGAACCCGGCGAAATTGTCGCAGAGCCATAACCAAGCGAATAAGTGGGTCCGAGACTGCCGTACGATGCAAATGACCCCTCTGCAAAACCATAAGTTGATCCATTTGCGTTCCCGCCACCCGGCCCTTGACCTGCGCTGTCAGCGTTTGAAGCGTTGCCGCCTCGATAACCTCCTGGTCCTCCATTGCCTCCAGCTCCGCTAGCACTTCCCGATTGCCCCGATACATCAACGATGCCATTGATCACGACGTTGCTCTGGACAAGCCACGTTACCGGCGTGTTTTTCGCGTTTGGGATGAAGGACACTGTCACCGTGGAAGGAATGTTGACGTAGGTGTACTGATAGATGCCAGTTGGATGGTCATGCACATCAATAATGATGTTGGTTGCATTGGTGATGGTGCTGAAATCCAGCGCGCCATCACTGCCAGTGCTGCCGCTATTGACTTGAGCGCGAGCCGCTAAACATGCGGCCAGCGTCAACGCGATCGCAACAAGGATAAGGCGAGAACGATCCAAAGCTCCGTTTCGCCCCGTTCCCGCTCCGAAGGAGCGTCGCTCCACCTGTTCCAGATGCTTCATTTTCAAAACCCTTCGCTTCATAGGCTTGCCTTTCGTTTGAATGATTTGCAGGCACACTATAGCGATCCGACCCGAGTTGTAAATAAAAAGTTCATCACACATGCGTGATGATTAATTTGCCAACCTTCCCGTGTGCGACGAGATTTTGACGCCCAGCTTGCGAGATTCCTGAGAAAAACGAGGGGTTCCCTGTCGTACGCCCAGTTCGCCAAGAAAACAGGACTTTCTCATACCACGCTACATCGCATTGAACGCCGCGAACACCATCTGACGTTGCACAAATTGGAGCGGGTGTTGGACAAATTGAAAATGCGCCTGAGCGACTTCTTTCCCGAGGAATTCTGACAGTGTTTATTTTGCGGACATGCTTTTCGTAAGGGCCGAACCGCCTCATACCGCCTCGTCATTTGCCCGCCTCCATCATTTTCTGATAGGCGTCCTGTACTTCGCGCTGGATGCTTTCCAGTTCGCTCTGCTTACGTTGGCTGGAAAAGTAAATTATTCCCTCCTTGCCGTTTTGGTTCGTTCGTTCTTCGGTGGCGTAAATGCCTTCCATAACCATCGCGTAACCGCTCGGCAAAATGTTGGCGTCGGATACCCGTACGACCCTGATCGGCACATTCGCCACGGCCAGTTCCCGAAATGCGGCTTGATTCTGCGCCAGCGTTTTTTCGGCTGACGCGATTTGTTCGGCCAGCGTCCGTTCATAATGCGTTTTGATTTTGAAATACGCCGCGCTGGTCCCGACAATCGCCACGGCCAGCCCCAAAACCAGTCCGCAAGTCAGCGCCATTTTCCAGATGCGGCCCGGCCAGACCCGCGCGGCCTCCTCGCTCGCGTTCCTGATTTTTTCCAACGTCGGCAGCGCGTCCGCGCTTAATTCCTCCGTCCGCTGCATGAACGGTTGTATCACTTCGGCCCGGACGCCGGCATCAACCGACTGGCGGATGCTTTCGACAATGGCCTTGGTGTCCACCTGTTGGCCAATTTCCTGGGTCAGTTTGGCCAATCGTTCCGCCGCTGCTTCGCATTTCTCCTGGCTGGCCATACAAAGGGCGGTCGTTTCCTCGCACAGATTATCCAGATTCACGCTGCGGGTTTCCACCGTTTGCGCCAGCAGGCCGATTTCTTCCCGCACTTTTTTCAAGGACGCCAGCGTGCTCTGGTTCGTTTCGCTGACTGCCTGCGGGATGCGCTTGGCGTAATTGGCGTACACGTCGAGGACCAAAAACAATTGGGCGAAAAACTCGGTGGCATCGCCATTGGCAAAACGGTCATAGACGCGGCGGGCGAATTCGCGTTTGTCCGCCGGATACGCGGCCAGCATTTCCTCGAAAAGCGGTGGGCTGTCGGTCATTGGTGCCTCCTACTGCGCGAAATTCACTTTGGCACCGCGGCGCGCTCGCGGATGGTCTGGTTATCTTCTACTATAGCGACGCGGATCATGGCTAAATTCTCAGTGCAGCGGCAGGTAAAATCGCAGAGTGGTGCCGCGCCCGGCCTGGCTGGCGATGGCAAATCGCCCGCCGATTTTTTCCATGCGTATTTGCATGCTGGCAAGGCCGTCATTTCCCGGCGTTGGGGGAACCTTCCCCAGTCCGCTGCCGTTGTCTGCCAGAGACACCCTCAATCGATGTCCGATGATTCGAATGCTGAGGCGGACTTCGGTGGCCCCAGAATGATGGACGACGTTGGCCAGGCCTTCCTTGAATGCCCAATTACACCAACACTGGACTAGCCCGTGGGACAACTTATTATTATGTGGTTTCCGTCGTCAATGGTAATTGGCAGAGTGCGCCGTCCGGGCCAGTGAGCGCACTGCCCTTCGCGCCCTCGTTGGGCGTCCGTTTGAACGCGGACGATGGACAGTTCAGCTCATCTGACCGAATCAAATGATCTATTTCGGAAATATTTTATGCAAAAGTTCGCAACTAGCGCCTGGCTGTGTGTCTGGCTTTACAGCCTTGTTCCCGCAGCCGGGCAGGAAACCATCCGCCAGTATCTTTCCGGCGCCGATGGCGAGCATACCGTGCCGTGGGATTTTTTGTGTTCCGGCGGACGCAATAGCGGTGTGTGGACGAACATCGCCGTGCCGTCGTGCTGGGAATTGCAGGGCTTCGGAGAATTCCGTTACGGTCTTGAGGATAAAAACTACACGCCAATCATGGGCCAATACCGCCATCGTTTCAAGGTCCCGGCAGAGTGGAGCGGGCGGCGCGTCTTCATTGTGTTCGAGGGCGTGATGACTGACGCGGCGGTGAAAATCAACGGCGCCGCAGCCGGGCCTTTGCATCAAGGAGCGTTTTACCGGTTCAAATATGACATCACAGGGCTGCTCAAGTTCGGCGAAGAAAATCTCCTTGAAGTTTCTGTCAGCGACAAATCCGCGAATGCTTCCGTCAACGGCGCCGAGCGCTACGCTGATTTTTGGGTCTTTGGCGGAATTTTCCGGCCTGTCTGGTTGCAGGCCGAGCCGGCGCAGTTCGTGGATCGCGTGGCGATTGACGCTCGCGCCGACGGCACGTTCGCCATGGATTACTATCTCGGCGGCGAAGGCAAGGCTGACGCTGTGGAAGCGACACTGCTGGATGCTATGGGGAAATTCGTGGGCAAACCCGTTTCCGCGCCGCTAGCGGCGGGCCGCGTCACCACAAAAGTTTCCGCGCCGAAATTGTGGACGGCGGAGACGCCAGCCCTTTACACCGCCATTGTGCGCCTGAAGCAGGGCGGGGCCATTCTGCACGAACTCAAGCAGCGTTTCGGATTTCGCACGATTGAAATCCGCCCGGGCGAAGGCCTTTTCGTCAACGGCCGGCGCGTTTTGCTCAAGGGCGTTTGTCATCACGTCGCATGGCCGACGCTGGGACGTTCATCGTCCGATCGGATCGCCCAGCTCGACGTGGGTTTATTACAGGACATGAACATGAACGCCGTACGCATGTCGCATTACCCGCCCGATGAGGAGTTCCTGGACTTATGCGATGAAAAGGGGCTTTACGTCCTGGACGAACTCACCGGGTGGCAGCACAAATATGACACGGAAGTGGGACGCCAGCATGTCAAAGAAATGATTTCGCGCGACGTGAACCATCCGAGCATCATCCTCTGGGACAATGGCAACGAAGGTGGCTGGAATACCAACCTCGACGCCGATTTTGCGCAACTTGATCCCCAGCATCGCGCGGTCAACCATCCGTGGGCGAAATTTGGCGACATCAACGACAAGCATTACCCGGATTACCATGCGCTGGTGAAGGGTGTTTCGGGCGACATGGTTTATATGCCCACGGAATTTCTGCACGGACTCTACGACGGCGGCGCCGGCGCCGGTCTGGACGATTTTTGGAACGCGATGCGCGGCGGCAAAGTTTCAGCTGGCGGATTCCTCTGGGTGTTCGCCGATGAAGGCGTGCAGCGAAACGATTTGACGAATGAGATCGACGTGAAAGGCAACTGGGCGCCGGACGGCATCATGGGGCCGTATCGGGAAAAGGAAGCCAGCTACTACACAATCAAGCAAATCTGGTCGCCGGTGCAACTTCCGAGCGCTTTGCCGGCGAATTTCGACGAAACGCTGCCGGTGGAAAATCATTACGAGTTTACGAGCCTGGCCCAATGCAGCTTCCAATGGCAACTCCGGCGATTCGGCCAGTCCGCCGGTTTCGAGATGATTTCCAAGGGCGCCATTCCCAGCCCCGACGTCATGCCGGGTAAAAGTGGCATTTTGAATCTTGATCTGCCAGCGGATTGGAGAAATGCCGATGCGCTGGCGGTGACAGCGCGCAATCCCAACGGCCAGGAATTGTGGACCTGGGTCTGGCCGTTGCAGCCGCAAAGTAAATTTGCGCCAACAGGCTCGCCGATCGCGCCGGCCATGGCGGGTGGCCAGATGCAATTAAAATCTGGCGAGACGGAAGCGCGCGTCCAGGCGGCGAGCGGCCAATTGCTCGGCGTTAAAATTGGCGGAAAAGATTTTTCACTGACCAGCGGGCCGATTTCGCAGGCGAAGTGGACCATGCTAGATTCGGGCTGGCTGAAACTGGACTATTCCGTTGATCCGGCGGCGCAGACAAATGTTCTCGGCGTGGCGTTTGATTATCCCGAAGAAAAAATGCTCAAAAAAACGTGGCTCGGCGACGGTCCCTATCGTGTCTGGCGCAACCGGCTTAAAGGCCAGACGCTTGGTGTTTGGGAGACCATCTACAATACGACGGAAACCGGCTACAAGGATTGGGTGTATCCCGAATTCGCCGGTTATTTCGCCAACGTGCGCTGGATGAAATTGGCGACGACCGAAGGCGCGCTCACGATCATGATTCCCGACGGAAAAACTTTCGTGCGCGTCGGCACACCTGAATTCCCGCCGGCGAAACTGGCGGGGAAGACGGGGGTGAAAATGCCGCCGGGCAATTTCGCGGTAGTGCGCGACATTCCACCGATAGGAAGCAAATTTCACGCCGCCGCTCAGACCGGCCCGCAGGCGGCCACGCCGCTTGTGACCGCGCCGTATCAAAGCACGATTTATCTGCGCTTCGAGCCGGTCACCGCGACGTCTGGAAAATGAAAGAAAGCTATGTCCGACCCATTATTGAACCGCCGCGCTGTCATCAAGACGGCTGCCATCGTTACCGCCGGGCCCTGTTCAA
Organism: Saccharimonadales bacterium (SeqCode); assembly: GCA_035648615.1. GTDB lineage: Bacteria > Verrucomicrobiota > Verrucomicrobiia > Limisphaerales > Palsa-1400 > DASRLE01. The sequence continues at coordinate 2,341 of DASRLE010000066.1, read as the reverse complement.
CCCCCGACTGTGGGCGCAGGAAACCACGTCCGCAGCCCGATTACGGACGGAGGCACGGGCAGTCGGCGGGCCTGTTTCCTCGCTCTTGAAACCGGTCGTCGAAACCACGGCCGGCAAGGTGCGGGGCTATTCCCAGAATGGCGCTGATATCTTCAAAGGCATTCCCTTCGCCGCCCCCACGGGCGGGGAGCGCCGTTTTCGGGCGCCGATCAAACCCGAGCCCTGGCCGGGCGTGCGCAGTTGTCTGTCGTACGGCCACGCCTGCCCACAGCTCTCGGGCGGCATTCCGCGCGGGGACAATCAAACTCATGGAGATGAGGATGCTTTCCTGCTGTATCGTTCCTTCGGCCCGCAAGGAATGGGGGAGGACTGTCTGCGACTCAACGTCTGGACGTCCGCCGCCAATACAAACCGGAAACTTCCGGTCATGGTTTACATGCACGGCGGCGGGTACACCGGCGGCTGCAGCAACGATCTGCTCTCCTATGACGGGGAGAACCTGGCGCGCCGCCATGACGTGGTGGTGGTCACCCCCAACCACCGGCTGAACCTGTTCGGCTTCTTGGCCTTGGGGGAGCTGGGTGGTGAAAAATATGCCGATTCGGCGAATGTCTGCATGCTCGATCTCGTGGCCGCTCTCGAGTGGGTGCGGGAGAATATTTCGAACTTCGGCGGCGATCCAGGCAGAGTGATGATCTACGGGCAATCCGGCGGAGGCGGGAAGGTCAGCACGCTCATGGCGATGCCTGCGGCCCAAGGCCTCTTCCACAAGGCCGCCGTCCAGAGCGGCGCCATGGACAGGCACGGCAACAGCACGGCGCCGAACAGCAAGCTGGCGCTCGCGCTCCTCAAGGAGCTGGGCCTTGACCGCACGAATATTGACGGGCTGCAAAAGGCGCCCGCCGACCGGCTCATTGCGGCCTACCGGGCGGCGTCCGGCGCTGCGAGACTTGGGGGCTTCGGACCGACGGTGGATGGACGGGTCATCCCCACCGCGCACTGGGGCGAAACCGCCCCAGCCATCTCGGCAAATGTGCCGATGATCATCGGCACTAATCAGAACGAATTCGTGAACGGCGTGGACAATCCGGACAGCGCGAAGATGACCGAGGCGGAACTGATGGCGAAACTCACCGAGCGCTACCATGACAACGCGGCGGCGATTGCCGAAGCGTATCGCAAGGAATACCCACGGGAGAGACCGTTTGGGCTCTGGGCCGCTGTGGCTGCCTCGGATGCGCGGCGCAGCGCCATGGCGCAGGCCGAAAAGAAAGCGGCGCTTGGCGCCGCTCCGGCGTACGAATATATCTACGCCTGGCGCACACCCGCGCTCGATGGACGCCCCGGGGTGTTTCACAGCGCCGAAATCTCGATGGTTTTCGACAACGCCGACAAATGCGTCAATTACTCCGGACTGACGCCCGAGGGGTTGGAAATGTCCGCCAATATGAGTCGTGCGTGGGCGAATTTTGCGCGCACGGGAAACCCGAACCATTCCGGCATCCCCAGTTGGCCGCCGTTTGAAAAGAGCAAGCGTTCCACCATGGTATTCAACACGCCTTGCATGGTGAAGGACGATCCAGAAGGGCCGGGGCTGCGCCTATTAGAGGGCTAAACGGTCTGTTTAAGCTAAACAAATAACCGGCGCTGTTTCCAAGCCATGAAAATGAAAACAATCGCCAATATTTGCGTTTTGATCCTGACGCCGCTGATGGCCCTGCAAGCGGAGAACGCCACTCCAATTGACCGTCACGCCTTGGTGACGCGGCACAACATCACCTGGAATGATCCCACCAAGCGCCTGCCCTTGGAGAACGGCGAGTTCAGCTTCGGCGCCGACGGCACCGGGCTGCAGACCTTCGCCGGCAACAGCATGTCCCACTGGGGCTGGCACTCCTTCCCGCTGGCCGACGGCTGGACGCCTGAGCGCGTGCCTTCGACGGGCACTTTTCAGAAGGGGCGCAACGCCGGCCCCGACAATACTTTCCTGCCCGGCGCCGAGGCCATTCGCTCCTGGATGCGCGAACGATGACGCTACGCGGAATCGTGTAACTTCCATCGAGGCCGCCCTTCGAGCAGTACGCGAACACCTGCTCCCCGATGCTGGTGACGGTGCTGGGAATTGCGACACTGGTCAGCATAGCGCCCTCATAGAACGCAAACTGTTCAATGTTGGTGACGGTCAGGCCGTCGATGAGGCTGGAATGACCACAGCCCCGCCAGCCCCGGTGTAGCCGGTAATATTGCAAGTGCCATTGCCATTATTGGTGTAATTGTCCAATTTCTCTTTCATGGCGCTAAATTAGCATTTTGATTGGGTTTGTCAAGTATATAATATTGC
>DASRLE010000065.1:0-6907 GCA_035648615.1 Saccharimonadales bacterium (SeqCode) | reverse complement strand
TTTTCCTCGCTGATGACCGGGGCGATCGCTTTCAACTTGTCCGCGCCGTCAAGATTAATTAGTTTGACACCTTGGGTGTTGCGGCCCGCCTCGCGGATGTCGCCAACCCGCGTCCTAACCATCTGGCCCCCCACGGTAATGAGCATGATTTCGTCGCTGTCCTTGACCGTCAACGCGCCCACCACCTGGCCGGTTTTTTCGTTGGTCTTCATGGTGATGATGCCCTTGCCCGCGCGCGATTGCAGGCGGTATTCGCCGAAATCGGTGCGCTTGCCAATGCCATTTTCGCCCGCGACCAGCAAGGTGGAATCCGAAACCACAACGGCCAGCGCGACCACCGCATCGGAAGATTCCAGGTTGATGCCGCGCACTCCGGCGGCGGGCCGGCCCGTGGCCCGCACTTCTTCCTCTGAGAAACGAATGCTTTGGCCTTCGCGAGTGATGAGGATCACTTCGTCCGCTCCGCCTGTCAACTTGACATCGATCAGCGCATCACCCGGCTCGATGCCAATGGCAATGATGCCGCCCTTGCGGATGTTGGAAAATTCCTGCAAGCCTGTCTTCTTGACAGTTCCCTGGCGGGTGGCGAAAAAGAGGACGCCCGTCTGCGTCCAGGTCATGTCCTCCTTGTTCGGGCCGGTTTTGGAAAGCACGCGGATGAGCGCGGCAATTTTCTCTTCGGCCTTCAATTCGAGCAGATTGGCGATGCTGCGGCCCTTGGCGGCGCGGCCCATGTCTGGAATCTCATGGACGCGTTCCACATACACCCGCCCCGTGTCCGTAAAGAACAAAAGGTAGTCGTGCGTGCTCGCCGTAAAAAGGTGCTCGATAAAATCCTCGGTATCGCCGGGCGCGGAGGAGGCCTCGCGGGTGGTCATGCCGATGACCCCTTTGCCGCCGCGGCGCTGCGCGCGATAGGAACTGACATTGGTCCGCTTGATCAAACCCGCGTGGGTGATGGTGATGATGACCCCTTCGTTGGCGATCAAATCCTCGATGGCAATGTCCCCTTCATCGGGAATCAGCTCAGTCAAGCGCGGCGTGGCATACTTTTCTTTGATCTCCTGCAATTCCTTTTTGATGATGGTAAAGACCCGCGATTCGCGCGCGAGAATGTCAAGTAAATCTTTGATGCGCTCCAGCAGTTGGCCGTACTCGGCGCGAATTTTATCCACTTCCAATCCCGTCAATTGGTAAAGGCGCAACTCCAGAATGGAATTGGCCTGGGCTTCGCTGAAGGAGTAGCGGCCGCTGGTCAAACGCGCTTCGCTGCGGATGATGATTCCGATGTTTTCCACCTGTTGCCGGGTGAAATCAAAGGCGAGCAGCTTGATTCGGGCTTCGTCCCGGGTTTGCGACTGGCGAATGATGCGGATGAATTCGTCAAGATTGGAGAGCGCAATCAGGTAGCCTTCCAAGGTTTCGGCCCGTTCTTCCGCCTTGCGCAATTCGTAGCGGGTGCGGCGAATAATCACTTCCCGGCGATGCTCGATGTAGCAATTGATCAGAGCTTTGAGATTCAGCGTCTTGGGGCGGCCGTGATCGATGGCCAGGGAGTTTACGGCGAAACTGCTTTCCAGCGCGGTGTGCTGGTACAAATTATTGATGACAACCTTGGCGATGGCGTCCCGCTTTATTTCAATGACGACCCGCGTGTTTTCGTCCGACTCGTCGCGCACGGCGGTAATGTCCGTAATGATCTTTTCGTTGACCAAGTCGGCGATGCGCTCGACCAGCGTGGCGCGGTTGACATTGTAAGGGATGGCCGTGATGACGATTTGCTCGCGATTGCCCTTGTATTCTTCAACGCCGACTTTGCCTCGGATCTTGACGCTGCCGCGCCCGGTCTTGAAATAATCCTTGATGCCTTCCAGCCCGCAGACCATGCAGCCGGTCGGAAAATCCGGCCCTTTGATGTGCTGCATCAATTGCTCGATGGTAATTTCCGGGTTGTCGATTTGCGCGCAAATCCCGTCAATCACTTCGCCCAGGTTGTGCGGCGCCATGTTCGTGGCCATGCCGACGGCGATGCCCGTGCCGCCGTTGATGATTAGATTAGGGAACGCCGCCGGGAACACCCGCGGCTCGGTCAATCGCTCGTCATAATTGGGCACGAAATCGACCGTGTCTTTATCCATGTCCTCCATCAAGGCGCCGCCCAAGTGGGTCATGCGCGCCTCGGTGTAACGCATGGCGGCGGGAGGATCGCCTTCGACCGAACCAAAATTGCCCTGGCCATCAATCAGCGGCTCGCGCATCGCCCATGGTTGGGCCATGTGGACCAGCGTAGGGTAAATGACCGCCTCGCCATGGGGATGAAAGTCGCCGCTTGTGTCGCCGCAAATCTTCGCGCACTTGTAATGCTTGCGGCCCGGATAAAGATTGAGCCGGTGCATCGCAAAAAGAATGCGCCGTTGCGACGGTTTCAATCCATCGCGCGCGTCCGGCAATGCCCGCGAAATAATGACGGACATGGAATAATCGAGAAACGAATTTTTGATCTCGTCGGCGACGTTGATCTTCTCGATTTTTTCGTTGGCCGCAAAGAGCGGGACGCCGGTAATGGGCGGCGGAGTTTTCTTCTCGGGCGGGTCGTTTTGACCGTTTTCGTCTGGCATGGAAATAAAAGTTAATGGAACCGCGCGCCGATCTTACACATCCAAATTGCGCACGTTGAGGGCGTTGTCTTCGATGAACTGCCGGCGAGGCTCAACTTCATCGCCCATCAATTTGGTAAACATTTCCTCGGCTTCGACCAAGTCGGTCATATCAATCCGCAATAGTTTGCGGTTTTCCGGGTTCATGGTCGTTTCGAACAATTCCTTGGCGTTCATTTCGCCCAAGCCCTTGAAGCGCTTGATCTGGATGCCGCGCTTGCCCGATTCCTTGACCCCGGCCAAAATCTCGCCAATGGAAAAAAGCGGCTTGGCCGTGGCGCGCTCTCCCTCGCCTTCGATCAATTCGTAAAGGGGCTGGTCCTGCGCGGAATAATGCTCGACGTTCAGCCCTTTCTTTTCCAACTCGCGCAGCAAATCCATGATGGCCTTGCTTTCGTGAACCTCGACATGCTTGGCGCGGCGGGTGTTGCCGCGCGGCTTCTCGCTCCTTTCGCGCTCGGCTTTTTCGAGAATCGTCGTGTCGCCTTCCTGGCCGAATAACTTCAAATCAGGATTGGCCACACCGAACCCGGCCAGTTCCTCTTCCGTATGGAAATAATGGACGGTTTCATCATTGCCGTCGCGCACTTTAACCAGGTGCCGTGGCAATTCGTGCGTCTCAGGATGGCGGCGCTCGACGTAATCGCCGAAATCTCCACCGTGCCGGCGCAAGGACTGGACGTATTTGTCGAGCGATTCCAGCAACTCCAGAATCTCCGCCAATTGCTTTTCGGAAAGTTCCTTATTCGTCGCCAAATCCCGCAACCACACGTCCTCGGTGCCAAGCTGGAGCAAAATCTTGTTCATCTGCGCATCGTCATCGACGTATTCCACCCGTTTTTTCCGGGCGATCTGGTAAAGCGGCGGCTGGGCAATATAGACAAAGCCCTGCTTGACCAATTGCGGCATCTGCCGGTAGAAAAACGTCAACAATAACGTGCGGATGTGCGAACCGTCCACGTCCGCATCGGTCATGATGATGATTTTGTGGTAGCGGAGCTTGTCGAGGGTGAACGCTCCTTCGCCCTCGCCGTCGCCAATGCCAGTGCCGATGGCGGTGATCATGGTGCGGATTTCAGTGTTTTGCAGCACCTTGTCAAGACGAGCCTTTTCGACGTTGATCAGCTTGCCGCGAATGGGAAGGATGGCTTGGAATTTGCGATCGCGCCCCTGCTTGGCGGAACCGCCGGCGGAATCGCCCTCGACGATGTAGAGCTCGGTATTGACCGGGTCGCGGTCGGAACAATCGGCCAATTTGCCGGGCAAGCCGCCGCCCGTCAGCGCGCTTTTGCGGACGGTGTCGCGGGCCTTGCGGGCGGCCTCACGGGCACGCGCCGCCATCAAACTTTTGTCGATTACTTTGCGGGCGACGGGCGGGTTGCCGTCAAAGAAGCTCATCAACCCCTCATAGACAATCGAGGAAACGACCCCTTCGATCTCAGTATTGACCAGTTTGACTTTGGTTTGCGATTCGAACCGCGGATTCGGCAGCTTGACGCTCAAGACGCACACCAAACCCTCGCGCACGTCATCGCCCGAAATGGCCGGGTCCTTCTCTTTGATCAAATTGTTGGCGCGGGCGTATTGATTGATGGCGCGAGTCAAAGCCGTGCGGAAGCCCGTCAAATGCGTGCCCCCGTCGGGATTGGGAATCGAGTTGGCGAAGCAGAGGATTTGATCGGTATAGCTGTCGTTGTATTGCATGACGCAATCCACGATGACTTCATCTTTTTGCCGGGCCAGCACGATCGCCTTGGGATGCAAAACATCTTTGTTGCGGCCCAGTTGCCGGACAAACTGCTCGATGCCGTCGCGATAAAGGAACGTCTCTTTTTTGTTCTCGACCCGTTCGTCGGTCAAATGAATCTCGACGCCCGGATTGAGAAAAGCCAGTTCGCGGAGGCGATTGGCCAGCAGATCGAATTTAAACTCGGTCGTAATGGTAAAAATCGTCGCATCGGGCTTGAAGGTGATCAGCGTGCCGGTGTGGGTGGATTTGCCAATGACTTCGAGTTTTTGCCTGGTCACGCCGCGCTCGAAAGCCATGTAGTAAACCTGGTTGTCGCGCGACACCTCGACCTTGAACCAGTCGGACAAGGCATTGACACACTTGGCGCCGACGCCGTGCAAACCGCCGGAATACTTATAGGCGCCCTGGCCGAATTTTCCGCCGGCATGCAAATTGGTCAGCACCAGCTCCACCGCTGGCATCTGAAATTTGGGATGGTTATCGACTGGAATGCCGCGGCCGTCGTCGCGAATGGAAACTGAGCCATCGACATGGATCGTCACATCAATTCGGTTGCAAAAGCCGGCCAGATGTTCATCGATGGAGTTGTCGAGCACCTCAAAAACGCAGTGGTGCAACCCGCGTTCGTCCGGGTCGCCGATATACATGCCTGGGCGCTTTCGGACCGCTTCCAGACCCTCCAACTTATCAATTTTTGAGGCATCGTATTTCTCGGTTAACTCGGGCGCGGTGTTCATCATACTACAATTTCGGTCGTCCATCCTGATCGTTAAAGACACTCCCGGAGCGGTGGATTTTTGCTCTCCAGAGCGATGAACAAAATCTACGAAATAAAGCGCAAATAGACAACCTTTATTTGCGGTTTTTTTGTGCCGGGAATACCATTACTTGTGGCTGACTCTAACGAGTCCTACCAATCCTTGTAGTTCCGCTTACTTGGAGAGTCAACCGTATTTTTGGGTGAGGCGGCGTTGGTCGTAAGCGCGCCGCTGTTCAGAATTCATCTGGTCAAAATCCGGGCGGCCGCCAGCGATGTCAAACCCATTTTTCTGCGGCGCTTTGGCCAGTGGATTATTCTGGATCACGACCGTCGCGCGGGCCGCGGCGGCGCCATCATAACTCATCGACTGGTCTGTCAACAATAAGTCCTGTTCGAGCGAAAGTTTCGGCGTAATCTTGCTGGCCTGCAAAATGCCATGATATGCCCGCACCGCCTCCTCCGGCGAAATTCGACCGTCCGTAATTAACCGCAGCATTTCGATAAAAGCGAGCTGATGCTCGGCGTTGTTGATTTTGCGGCCATAAAGAGCAACGCACGCGCCATACTTTTGCGCGTCATGAATCAATCGAAACGCATCGTAAGTCGTGCCCGCGCTTCCACCCATGATTCCGACGACCACGTTGGGATCGTATTGCGCCAGTTCCTCCATGCTGCGAGGCCCGTGATAAACGATCTTCAAAAAAATGGGCCGGGCCGCCTCGGCCACGCCGGCCAGGCTGCGGATGATTTTGTCGTTGATGAACTCGCCCAGTTTTTCCGGCGCGATGCCGCTGGCCGTGTTCGGATCGAACACTTCCAAAAAGTAGCGGAATTTTTTTCGTTCCGCCTCTTCGCGAAATTCCTTGAAAGCCAGCAGCGTATCGCGGTCGCGCTCGAGGTCGTTGGTGAATGTCACCGAATACAAACCCAGATTGGCTCCGGGCACCTCGCCGCCGTCCACGTCGCATTCCAGCTTGCCGCATTGGATATGGCCGATGGCCGCAGAACGAAAGCTTTGCGCCGGCTCTTTGGTGTAGCAGCCGTGGCGCACCACCCAGACGTCGGTGGTGTCATTGGCCCGCGCGGCGGGCGTGACGTGCGAGTCCCGAAACAGGCCCTCCTTGATGGTCAACTGCTCGTTGACATAGGCTGACATCAGCATAATGTCGATCAGCCCTTGCCGCACAACCTCGCGAATAATATCCAGGAACTCGGGCAAGTTGCGGCAGCCAAATTCATCCCGGCTCCAAACTTCCGGGGAAAAATTCGCAGGCCGCGCTCCTCGCGCTGAAAGATAACTGCGCGGGCCGGGCGCCCGGACTCCAAAAGCCATGTCCGCGTCTTTGGCGTCGGCTATGATGAAGGCGCGCGAAGAACGGTCCGCCTTGATTTGCGCCAGCTTGGTATCGAGAGACTTCATTTGACGCGGACCTTTGCCAGCGTCTCCTGCAACGCCCGCGCGGAGGATTGCAGGGCCATCATTTCCTTTGGCCAAAGTTTCATGTTGACATGCGATTCAATCCCCTGCCGGCCGACCACCGAAGGCACGCTTAGACAAATATCGCGGATGTCGTACGCGCCCTGCACCAGCGACGAAACGGGCAGCAACGCCTTTTTGTTCAACAGCACGGCATGAACGACGTCGCGAATGGCGAGTCCAACAGCCCATCCGGCCCCGCCTTTGCGCTTGATCACTTCCGCGCCGCTGCCTTTGGTGCGCTCGAAAACGGCATTTTGAAA
>DASRLE010000064.1:0-6151 GCA_035648615.1 Saccharimonadales bacterium (SeqCode) | reverse complement strand
CGCGTCACGGCCCAAGCACAGCTCTGGCCGCTTTCCACGTCCTTGACGGCTTGCATTTTGAATCCATGACTGTATCGAATAACTTTCATAATACTTGGAATTTCTCTTTCCAAAGTACCAACCTATTTCAGGACGTGACCGGTCCTACCAATGGCGAATTTCAAATTGTTGTCAACCACCCCGGCTTTCCCACGGCGAATTTTCAAAATGACGAAAGCACGCAGGACTCATTGAATGCGGTAACGGTTAAATTGAAAGATTTGCACTCGGGGAAAGCGGTGCTTGTGCTCCAGGCCGGCTTTACTTTAAGCGGCATGGTGACCGATGAATACGGCTACCATGTGGCGGGGGCCAAGGTCAGCGTTGGACGGTTCTTTCCGAAAAATGATGGTGTGGTTACCGAGTCGGACGGTTCTTTTGTGCGCAAGGCCCTGCCGGCCGGAGAGAATTTTATTACCATTACGGCCGACGGTTTCGCCCCGCAGCGTATCCCGGTGCAAATGACTTCCAACACCCCTCCGCTGGCGGTTCAACTCAAACCCGGAGCCGTGCTGCGCCTTCGCATCGTGGACCAAAATGCTTCGCCGATAGTCAGCGCGCGCGCCGCCGCCCAAGGGTGGCAAGGACCGAATACTCTGGATTGGGCCGCCTTGGCTGATTCCGGTGGGCGCATCGTCTGGAATTCCGCGCCGCTCGAACCCTTCTCTGTTAGCGTGCTGAAAGACGGCTACTTCAGCTCCCGCAATAACATCGTTCCTGCGGATGGCCAGGAACACACTATTATATTGCATCCGCAACTCACCGTTGTTGGCCTCGTAACGGACGCCGTGACGAAACAACCGATCCCCTCCTTCAAAGCCATTCCTGGTTCCGAACGACTCGGTGCCGCTTACGGCGCCAATGGCCAGTTCGAACTTACTTTCACGGAATACTCTCAACCGCTCACCGTGCGCATCGAAGCCGATGGCTATGACCCCGCGACTTCGAGGCCATTGGACGACCGCGCCAATCCATTAACTTGCAATTTTACTTTGAGGAAACAAAAACTGGAGGAGGCGATTCAAGGAATCGTGCTTCTCCCGGACGGAAACGCAGGCGCAGGCGTGTCAGTCACACTTTGCCCCACCGAGCACGGGGTTGATTTGCATGAAGGGAAGTTCACGAAAATGAACGCCGCGATCACCACTGAGACAGACCTGAACGGACACTTTTTCTTCGCGGCGGGTTCCTCGGCCCGCGCGGTGGTGGCGGTTCACCAGGAAGGTATTGGCAGTGTGCCCATTACAGCGAGCAATCGCTCCGTTTCAATTCGGTTACAGCCTTGGGGCCGCATCGAAGGGACGCTTCGATTTAAAAGCCGGCCAAACGCAGATCAACAAATTGCGCTCTGGGAGCCGCCACTGGGCGGTAGGCCGACAACATTAAACCTAGCGTACACTACAAAAACTGACGAACAAGGAAAGTTCACTTTCGACCAGGCTCCGCCCGGACATTTTGATCTTTATCTTGTCAAAGGCTCAGGACCCCAAATTCCAGTGGAAGTTCGGGCGGGGGAAACCGCCGTCGTTCAAATGGGCGGCTCTGGAGGAAACATTTCTGGACGATTGGTCGCGCCGCACTCCGTTTCGCTCGGCAATTGGAACAAACAACTGTTGTTTGCCGATCTTCAGACCAAGCTTCCCGGAAAAATCCGCCAATATTACCAATCTGAAGAAGGGCGAAATCTTCTCCGCGCCGTTTCCACGTATTCATTGGATGTGCATCCCGATGGCACTTTCAAGGTAGAGGAAGTACCGCCGGGCGACTACGTCCTTCGCGGTCAACTCTCCGATATAGCGGTTGACCTGTCTATGAGAGTCATGGGCCATATTATCGGAACGTTCCAGAAGGATGTCCATGTGCCGCAAGCCGGCGGCGACCAGTCCATCGAAAAAATCGACCTGGGTACCATCATGGTGCAAACCTGGAACCAATGAACAAACGATTAGGGGCGGCTGAGATGAAATGTGCCGTGGTCGTAGGCGCAACGGTAGGTGCAGTTGAAGGCGGATTCGGCCGCTTCGCCTTTGTAATGGTAGATGCCGCCGGCCAGGCGGCCCAAGTCGGCTTCGCCTTCTAGTTGCAGGGCGGCGCCCGACTGCCGGCCGTGCAGTTCCACGACGTAGGCGACGCGCAGGAATCCCGCGTAAACGGCGTGGAAGGCGGCTTCGTATTTTTCGGGGGCGGTTTTAGTCAATAAACATTTTAACGCGCCGCGATGGCCGTTGGCTTCGCTGATCCATTCGCCTTGCCAGCGGCCTTCCAAACCGCGATCAGGCGGAGGATGGTCCCAGCGTCGCTGGAAGGCGGCGCGGTCGTTGAAGAGCGCGGCCAGGAGATGCGAAATGTTGCGCAGCAGACCCACTCAGCGCCCTCCTGTCTCGCGAACGTTAAAAGAATCGTCCGCAAAAATCTGGCGAGGGTTGGTTTGCAGATAGGCGCCGATTTCCGCGCGAAAGGCGTCGCCAAATTCCTCGAGCTTCTTTTCGCCCACTCCGCTGATGCGGGCAAAGGCGTCGTCGGTCATGGGATAAAGGCGGGCCATTTGCCGCAGGGCGACATCGGAGAAAACGATGTAGGCGGGCACGTTGCGTTCGTCGGCCAGTTGTTTGCGCAAGTGGCGAAGGCGCTCGAAGAGCTGCTCGTCGCAACTGATTTCGCCGCGGCGGGCGCTTCTTTCCGACGTGGCGGGGGCAACCATCGGTTTGGTCAGCGTAATTTGTTTTCGCTCGCGCAAGGCGGCGAGGCCCGCTTCGGTCAGTTCCAGGACGCTGAATTTATCCGGGGTCTGCCGCACGTAGGAGAGGCGAACCAGCTCGCGTCCGATGGCTTGCCAATGGGGACGGCTGTGTTCCTGGCCGATGCCGTAGGTCGAAAGTTGATCGTGTCCCCAGCGGCGAATTTTGTCGGACTCCGCGCCGGTCAATATTTCGGTGACATAATTCAGTCCGACGCCAAAACCGCTCCGCTGCCAGATGCGATAGACACAGGAAAGAAATTTCTGGGCGGCGACGGTGCCGTCAAACGTATCGCGCGGGGCCAGGCAATTGTCGCAACCGCCGCAATTGGAGACGCCGGCAATTTCGCCGAAATAGCGCAGCAACTCGGAGCGGCGGCAGCCGGAGAAATCCGCGTAATGCACGATTTGCTGCAATTGTTCGCTGGCAATGCGCTGTTCGGCGGCCGGCTTCTCGTCGATAAAACGGCGTTGTTTGACAGCATCGCCCGCGCTGAAAAGAAGAAGGCATTCGCTGGGCAAACCGTCGCGGCCCGCCCGCCCGGTTTCCTGGTAGTAGCCCTCGATGTTCTTGGGCAAGTCGTAATGAATGACAAAACGAACATTGGGTTTGTTGATGCCCATCCCGAAGGCAATCGTCGCGCAAACCACCCGCACTTCGTCGCGCAAAAAAAGTTCCTGATTTTCGCTCCGCTCGCCCGCCGACAAGCCGGCGTGATACGGGCGCGCGGGAATGCCATGTTCGTTCAGTTGCGCGGCCACGTTCTCAGCGCCCTTGCGGCTCTGACAATAAATAATTCCACTGTCGCGCGGATGGGATCGCATGAAGGCCAGCACTTGGGCGAAGGGCTTGGCCTTGGCGATGACGCGATAGGTGAGATTCGGCCGGTTGAAACTGGCCACGAAACAGGCCGGCTCGCGTAATTCGAGGAGCTTGACAATGTCCTCGCGCACGCGAGTGGTGGCGGTGGCCGTCAAGGCCATCAGCGGCACGCCGGGAAAAATTTTGCGCAACTGGGCCAACTGCCGGTACTCCGGCCGAAAATCATGGCCCCATTCGCTGATGCAATGGGCTTCATCGACGGCGAAAAGGTTGACGTTCCACTTTTGCAAATCGCTCAAAAAACCGGAGAGCATCAGGCGCTCGGGCGCGGCGTAGAGCAGCCGGTATTCGCCTTGATGCAAACCGCGCAGGCGCTGGCGCGATTCCGGCGCGCCCAGGGAGGAGTTCAGAAACGTGGCCGCGATCCCGCCCGCTTGCAACGCATCGACCTGGTCTTTCATCAGCGCGATCAGCGGAGAGATGACCACGGTCAAGCCGGGACGCATCAAGGCGGGCAATTGGAAACAGAGCGATTTGCCGCCGCCGGTCGGCAGGAGGGCGAAGACATCCCGACCGTCAAGGGCGGCGCGAATGATTTCCTGCTGTTGCGGGCGAAAAGAAGCGAACCCAAAGTAACGCTTGAGCAATCGATGGCACGAGTTTTCGTCGGGGATCACCGTCCCCGAGTAAACCGAAATTGACCGGGCGAATCCAGCCTCGATTTGCCTTTTTATTGGGCGGGCGACGTTTACCATTCAGCGTTTATGAAGGACAACTTACCTCCGGCCTTTTTGGGCCGCCGCGCTTTTTTGCGAGGCATGGGGGCGCTGGCTTTGACCGCGCCTTCGTTGCTGGCTGATTTGAATCCCGACGCAGGGAAGAATTCGGCGGGCATTCCGTTGCGGGTTTTGGGACGGACCAAGGAAAAGATCACCATTCTCGGGCTGGGCACTGCGCCAGTGGGAATGAGCAAACCGGGTCGCGCCGCTGGCGTGCCGGTTTTTCGCGCGGCGTTGGAGGCAGGCATCAATTATGTCGATACGGCGCATAATTATGATGATGCCGAGGATTATTTGAGCGAGGTGTTGCTGGAGTATCGCGATAAAATTTTTCTCACCACCAAGGCGCTGCCACATTCCGATGACCCGCGCGAGGCCGCCCGGGAAATGCAGACGCAATTCGAGGATTCGTTGCGCCGCCTGAAAACGAGCCACGTTGATTTGCTCCACATCCACAGCATCGGCGACAAGCCGCCCGCCATGATCCTCGCGCCCGGCGGCCCCATGGATTTTGTCAAGAAGATGAAAGCCCAGGGGCTGACTCGTTTCATTGGCGTGACGGGCCACAACCATGTGCCGCGTTTTGCGGAGTTGATTAATAGCGGAGAAGTGGATGTCGTGATGGTCACATTGAATTTTGCCGATTACCATCAGTATCATTTCGAAGAGGAGATTCTGCCCGTGGCGCGACGGCACGGCTGCGGCATCCTGGCCATGAAAGTTTACGGCGGGCATAGCCAGGCTCCCGGCGGGTATGCCAGGCAAGGACCCTCCATGATGCCGGTCCATTTTTTGGAGCAATCCATGCACTACAGCATGGGCATCCCCGGAGTTTCGGCGGCGGTGATCGGGCCTTACACTGTCGCGGAGGCCAAACAGAACGTGGCTTGGGCCAAGAGATACACGTCTTTGTCGTTGGAAGAAACCGCCCGCTTGCGCGAGCAGGGCAAATCGTGGGCGGCGGCTTGGGGACCGAGATTCGGCCCAGTGGCGTAAAGCCCGGTTTCGTGGTTGATTGACGTGATGCAAATTGGCTCCCTCCAGTTAAAGTCGAACCTGTTTCTTTCGCCGCTGGCGGGTTACACCAACCTGCCCTTTCGGCGGACGTTGCGGGAAATCGGCGGCCTGGACCTGGCCACGACGGACCTGGTCAACGCCCGTTCCCTCATCGAAAAAAATCCCAAGGCGTTCAAATTGATCGAAACCTGCCCGGAAGACCGACCGCTGGCCGTGCAATTGTTCGGCGCGGTGCCGGAGGAAATGCGCGATGCGGCGGTTTATTTGGAGTCAATAGGAATTTCTTCCATCGACATCAACATGGGCTGCCCGGTGCGCAAAGTCTGCCGGGTCGGCGGCGGTTCGGCCATGATGACCGAGATGGACAAAACGGCGGCGCTGGTGCGCGGCATGGTGGACGCGGTCAAAATCCCGGTCACGGCCAAAATGCGGCTGGGCTGGGATGACCAAAACTTGACCGCGCCCGATTTGGCCCGGGTGCTGGAAGACGCGGGCGCGGCGGCGATTTTCGTGCATGGCCGGACGCGCGAGCAAGGTTTCAGCGGAACGGTCAACCTGGCTGGCATTCGCGCCGTCGCCCAAGCTGTCAAAACTATTCCAGTCATTGGCAACGGCGACGTCACCACCCCGGCCGCGGCCCGCATGATGTTTAACGAAACCGGTTGCGCGGGGGTGAGCATCGGACGCGGCGCCTTTTATGATCCATGGATTTTTTTGCACACCGCTCATTTTCTGCGCGGCGGCGAGCTTCTGCCG
>DASRLE010000063.1:0-8848 GCA_035648615.1 Saccharimonadales bacterium (SeqCode) | reverse complement strand
CTGGGAGCCATTATGATCGTGGATTTGGGTCGTTCGGACGCGCCTTGGATTCATTATTTTGACTACAAGGAAAAATACAGCATGAATCCGATGGTCGATTTTCTCCGGCACGAACCCTGGGAACATCGAGTGGTTTCACGGCTTTCGCCGATGGGGCCGTATGATATTTCGGGCGATAACAACCTGGCCGCACTGTGCCATTTTTGGCTCGAGAACGATTTCCTCTATAACGACATCGAATCGCTGGAAATTGACCAATGGCCCCGCATGCCGGAGATGGACAGAGACTACTTGAGCACCTTCACCGTTCGGTCACAGGATGATTTATCGCCCCCGGTGCGAATGTGGCGTCTGACGAACACCCGCTATATCCTGGCGGATGCCCGGGTCATGCCGCTGCTGAATCAAAATGCCGAACCGCGCAACAGTTTCCGCCCGGTGATGCTCATGGACATCATCACCAAACCGAACGTGACTCAAGTTGAAAATGCCGGTGATTTGACCATCGTCACCAACGACAATGGCCATATTGCGTTGATGGAGTTCCCCCAGGCTCTGCCTCGCGCCAAACTTTATGCCAATTGGCAGACACTCGAGGACAAAGTCGCACTCGATAAGTTGAATTCCCCTGCCTTCGACCCGACAAAAACGGTCTTGGTCGCCAGCGCCACTCCCGTCGCGCAGGGTCCTGCCCAGCCCGACAAGGACCCCGGCACGGTCACGATCACCAGTTACAAATCGAAAGACGTCAAACTGCGAGCCAACGCCAAAACCGCCGCAGTGTTGCTGCTCAACGACCATACGGGCGACTATTGGAATGTGTGGGTGGACGGGAAGCCGGGAACGGTTCTTCGTTGCAACTACATTATGCGTGGCGTTTTTGTGCCGGCCGGCCAGCACACCATCGAGTTTCGTTTTCAGCCGCCGCTCAACTGGCTCTACGTCAGCATCTCCGCGTTTGCCATTGGAATTCTATTGACAGGCTATGTGATTTTCATTTCGCGCAAAGGCGAACCTGTCGCGCCAACAACCCTCGGCAACCGGCCTTAACTTCTTGCAGGGCCGCCACCGGCCCGCTGGAAGGAAAGATAAAGCCTTTTTGATCTTCCCGCGCTTGGTTCCCACTGGGGCAAAGGCAAAAAAATAGGGGCGAAAAGATTGGGAAACAGAATATTTTTGGCCTCCCTCTTTTTGCCTTTCATTTGGCTTTTGGGCAGGAGTTGTTATCATTCGTGCTCGCCGCCTTTTGTGCCTGGATTTCTCATTAGACAAAATGTGGTTCTGGCAGCGTCCTGTTTTTAAGAGATGTCATCATTGCCTAACATTGAACGGCTGTACGATGACCACGCCCCTGCCCTTTTCCCTTTTCTGCTGAATGTTCTGCGCAATGAAGCGGATACTTACGATGTGATGCAGGAAGTCTTCGCCAAGCTGGCCCGGCGAAGCGGCTTGCTCGACGGGGTGCGCGATGAGCGCGGGTTCTTGCTGCGACTGGCCCATAACGCCGCGATCGACTTAATGCGCCGGCAAGGAACGCGGGCGCGAAATTACGCACAGTTGGCCGCGGAATCGGCGGCGCTCTTTGCCAGCAGCGCTGATCCTGATGAGCAGGTTTTCCGCGAAAAATTGGCGGAGGCCCTTGGCGAGTTGCCGCCCGATCAGCGCGCGATCGTGCATTTGAAACTTTGGGAGAAACTCACCTTCCAAGCCATTGCGGAGACTTTGGAAATTCCTCCGAACACCGCAGCCAGCCGTTATCGCTACGGCATAGACAAATTGCGCGAGCGGCTGCGTCCCATTTATGACGAGATTAAATAATCCACGCCAGTCGCGTAAGCGCGTCCACGGTTTCACCACCATGGGTTGGCCCGCATATTGACCGGCGTGGCCAGCACACAATAGGACGGAAAGCTGTAGGCCGAGACATGGCTGTCGCCCCACAAGATAACGCTTAACTCTTGTCCTTTGTAATTGTGCCAAATGCTTTGGGCAACCGTATCTCCGCGATTGGACTGCCAAACCCAGTCGCCATTGATCACCTTGGCCGCCGGTTTGACTGCGACGTCGCTGGTTTTCATGGATTGGCCGCCAGGAGTGCCTGGAGTCTGAATATTGCCAAAGACGTGCTGCACGCCAAAATAGTCCCCCACCCATTCTTGCAAGTAGCTGCTCCCGTAAGTAGCGAAACAGTTGCTTTTTACGGTAGCGGGCACCGCCACGTAGCTATCGGCGTCGCCTTTGTCCGCCGGACATTGAAAAATTTCCTTTTTGCCTTCATAGGCGTAAAGAGCCCTGTTCGTTGCCGCGACGAAGATATCATAGGTCCCATTCTGGCCGCCAAGGGCGCCCCAGTCCCACAGGAGCGGATAGACTCCCGCGAAATCGTCGGTATAAAGTTTCAGGTCAATGCCAATTTGTTTCTGGTTGTTGAGGCACTGAGTTTTTCGCGCCTGGCTTTTGGCGCTGGCTAAAGCGGGCAACAGCATTGCGGCTAAAATAGCAATGATCGCAATGACCACCAATAGCTCAATTAAGGTGAAACCAGCCAAGGCGGCACGATTCTCGACTGGCTGTTTTTTGTTGCTTTTCGCATTCATGGTGACTGGCTGAGATTATGCCTGCGCACCGCCGGGCACTAGCTTTTTTGGGCCGCACTTAACTTTTAGGGTGCATTTTACTTTTTTGGGTAAATCCTGTTGGCGAAGTAATGCGTTAGGGTTTCGGACTTCTCGATTGAGAATCGATCATTGAAAATTTTTTATTGGTTATCGAAAGACGCCTCGCAACGAGATGACCAATCACAAATTTTCAATAACCGATTCTAAATCGTCCAAAGCTAAAATTCCTTGCCCCGAGACCCGCCAAAGCCAAAAAGTGAATGCGCCCTAACCTTTTTAGACAAATGGCGCGGGCGGCTGCGTCCCATTTATAACGAGATTAAATGAACTCCGACTTTGAAAAACGTTTGCAAGAGCAACCGATGCGCGAAGTGCCCGGCGAGTGGCGCGCGCGAATCTTGAATTCCGCGCAAGTCGCGCCTGCCTCGCCCGCCTGGTGGAGGGTGTGGCTTTGGCCGTGTCCCAAGGCGTGGGCGGGATTGGGCGTGGCGTGGCTGCTGATTCTCGGGATGAATCTGGCGGCGGGAAAAGGTCCAACTCCGTCCGCTTCAGCGACGGTGGCTTTTTCGCGGCAGGAATTAGCCGACTTGAGGCGGCAGCAGACGATGCTGGCGGAAATCATCTTTCCGGTGGAAACGGCGGAACCGCCCAAGCTAAATCCTTCCCCCCGCAGCGAGATGCGCAGAACCGAAGTCGTCGTTTAAGGATATGAGCGAACCACGCAAAAGCATTCAGACCCGTTTCTCTTCTTTCGCTCGACGGTGTTTATTTTGGCTCGCTTGTCTGGCCACGCTGCTTGCCCTTTTCTACGCTGAAGAAGATTGGCGCGGCAAACATGCCTGGGAAAGTTATAAACGACAGTCCAGAGCGCAGGGACTTGAACTGGACTGGTATGCCTATGTTCCACCGGCTGCGCCCGACGACCAGAATTTTGCCATGGCGCCGCCGTTCGCGGGACTCTTCGACTATCAATATACGACCACCAACGTCCATTGGGGAAACACCAATATTTGGGCGCGCATGGGACGCCTCGCCCTGGGGCCTGGATCCGTCGAGAACAAGCTGAAGGATTGGGTTTATGGGCGTCCGGTCAACCTTAAGGAATGGCAAGGCTGGTTTCGGAAGGATGTGGAGAAATGGCAGGGCTGGCTGGGAAGGAAGAAAGGATTAAAGGTCGCGAGATCGCAATCCAATAATTGGCCTGTGCCGGAGCAACCCGGGGAACCGGCGAATGACGTCTTGTTCGCCCTAAACAAAGTGGCGCCGGACCTCGCGGCCATTCGCGCCGCCAGCGAGCGTCCGCAGTCACGGTTTCCCATCCATTACGATGAACTTCCCAATGCCATGCTGCCCCACTTGGGATTCCTGGCCAACATCTCGCGTGTTTTGCAACTGCGCGCGGTCGCGGAGTTGGCCACCGGCAGCAATCAACCCGCGTTCGCCGATGCCACTCTGGCCTTCTATTGCGCCGATGCCATCAAATCCGAGCCTTTCATGATTTCACAAATCATTCGATGTCACATGATTGAGGGCGATCTCCAATCGGTCTGGGAGGGCTTGCGTGAAAATCGCTGGTCGAAAGATCAACTGGAGAAGTTCCAACACTATTTCTTACAAGGGGACCTGCTCTCGCAATATGACCGGGGAGTTAAGTCAGATCTCGCTTTTACCTGTGGCGAGATAGCTTTCCTTCCCGAAAATCCTGAGACGTTTTTCGCACTGCAACAGCCTCCCCCTTTTGGCGCCAGTCAAGATGCATTTGTGTGGGTTATGCGTATGATGCCACGAGGTTGGTTTTATGAGAACGAACTTACGGCAGCCGGATTTTTCCATCAAACGCTTTTAAAGGACGTGACGGCGCAAACCCAGCGAGTTTATCCGAACATGAGCAAGACCAACATGGCGCTCTTCGAGGCCGTTCCGCCCGCAGCCCCCTATAGCTTTGCCTTCAAAGCGATTGGCAAAGGCGTTGTTTCGCCTCAGAGCTTCGTTCATACCCAAACGGAAATCAATCTTGCCCTCATCGCGTGCGCTTTGGAACGGTTCCGCATGGCCCATGGCCATTTTCCCGAAGGCCTGGACGCGCTGGCGCCGGAGTTTTTGGAAAAGTTGCCGCATGACATTATTAATGGCGAATCTTTGAAATATCGTCTGAACGAAGACGGCAGATTCACTCTCTATTCGGTGGGTTGGAATGAAAAAGACGATGGAGAAACTTATCCCTCTCGCGAAGTTTCAAGTTCCAAGCAACTCCGCGAGCTATCTGAATATCATCCCGAAACCGGCGATTGGGTCTGGCAATATCCGGCCAAGCAATAAAATCGTCTGGAAAGTCTTCCCATTTTTTTGCGGGCCGTATATAAACGCCGCAGAAATTCTGCGATGAAAAATGTTGTCTATTTTGATCTGGAAACCCAGCGCTCGGCCGATGAAGTGGGCGGGTGGGATAAAATCCGCGAGATGCGAATGAGTGTTGGGGTCACTTATAGCACGCTGCGAGGGGGTTATAGAATTTATCGCGAAGACGAGGTCAATGATTTAATCGAGGAGTTGCGCCGCGCCGACTTGGTGGTTGGATTTAACAGCCTGCGTTTCGATTATGAAGTGCTGGCGGGGCATAATCCCTTTTTCGACATCGAACAAGTGCCAACGCTGGATATGTTGGTGGATTTGCAAAAGACGTTGCAGCACCGGCTTTCGCTCGATGCCATCGCCCACGCCACTCTCGGGGTGGAGAAAACGGCGGAAGGCTTGCAGGCCATTCGCTGGTACAAAGAAGGGCGCATGATGGAAATCGCCGAGTATTGTTGCTACGATGTCAAGATCACCCGCCTGGTGCATGAATACGGCCAATCCAACAAGCGGCTGCATTACACCAATAAATACGGCAAGAAACTGACGGTGGCCGTGGGATGGAGTTAGAACCTAAGCCTTGGCCGGGGCTTTTTTGACGCTGGAGAGAGTCTCGTTGACCCCGCGCAGTTTGAGCGCAAGGTCCTGGGCGAGGTTGCGCATGACCGTCATGCCCAGATTCGGTTCGCGCCGCACCAGTTCGCCGAAGGCGCTGCGTTTCATGACCAGCAAAATGCTCGGCTGCGAGGCCACGGCAAAAGCCCCGCGCGGCGAGCCGTCGAGAAAAGCCAGTTCGCCAAAAATTTTTCCATCCCCCAGTTGCGCCACCGCAGGCGAGTCCTTCTCCAATTGAATGCTGATTTTGCCCCGCAGGACAATATAGGCTTCATCGCCTGAATCCCCTTTGGCGAAGACATGGTCATTGGGACGGTAAAGTTTTTGCACGAAAAGCCGCGCAATCTTGCGCAGTTCGCCGTCGCCCAAACCGGTGAAGATGGAAAGCGGGCGCAATAAATTTATAATGGCCAAACCCAATTTCTGGTCTTCAAAATTGCGGTCGATGATGGTGACGGTCGATCGGGCGTGCGCGGTGAAATTGCCGTTTTCAAGCGAATAGGGCAAATTCAACTTGACCAATTTGACCACGTCGCAAAAGCGGTCGTTCCGGCCAAAGAAAGCCGGCAGATAGGCCACCGGGACAAAGCCCAGTTGTTCGGCGCTTTTGAGCAAGCGCGGCGCGGTCGCCAGGATGTCCACCTCGGTGTAAATGGCGCTCAACTGCTGCATGACCTTCACCCCGTGGGCCAGCAGCGCGCCCATGGAAAGATCATCGCTGCAAAACGCATCCACGATGCGGGCGCAACGGTCGTGCTCATCGAAATAATAGGCCAGGCCCGCCACCATTTTTTCGTCATGTTGCCCGAGCAGAGCGCGCATGGGAGGGCCGCCAGGGGTGCGCATCAGCCCAAAGCCCAAATTGAACCGGCCGGAGATTTCCACCGGCGGATTGGAACTCTCCGCCTGGATGCGCCACAGTTCAAAATCATCCGGCGTCGCCTCGTGGACGGTCAGGTCCGTTTGCAAGGGATAGCCATTGGCCCCGTCGCGCACGACGATGCTATTGGGAATTTGCATTTTCTCCAAGGCGGCGATGGCCAGTTCGCTGACTTGCGGGAGCGATTCCGAAAGCGGATTGCGGGTGACCAGCACGGAATTGGCGCCCCTCACATAAAACAAAATCCCGATCCGCTGACTGAGCATGTGTTTGAGCGGCTGAAACCCCACGCAGACATACCCGAGATTCTCGAAGAGAATTTGCTGCGCGTTGTCCGAGGACGGAATGCGCACGATGGCCATTTGCTTGCGCTGGCTGGCCAATTCAGTGACCGAACGCAGCAACAACTCCGCCGACCCATCGCTCACGCTTTCGGGGCGAAGGAGATTGCGGCCCAGGTTGGCCACCGGATTGAGATTAGGATGGCCGGGTTTAAGAAAAGAAATGCTGCCCTGAAAACGTCCGCCGCTCTCGGCCACCCAGGTTTCCTGGCCCGTGGCGGGGTCAAGCTGCTCGGCGATCCAATCGAGACTATAAATCTCCTTGACCGGATAGTCCGGGCCCAAGGTGGCCTGGACCAAATCCAGCCAGAGAGGGGCATCGGAAGCGGTAGTGAGCCTGATGGTCGAAACCATTAACGTGTCTTTTTTTGTCTGGGTTTAGTTGTATGGTGCCCGCGACAGGACTTGAACCTGTACGATGTTACTCACTAGAACCTGAATCTAGCGCGTCTGCCAATTCCGCCACGCGGGCATACTGATTTACAATGACTTACAAAAGCAAGTCTGGAAATTCTTGACTTTGTGCTAGTATTTGTGCTAGTCTCATCGCATGAATGACAATGAAACCGCAAGCAATCCAACCGATAGCAAAAGTTCAATTCCACGCCATTTACAATATCAGAAAGTCAGAGATGGGCGCAAGCGTCAAATTCGCGGTCTATGGGAACGGAATGGGCGATACTGCGCACAAATGACCGTTAAAAACCCAAACACGGGAATCAAGACTGTCCGCCGTATCCCCTTGGAAGTGGAAGAAAACGGAGTTAAACGTCCAGTGACAACCGTTGCGGAAGCGGTCGCGGCGCAAATCAAATTGAAGGTTCAACGAACGGAGAACGTATTGCTGGTTTTAGGACAAATGCCGAAATTCAACGATTATGCAAAGACTTACTTGGCAAGTTCAGTGACCCTTAACAAAGGAGTGGAAACAATCAAGACAGAAACCGTTCATGCGAATGCTTGGATTAAGTTTTTGGGCGATACGCGACTTGATGACATTACAAAACCCATTGTTACAGCATTTCGAGAAAAACGCTTGAAAGAAGTTGAACCTAGTACGGTTAATGGCGCGGTCACAATTTTACGGAATATCTTGCATAAAGCAATTGATGACGGGTTACTACAAAGAATGCCATTCGAGAATATTAAACCATTAAGATTCATCAGAGAAAAGAAACGCCTTGTTCCTTTAGAAGACATGAAGGCAATATGCAATGGGGCATTAGAATTTAAGAACGGCGCACAGTTTAAAGATTTGATTCTTTTTCTTTGCTACTCTGGCGGTCGGATAAGCGAAAGTTTGCTATTGAGATGGCAGGACGTGGACTGGACACAACGCCACGTCACAATCGGATATGACGGCAGAGTTAAAAATTACAAATCTCGCGTGGTAAATTTCAATGAAAATCTGGAAAACCATTTGAAAGACATGAAAACCCGTAAAGCGCCTGATTCTGAATATTTGTTTCCGTCGCCTCAACGGGGCAAGGGCGACAAACCCGCGAAGACATTTAAAGAGACTTTGATTCTCACACGTACTAAATGTAATTTGCCCAAGTTTGGTTTCCACGATTGCAGACACTTCTTCGCGTCTATGTGCGCCATGTCTGATGTTTCAAAAGATGTTGTCAGAGATTGGATGGGTCATTCAACAACGAAACTTTTAGACGATGTTTATGTTCACTACTGCCGCGATTATCATGCAAAGCAAGCGGAAAAGGTTTCCTTTGAACCAATATTTATTCACTAATAACGAGTTCAGTCTTTTGCTTTTTGGGCGCTATATGCTTTTTGGCGAATTCGCCCGCCTTAACACGGTCATTAAATTTGCGTATTTTATCGGGGTAAATGTAAACTCGCCCGCAAATATTCTCCGTTTCCAACCAACCACGTTGCCGGTATCGCCAAACGGTTGTATCGGCAATGCCCATAGTTTCACTGAATTTATCAATTGTAATTGGAATTTCGTCTTGTATCACTTCTTAATGATAATGAAATTTATTCTTTGAGTCAAGGAAAAAGAACATAACATCCTATTCATC
>DASRLE010000062.1:0-5473 GCA_035648615.1 Saccharimonadales bacterium (SeqCode) | reverse complement strand
GCGGTGCCACCGGCGTTGCTGCGAGGTTCAGCGGCTGCGGCTGGGATCGCCATCATCAACTCTATTGGCAACCTGATGGGCGGACTGATCGGGCCCAACGTTATGGCCTACCTGCACGGACGGAACAATTCATACAAGCTTGGATTACTGGCCAACTGCGGAGTCTTGGTGGCGGCCGCTCTGCTATCCAAGGTCCTGGCGGGGCGGCAGAGCAGACCGGCTAAAACGGTCTGAGCCTCGCGCTTACCAGGTCTTTTGCAGGATGCGGTTGGAATTCGGGAGGCGGAAAAACGTCACGGCCTCTTTTAGGTAAATCCCGACAAAGCCGCGCTGTTTCATTTCATCGGCCCGGCCCATCGGACAATCCTGCGGTTCGCCGATAAGATATTTTTGGCGGATCGTTTTTTGGTCGGGGCCAACCAGGTCAAGGCAGCGGATGGATCGGTTGCCCACATAAGTTGCCGCGGTGCATCCGGTTTGATCGTTCTTTTTTGTTATAGTAGTCATACGCTTTTATCGTTTCGTTGACAACACAATCGCAAGAACCGGGCGCTCCCGCAATCAGGGCTGCACTTCAAAAATCGTTAGGGATTCTGCTGACAGGCATTTCCCCCAAGATTAAATGGAGGACACGAGGGGAAAACGGCGCTGTCGCGCGCGCACTCCAAAACCGGCCGGTTCTTCGGCGGCGGCAGTGCGCGCGAAGCGTCTTGGAGCGCGGAATGTCAGTTCCGCTTTGGCCCGGCAACAGGTCTCGTGCCTCCGGCTGACGCGAACGCCACAATTTTATTCCCTTCCAACGCCTGATGTGGTGCAATGATTCAAGTTGCCGCGCGCGGTCGATGAATGAACTCAAATTCCCTTCTTGCATGTGGAACTGGCTGATCGCTGTCTTTTGTTTGCTGCTGGCTGGCGGAGTTTTCCGATGGCAGGCGCGGCGCCATCAGCAATGGCGCGAGGAGATCGAGCGCCACTATCGCGAAGAAGCCAGCCGCCGCCAGAGCGAGGTCATCGCCCAATTCCAAATTCGCCAGCAGGCTCTATTCAATGGCATGATCGAAGGCGTGCTGCTGCTGGACGGTCAGGGCCGGGTGGTGATGATTAACGAATCCCTGCGCAAGGTTTTCGATCCCGTCTCCGATGTGGGCGGCCAGACCATTATGGAAGCTTTTCGCTGGCATGAACTGGCCGCCTTGGCTGTCCGGTTGCAAAAGGAAAAAAATATCTCCGAGGCGGAGCTGGAAATTCACCGCGTCAAACGCCGTTCCTGGCAAGTCAACGCGACCCTCGTGACGGACCACGCCGGAGCGGAGCAAGGCCAGTTGTTTATTTTTCACGATGTGACCCGCCTCAAGGAATTGGAAAATATCCGCCAGGAATTCGTCGGCAATGTCAGCCATGAATTGCGCACGCCTCTTTCGCTCATCAAAGGGTTCGCGCAAACCTTGCTCGACGGCGCGATGGAGGATGCGGGGCAGGCGGCGCGCTTTCTGCAAAAGATCGACCAGCATTCCGACCGCCTTCTCTTTCTGATCGAAGATTTGCTGGCCATTTCCCATTTGGAATCCGGCCACGCGGTCCTTAATTGCCAGTCCCTCGATTTGCGCGACCTGGCCCAGGACGTCGTGGACGACCTGAGCGCGCCGGCCAACGCCCGGCAGACCATTCTCGAAAACAGCATTCCGGCGCAAACCCTCGTTTGGGCCGATGCCGACCGTCTTCAGCAAGTCCTCTTCAACCTCACTGAAAACGCGATCAAATATGGCCGGTCCGGCGGACGAGTCGTTTTGGGAGCGGACAATCATGACCCGGCAAAACTCGAAGCCTTCGTGGCGGATGACGGGCCCGGCATTCCGCCCGACGCCATTGGCCGCATCTTCGAGCGATTCTACCGGGTGGATCGCGCGCGCTCGCGCGAAAGGGGCGGAACAGGACTGGGCCTGGCCATTGTCAAACATATTATTCAGGCGCATGGCGGCGAAACCCGGGTCGCCAGCGAATTACAAAAGGGAACCACCTTTTTTTTCACCCTGCCCCGGCAGCCTGTTTCGCCAGCGCCCGTTGCTTCACCCCCACTCCTCGCCTAGGCAGTAACAAACCATTAGAATGAAAGGCAAAAGAGATGGGGCAAAAAATCCGGAATAATATATTTCGTAAACCCATAGTTTAAGCGCAGAATGGCACTCATGGCGTGAATGTCGGCTAACGAATTGGATTGACGATTTGTCCGACAAGTTTAAATTACCGCGACACGGAAATTATAAAAATTTGACATTGAGCCGGTCAGCGCACAACGATTTGGAATCCTTATGGCAATATTAAATATTCCAGACAGTCAGGGCGTCATCTTTAGAAAGCTTTCCGATCTGACCGAGACTCAATTTCTTGAACTGATAAAAGGGCTTGTTGAAGCCAGGCCCTCGCTTTCAGTTGAGAGCTTCTGCAAGCGGCTCTCCCCGACTGTCCCGTCCATTCCAGAAGACGACGTTGAGGAATATGTTACAGTTCTTTGCGGATTGTATCCGGCAATGGAAAATCTTCAAAAATCGCCTCAGAGAGTTGCATCCGATATTAAAGAGACGATCGGAGAAATAGAACGATTTGGACTTTCCCCTGCAAAATCAACCCTGGTTGGCGCGAGAATGGAAAAGCTTTTGAGCATTGGAAAGGCGATAGCAGTAACGGCTAAGGCTTTCAATGTAGCTACAGAACACCAAAAAGTTTTTTGCGGAGTTAAAATTTATTCGGATATTCGACCAATTTTTTCATCACCAGCAGATTCTGTCGCGGGCGCCGTTGTTTTACATAACTTAAATATAAGCTACCATGAGGGTCGAAATCATAAAGAGGCTTATTTCGCATTGGAAAACAGCGAGCTTAACGATCTTAAGGTTGCCATCGAACGGGCGGAAAAAAAAGCTAAACAATTACAGGCGATGCTCTCAAAGTCCGGCATTAATTATTTAGAATAGAATCATTATGGACACATCTGTATCTATTCCAAACTACGTAGAACGCGTTAAAACTGCGTATGTTTTATGCGAGGATCGCGAGCCGTCGCCAGAAGAATGGTGGAAGGATAATACCATCCGTTATGCCGAGCGTGAGCGTGAACGGGCTATTGAAGAATCAACCTCGCAAGCGTCGGGTTCGTTGGAGGAAAGATTTAATGAACTTGCCCAAAAATGGAGAGAAGAAACAAGGGGATATTCTCTCACCGCTCAAAAATATGCCCACCCTGCGTACCAATCTATACTTGTATTAGGACCAGACGTTGTGCCTCTAATCCTTAACGAGTTGCAAGTGAGGCCGGGACGATGGCTTCAAGCCTTAAAAGCCCTTAACAACGGTTTTGATCCCTCTCAGCAGGGGGATGATTTCGATGAGGCCGTAAAGGCGTGGATTAACTGGGGCCGCGCCACAAAACTTATTCCTTGAAATGCTTTCTTCTGAATTGGAGACATCATACCCCAAGCTGTCTTCCGATGGGGGAAAGGAAACAAGCCCAAAAGACTCAAAATATAATTGCATAGCATGGGCTGCGGCATGGGACAAAACGAGATGGTGGCAACCAGATAAATGCGAACCTTCAATGCACTGGCCAGATGGAGTTCTGGACGATGGTTCGCTGCTTTGTTTCATCCGACTATTTGAATCATTGGGATATGATGATAACAAAGACAATTCCAGCGGGTTTGAGATGTTTTATGAAAAGGTGGTAATCTATGAAGATATTTTCGGCCAATTCACGCATGTCGCAAGGCAGAAATATTCTGGAATATGGTGGAGTAAATTAGGAGAGGACCAAGACGTTTATCATAATACCCCTGAAGGATTGGAAAGCCAGCATTATGGAAAGCCAACGCGTATTATGAAAAGACCCTGCGGCCCAATCGGTATCTTATTAAGAGCGTTTTTTAAGATTGCTCGTCTTTTTTAGATTTGACGGACGGACAGTATTAAGCATAGCCCGCAAAGCATCCTCGAATTTAATCCCGCTCCGGTTCAATGCCGGGGTTTTGGATTGCGTCCTATTATTCCGGGCGATTTTTTTTCACGTATTCGTTTGCGGCCATGTCGTGATGGTTCTATACAAACTACAGGGAGACCAAAAAACGAACCCTTGATTTATTGAGTGAAATTGCAAGGTTACTTGACGCGCAGGACGGAGTATTGCTGGAGGGGGGCGTGACAGAAGGCGAAGGGCAGGGGGCCCCAGCCGTCGGAGTAATATCCAGCGCCCGCAGTCGTATTCATGGTCGTCACCCATTTTTCCCCGACGCATTCATACCGGAACCATTTCTCGACTTTATCGCGGGGAAGAGGGAAAGGGTAACAATTTTCCCACGGAAGAATAATGGCGCCGTTGGGCGGCACCAAGAGGTGAGCGCGATTTAACGGCTTCCCCCCTTGTTGCTCGAGGTAATATTGAAAGCCCCAGTGCCCCTCGAACCAAATGCCGGGCGCGCTGGTTCCAATTTTCTGCCGCAAAACGGCGGCGGCGTTTCGCGCCGAATTCGCCCATTGATAATCCGCCCGCGCGGCGAGGAGACCGACTGCGACGGAAAAGCCCAGAGGCATCCACAGAGGCCCGATCAAGCGCGAGGGGGGCAGCCAGTTGCGCCGTTCCAGGCGGCGGATGAGCAGAATGGAAGCCGCCGGCAACATCGGCAAAATATTTCGGCCGCTGACCGTCCAATTGACGGCGGCGGCGAAGAGATAGGTCCCGGCAACCCAGAGGAGCAAGAGGGCGGAGGCCGGTGTTTTTTGGGCGCGCCAATCGTCCATGGCAATCAAGAGCAGGCTGGCTCCTGCGACCACGAACAACGTGAATTGCACCGCAAAGAGCCAGTGAAGCTGAACACGGTCCCCGACCTGAAATTCGCCCGCCTCGGTGCAAACCAGCGTGCTGACGGCGCCCACCATGAGGGCGGCGAGGAGGTTTTTTTTATTCCACAACCAAGGCGCCAGCGGCAGAAGAACACAGATTGACCCGCCGGTGAAAGAGAGTCCCGTTATGATTTTTAGCGGCAGTCCCCCACCCACCCGGGCGTGGGTGGCGTAATGCACCGCGTTGAACAACAGTCCGCGCCCGTAAAGGAGATAAGTCAGCCATTGGTAGGCCGCCAGGACCAGCACGGGCAGGCAGAGCGGGACGAGCCAAGTTCCGATGCGCCGCCGTTCCAGCACGGAGTAAGCCAGCAACAGCGGCAGCAGCGCGATCCCGAAATATTTCGTCAGGCAGCAAGCGGAGACAAGGATGGCGGCGAGCCATAGTTTGGCCGCGCGGTTATCCGCCAGGCCTTCCATCCAGCAAATGACCGCCCAGATCCACAAGGCCAGCATCATCGTGTCGCACATGACACTGCCGCTGGAGAGGATAAAGACCGGCGCGGCCAGCGTCAGCAAAGCAGCCGCCAGCGGATGCGCGCACAACCGACGCGCCAGGAAGAACGCGCCCGCCACCAAAGCC
>DASRLE010000061.1:0-4732 GCA_035648615.1 Saccharimonadales bacterium (SeqCode) | reverse complement strand
TCAAGGGAGTGGTGACGTTTTTTGATCAGAGCGAGTTCCTGCGCTTTATCCAGGATGACACGGCGGGCATTTATTTCTTTTTGACTGATCCGTCCGATCCGGCCATCAAGTCCGGGCAACGGGTGGAAATCGAGGGGCAGTCCAGCCGCGGCGAGTATGCGCCGATTATCGAAACGGCGCGTATTCACGTCTTGCGGCCGGCGACTTTGCCGGCGGCCAAGCCGGTGGTTTTCGAGCAGTTGTCCAGCGGCCAGCAGGACAGCCAGTTTGTGGAGGTGCATGGCATCGTGCGGGCGGTGCGCTTTGACCAGCGCAGCAAATACTATTTGATTGACATCGCCATTGGCGGGCAGCGGGTCACGGCGGTGGCGCGGAGCCTGCCCGGGGCGCCGGGGACGGATCTGGTGGACAGCACGGTGCTGGCGCGCGGGGTGTGCGTGACGCGTTTCAATCGGCAGCGCCAATTGTTTAATATCCGGTTGCTGGTGCCGCGAACGGATGATCTCGTGATCGAAAAACCTTCGGCGGGCGATTCTTTTGCCGGTTCGGCGCGCCCGATCAACAGCTTATTGCAATTTACCACCGAGGCCACTTACGGCCATCGCGTCAAGGTGGAGGGAACGGTCATTTATCGCCGGGACGATGTTTTGTATATCGAGGACAAAACGACGGGGGTTTATATCCAAACGGCCCAGAATGGCCGTTTGCTGGTGGGCGACCATGTTGAAGTCCTCGGGTTCGCCGACCTCGGAGAATATAACCCGTTGTTGCAGGATGCGGTCTATCGTAAGACTGGTGTCGATCCGCGCCCTGTTCCTGACAAGGTGACGGCCGATGAGGCGCTGAAGGGGACTCACGATTGCCGGTTGGTGCGGATTGAGGCGACCGTGCTGGATCGCGCGCGTCATAGCCAGGAGCAATTTTTGGTGCTTCAATCCAGCGGCTTCATTTTTCACGCCTACCTCGAACGCAAGACCGAAGGAGGCGGGGTGGACTTCGCCTATTTGCAAAACGGCAGCAAGATTGCGGTGACGGGCGTGTGCGCGATCGAAACCGGCTCGGAATGGCGGGCGGGGGAGGCCTGGCGGGCGCTGTCTTTTCGCATTCTGCTGCGCTCGCCCAGCGACATCGAGTTAATCCAGGCGGTGCCGTGGTGGAATTTGCAAAAGGTGCTGTGGATCATGTCCATCCTGGGGGTGATGGCGCTGGTGGGGTTTGTCTGGGTGGCGGTGTTGCGCCGGCGCGTGCATCAACAAACCGGCATCATCCGCGAAAAACTGCGGGTGGAAGCGACTTTGAAAGAGCGTTACGAGGACCTGCTCGAAAATGCCAACGACGTCGTTTATACCCACGATTTGAATGGGCGCGTCACTTCCATGAACCGGGCGGGTGAGTTGCTGTTGCAATGGCCGCGCCGCGAAGTATTGACAAAAAACATCCTCGAATTTGTGGCCGAGGAAGAACAGCCGGCCGCGAAGCATTGGCTCGAACAGGTCGTCAATGGGGCCGCTTCGCCCACGGTGGAATGGGATTTCGTCACCGCCCGAGGCCAGCGGATTCGCCTGGAAATCAGCACGCGCTTGATCGGCCACTCCGGCGCTTCGGTCGAGATTGAAGGCATGGCGCGCGACATCACCGAACGCAAGCGATTGGAGCGGGAAATCCTGGAAATCAGCAATCGCGAACAGCGCCGCATCGGCCACGACCTGCATGACGGAGTCTGTCAACAACTGGCCGGCATCGCCCTGATGACCGCTTCGCTGGCCGACAAACTTCAGGAGAAAGGCGCGACAGAATCGGCCCAAACCGAGCGAATCAGCGGCTTGATTAACCAGGCCATTTCGCAGACTCGCGGCGTGGCGCGCGGCTTGTTCCCCGTTCGGCTGGAGGAAAACGGGTTGGTTGCGGTGCTGGAGGAACTGGCCGCCAATTCGAGCGAATTGTTCAAAATTTCCTGCCAGTTTTCTTCGACCACCCCGCCCGATGCGGTGGACAACGGCATCGCGCTGCACTTGTACTATATAGTATTGGAAGCCGTGGCCAACGCCGCCAAGCACGGCAAAGCGCGGAACGTCAACATCAGCCTGGAGGCGGTCACGGACCACTACGTCCTGAGCGTCAAGGACGACGGCGTCGGATTTTTGCAGCCCAACCGGGCGCACACCGGCATGGGCCTGCGCATCATGCATTACCGCGCGCGGGTCATTGGCGCGACATTAAGCTTGCAGAGCGCCTCCGGATCGGGCACCGATGTCACTTGCGTTTTTTTAGCTGTGCCGCGCGACGGCCTGGCGAAGAACGGCCACCACACGAATGGCGTCCTTAACCTATGAGCGAACTGCCCGCGAAAAGCCGAATCTTGATTGTGGACGACCATCCCTTGTTCCGCGAGGGATTGCGCCAGATGATCGAACGCAACCCGGAATGGATCGTCTGCGGTGAAGCGGCCGACGCCGCCGAAGCGGAAGCCGCCGTGGCCAGCTTAAAGCCGGAACTGGTCATCATCGACATTTCGTTGGGCGGGTCGAGCGGCCTGGACCTCATCAAGACCATCAAAACGCAATACGAAGAGCTGCCCATCCTGGTCATTTCCATGCACGACGAAACGCTCTTCGCCGAGCGGGCCATGCGGGCCAAGGCCATGGGATATGTAATGAAGCATGAACCGGCCCGCACCGTGCAAGCGGCCATTTCCAAGGTCCTGGCCGGCAATATTTATTTGAGCGAGAAAATGTCCACCGTCATGCTCTCGAAGTTCATGCTGGGCAAGGAGGACGAACCGGCCTCCGCCGTGGAAACGCTCAGTGATCGCGAGCTGGAGGTTTTTCGAATGCTGGGGCAGGGCAAGGGGACGCGGCAAATCGCCAAGGAATTGAACCTGACCATCGCCACGATCAATTCCTTCCGCGCGCGCATCAAAGAAAAGCTCCAGCTCAAAAGCTCCAGCGAGCTGGTTTTGCACGCCATGCGCCATTGTTTCCAGGACGGCGGGGCGGAAGCTGTCAAGAAATAGTCAGCGGCTATTCGCGGCCGAAGGTTCCGTGTTTTTATCCACGTAAAAAGGAATATTGGCGTGGGCGGCGTGGCCTTTGCCATCGAAGGCATAGGCAAATAACCGGTAAGGGCCGGGCTGGCCGGGAGCCGTCAAGACGATTTCGCTTTTGTCCGCATCGTGGATCAAGCCGGTCCAGATTTTTGGTTCGCGCTCGAAGTCGCCGCCGGTGGTTTTTGCACGGGTTTCGTCCATCAACACCCAATGGTAGGTCAGCGAGTCGCCATCCGGGTCGGTCACGGCCACTTTGGCGGGATAGGGCTGACCCAACTTGAGATGGATGCTGTTCATCGCTGTCTGGTTATTCAGCCAGACGCCTTCGAGCTTGGGACTGGAGTTGGCGGGCGGCCGGCCTTTCCAAATGGTGTGGAGGACGTCCACCGTGGCCGTTTCCTCGCCGGAACGGAGAAACATTCCATACCACGTCGGCGTCCGCTCCTGCTTTTGGCCCCAAAGAAAAACATAAGAACCGAGGCAGTGCGCGGGATCCGATTCGATGGCGGCTTGATACCGTTTTAAATAAGCGTTTGCCTTGGTCGTGCTGTCGTTTTCGATGGGCGCGCCCCACTCCGTTTTGGGAACTTCCCAATGGCCGGTGGCGCCCCACTCGGTCACCAGGTAAGGGCCGTCATAGCCGCTTTGGCGCAAGAGGCGCGGCAATTCGACGATGCTGCCATACATTTGGATTCCGATCAAATCGAGGTCCGGCGCGCGCTGTTGCACTTGGTGAATCATGTCGGCGCTGAATCCAGCCAGCGGAGTGAGGGTCAAGTGGTTTGGGTCCACGGCGTGGATCATTTTGGAAATACCGTTTACGGCGTCCCATACCTGGGGATTTTTGGCGTGCAGATTCAGTTCGTTGCCAATCGCCCAAATGATCAGCGCGGGATGATCTTTGTATTTCAGAACCTGAACTTTGATCGCCGCCAACTGCCGCGCCACCGCCGCCGGATCATTGTAATCGAAGCCCTGCCGCTCGCGTCCCACATCCAGGCCCATCGTGACATAAAGCCCGTTGGCGTGGGCTTGGTTGAGGAGGGCCAAGCCGTTCCTGGCGCCCCAGGTGCGAAAGGAATTGCCGCCGTTTTCGGCCAGCTTTTCCAGGCTGCCGGATCCCAGGCCGGCGCCTTTGACATAAAAAGGCTTATGATTGACGTAAAGCTGGTAGGCCCCGCCGTTTTTGCGCAGTTCCACTTTGGCTGGGCCCGGGGCGGTTTGGGCGGGCAGGCGCAGGCTCATGGCCAGAAATGCGGACGCCAGCAAAATCGGTCCTCGTTTAATCAGTTGCATGGGTGGGGATGGCGTAGGTTTTGAGAGGGGAGCGGACCAGGATGTCCTCCAATTCTTCGAGGGACTTGCCCTTCGTTTCGGGAAGGCAAGCCGCAATAAAAATCAGCGCCGCCAGCGCGAAAATTCCGCAGCCCAGAAAAGTCCCATCCGGGCCGAGATGGGACAACTCCCACGGAAAAACAAAAGCGACACCCATGTTTACCGCCGTATTCCAAAATCCGACGAGCGATACCGCCACACCACGATAACCATCCGGGAAGATTTCGGACAAAAACACCCACGTCACCGTGCCGAGCGAGAGGGCGAAAGACGCGATAAACCCAAGACTGGCGTACAACACCACCGAGGCGCGAATGTTAAAGCACGCGGAGGCCAGGACATCGCGATACG
>DASRLE010000060.1:0-17167 GCA_035648615.1 Saccharimonadales bacterium (SeqCode) | reverse complement strand
AATTTTTACACTTGACACTGGATTGCTCTTTCCCGAGACGCTCGAATTAAAAAAGCGGCTGGAGGATTTCTACGGCTGGAAGATTGAATCGCTTCATCCCGATTTAACGCTGGCCCAGCAGGCCGAAGCGCAGGGGCCCGCCTTATGGAGCCGCGATCCGGATCTGTGCTGCACCATGCGCAAGGTCCTTCCCCTCCAATCCAAATTGCGCGACCTGGATTGCTGGATCACTGGTCTGCGCCGCCATCAATCCGAGAGCCGCGCCAGCATTGGCATTCTCGAACGCTACACCCTGGACGCTGCGACCGGCGCTGATATCGTAAAGCTAAATCCGATGGCCCAATGGTCGCGCGACGCCATCTGGCAATACATTCACCAGCACAAAATTCCTTACAATCCCCTGCACGATCAGGGCTACCGGTCGATTGGCTGCATGACTTGCACGCGCAAAACCGGCGACGGTGAGGATGAACGAGCGGGGCGCTGGATCGGTTTCAAAAAAGTGGAATGCGGCATTCACACCTTCATGTCCAAAAAGGCCGATTTCCAGATCTGATGCGTGGAAGGATTAACGTTCGGGGAATGAGGCAGTGATTTTAGAACTTCTGCTTGCAATCCTCCGGGCGCGCTTTATTTCTGAACACGCTAACTTTTACATAACATGCCTTATCAGGATATAAAACCACCGGCTGGCGGCAAAATAACCACTGCCCAAGGCAAGCTGAATGTGCCCGATAACCCGATCATCCCGTTTATTCGCGGCGACGGCACCGGCCCCGATATTTGGACGGCGAGCGAACGTGTTTTTGATGCGGCGGTGCAAAAGGCCTACGGCGGTCGGCGCAAGGTTTCCTGGTTCGAGGTTTATGCCGGCGAGACGTCCTTCAAAAAATTTAACAGTTGGCTGCCCACCGACACGATTGAGGCGTTCAAGGAATTTCTGATCGGCATCAAAGGCCCCTTGACTACGCCGGTGGGCGGCGGCATCCGGTCTCTTAACGTCGCTCTCCGCCAGATGCTCGACTTGTATGTGTGCCTCCGGCCTGTCCAATATTTTCAAGGCGTGCCTTCGCCTGTCAAACATCCGGAAAAAGTGGACATGGTCATCTTCCGCGAAAACACCGAGGACATTTACGCGGGCATTGAATACGCCGCCGGCTCGGCCGAGGCGGGCCAGTTCCTCGCCACTCTGGCCGCGCAATTTCCCAAGTCGTTCGATAAAATTCGCTTTGGCACCGAGGAGCGGGCCCGTGAATTCTGGACGGCGGTGGGCGCGGCCAATTTTCCCTGTGATGTTCGCGTGGGCATCGGCATCAAGCCGGTCAGCTATAGCGGGTCGGTCCGCCTGATTCACAGCGCCATCGGTTACGCCGTTAAATTCAAACGCAAGAGCGTGACCCTCGTTCATAAGGGCAACATCATGAAATTCACCGAAGGCGCTTTTCGGGATTGGGGTTATCAGGTGGCCAAGGAGTACTTTGGCGCAGTGGAAATAGACGGCGGCCCGTGGTGCAAAATTCCCGAAGGCAAACCCGGGGCCGGTTTGGTCATCAAAGATTCCATCGCCGACATTACCCTTCAACAAGTCCTGACCCGCGCCGAGGATTTCGATGTCATCGCCACATTGAACCTGAACGGCGATTATCTCAGCGACGCGCTGGCCGCGCAAGTGGGCGGCATCGGCATCGCTCCCGGCGGGAATATTAATTACATCACCGGCCATGCCATTTTCGAAGCGACGCACGGCACGGCCCCTAAATACGCCAACCAGGACAGGGTCAATCCAGGCAGCGTGGTGTTGAGCGGCGAGATGATGTTTCGCCATTTAGGGTGGACGGAAGCAGCCGACTTGATTTTGAAGGGACTGAACGGCGCGATTGGCTCCAAGCGCGTCACCTACGACTTCGCGCGCCTCATGCCCGGCGCGACGGAAATCAAATGCTCCGCGTTCGGTGAGAACATCATCGCGCACATGTAACTAGACTTTCGCGGGGCAGGGTTCAAATTGACTCCGTGTCGCAGGAGCTTCGAGTGGCCTCGCCGCCGTCGAAACCGCTGATGGTTTACGACGGGGATTGTCATTTTTGCCGGCGATGGATTATTCGCTGGCAGCGGATGACGGGCCAGGCAGTCGATTATCTTCCTTTCCAGGACCCGCGCATCGGCCAGAATTTTCCCGAGATTCCCCGCGAAGATTTTGAAACCGCTGTTCATTTGATTTTCCCCGATGGCTCCTTTTGCCTGGGAGCGGAAGCGGTTTTTCGCGCGCTGGCCGCGGCCGGGAAAGAACGGTGGCTCTATTGGATGTACCAAAAAATACCCATCTTCTCCGAGCTGACTGAACTGTTTTACCATGAGGTTTCCGTTCACCGTTCATTCCTTTCCAGAATAGACAAAATTTATTCGGGTCCCGGTGATCTGCCGCTCAGTTACATTCGGGTGCGCTTTGTTTTTCTGCGCGGGCTGGCGTTGATCTATCTGATTGCCTTCACTTCTTTGCTTGGTCAAATCCAAGGGCTGGCGGGCAGTCGCGGGATCGCGCCCGCCCATTCCTTCATGGAGGCGGTCAAGCGAGAGTCGGAGCAAAATAATATTGGCCTGGAAAAGTATCATCGGATTCCCACGCTGGCCTGGTGGGGCGCGGGTGATCGAGCCTTGCATTGGCAATGCGCGGCGGGCGTTGGCCTGTCGGCGCTCTTGCTGTTGGGCATCGCGCCGGCCCCGGTGCTTTTTCTCCTCTGGATTCTCTATCTGTCTTTGTCAACGATCTGTAGTCCCTTTCTCAATTTTCAATGGGACACTCTCCTGCTCGAAACCGGCTTCCTCGCCATTCTCTTCGCTCCGTTGCAATGGGTGGAACGTCCCTCGCGGCAATCGCCAGTTTCCGGGACGGCGCTGTGGCTATTGCGCTGGCTGATCTTTCGGCTCATGCTCGAATCGGGCTGTGTCAAACTAATGAGCGGCGACCTCACCTGGTGGAACTTGAGCGCGTTGCGCGTGCATTATGAAACCCAGCCTTTGCCCACATGGATAGGCTGGTACGCCCATCAACTGCCAGCGGGCGTCCAAGCCGTTTGTGTCTTCCTGCTTCTGGCGGTGGAAATCGTTGCGCCGGCTTTGATATTTGCCGGACGCCGGGCGCGCCTGGGGGCGGCGGGGCTGTTCATGCTCGTGCAGGCGTTGATTATGCTCACCGGCAATTACACCTTTTTTAACTGGCTGACTATTCTTCTCTGCGTGCCGTTGCTCGATGACCGGATGCTGCGGCGGCCGCACGCAGTGGAGGTTTCCCGCTCCCAGCGGTGGCCGCGATTCGTAGTCCTGCCGCTCGCGTTTGTAATAGTCATCGTCACGTTCATGCAACTGCTGGGCAGCTTTCGCATTCCTCAGCGCTGGCCGGCGCCCATTCTGGCTCTTTATGAATGGGTGCAACCGTTTCGAACCTT
The DNA here is from genome assembly GCA_035648615.1 of Saccharimonadales bacterium (SeqCode). Classification (GTDB taxonomy): domain Bacteria; phylum Verrucomicrobiota; class Verrucomicrobiia; order Limisphaerales; family Palsa-1400; genus DASRLE01. The sequence continues at coordinate 13,721 of DASRLE010000060.1, read as the reverse complement.
AAACGGTTATGGGTTGTTCGCGGTGATGACGCAAACGCGGCCGGAAATTATTGTGGAAGGGAGCAACGACGGCCAGAACTGGACGGCTTACGAATTCAAATACAAACCTGGCGATTTAACGAGGAGGCCGCCTTTCGTCGCGCCTTACCAGCCTCGGCTCGACTGGCAGATGTGGTTTGCGGCGCTGGGCGGCCTGCGAGACGAACCTTGGTTTCTGAATTTCGAAGTCCGGCTCTTGCAAAATTCACCCGATGTCCTCGCGCTTTTGGGCCGCAATCCGTTTCCAAAGACGCCGCCTAAATATATCCGCGCGCAACTTTACGAATATCATTTTACGGACTTTGCCACCCGCCGAATCACCGGCCAATGGTGGAGGCGCGAGTATAAGGCCGTGTATTGTCCGGCATTTTCCCTGGAGGACATCCATGCCAGACCTTTGACAGATGGCCCTGTGCAGGTAGATTAGGAGTCGCCTGAATGAATCAAACGCCTGATATTCCAAGCAGCGGGAATCTTCCTTTCGTTGAGCAGCTTTACGCTGATTTCGCGCGCGATCCCGCGTCCATTGCTCCCGAATGGCGGCGCTATTTCGAGACGCTCAAAAATGGCGAGCCGCTCATTGCGCCGCGTTTCGGGCCGTCGTTCCAGGCCGCCGGACTGTTTGCTGCCCGGGCCGTTCCCGCCTCGCCCGAGGAAAAGGTGGACGAAAGCAAAGTGGCCGCGCTGCAAAATCGAGTCAATCAATTGGTGCGCAATTACCGCGTGCGCGGCCATAACATCGCGGCCATCGATCCCTTGGGCATGCCCCGGCCCACGCCGCCCGAATTGGAAATGAGCTTCTTCGGTTTTTCGGAGGAGGACATGGATCGGACGGTCAGCAGTCAATCATTGCAATGCGAGGGGCCGCTTACCGTCCGCCGGATTTTGCAGCGGCTGCGCGACACCTATTGCCGCTCGATTGGCGTGCAGTATATGCACATCGACAACGTGGCCATTCGCCGCTGGCTTCAGCAGCGGATGGAAGGCTGCGGCAACCGGCTGGACCTGACTCGCGACGAGCAAATCCGCATTTTCACCCGGCTGACTGATGCGGTTTCGTTTGAGGAATTTATCCGCAAAAAATTTGTCGGGGCCAAGAGTTTTTCACTGGAGGGCTGCGAGAGTCTTATCCCGTTGCTCGATCTGGCCATTGAAAAAGCAGCGGGGCAGGGGATCGAGGAAATTGTTTTGGGCATGGCCCATCGCGGACGGCTCAATGTCCTGGCCAATATTCTGGGCAAAAGCCCGCGCCTCATTTTTCGCGAATTCGCCGATGATCCCAAATTATTCCGCGGCCATGGCGATGTGAAGTATCATCTCGGCTACAGCAATGATTGGACGACGGCCTCGGGCCAGCCGATGCATCTTTCGCTCTGTTTTAATCCCAGCCATCTGGAATTCGTCAACCCGGTGGTGCTCGGGCGCACCCGCGTCAAGCAGGATCGCTTCAAGGCCCGGGGTGGCGCGGAGAGCGGCAACTGCCTGGCGCTGCTCATCCATGGCGACGCCAGTTTTTCCGGCGAGGGCGTGGTGCAGGAAACCTTGAACTTGAGCCAGTTGCCCGGTTATACGGTGGGCGGGACGGTTCATGTGGTTGTCAATAATCAGATTGGTTTCACCACTTCGCCCAGCGAGGCCCGTTCCAGCGCTTATCCCACCGATGTCGCTCGGATGCTCCAGATCCCGATCTTTCACGTCAACGGCGAAGACCCGGAAGCCGTCGCGCAAGTCGTGCGGCTGGCCATGGATTTCCGCCAGACTTTTCGCCGTGACGTTGTTATTGACATGTTTGGCTATCGGCGGCTGGGCCATAATGAGGGGGACGAACCCTCATTTACGCAGCCGGTTTTATACCGGGCCATCGAGCGCCGAAAATCGGTCCGTGAAGGTTACCTTGGCCACTTGCTGAATCTGGGCGGACTAAGCCGTGAGGAAGCCGATGAAATCGCCCGCCGGCGCCGTGATGCGCTCGAACAGGAATTGTCGCAGGCGCAGGCGGAAAACGGCCTGCCGCCCATGGAAAAGGCGCGGAGCATCTGGGTGGCCGGCCAATATACCGGCGGCCCAGAAAAAGACGCGCCCGAGGTGGACACGGGTGTTGCGATGCGCACCTTGGTGGAATTGCTCGTCAAACAAACGGAATTGCCGGCGAGTTTTCATCCTCATCCCAAGATCACCAAGTTTTTGGAAGGCCGCCGCAAAATGGCTGCGGGTGAACAGCCGCTGGATTGGTCGGCGTCCGAGGCGCTGGCTTTCGCCAGTCTGAGCGCGGCGGGAGTCCGCCTGCGCTTGAGCGGCCAGGACAGCGCGCGGGGCACCTTCAGCCAGCGCCATGCGGTCCTCTACGATTACGAAACGGGCGAGCCTTACACGCCGTTGCAACATCTCGGCGCGAAGCAGGGACCCGTCGATATCATCAACAGCCCGCTTTCCGAGGCGGGCGTGTTGGGATTTGATTACGGTTACAGCCTGGATTGCCCGGACGGTTTGATTTGTTGGGAGGCGCAGTTCGGCGATTTCATCAATGCGGCGCAAGTTATCATTGACCAATTTATTGCCAGCGCTGAGGACAAGTGGAACCGGTTGAGCGGAATCGTCCTGCTGCTCCCGCACGGTTTTGAAGGGCAGGGGCCGGAACATTCCAGCGCGCGCCTGGAGCGCTTCCTGACTCTCGCCGCCCAGGACAACATGCAGATCGTCTGCCCGACGACGCCGGCGCAATATTTCCATTGCCTGCGCCGCCAGGTCTTGCGGCCCTGGCGCAAACCCCTGGTGGTGATGACGCCCAAAAGCCTGCTGCGGGATCCCCGCGCAGTTTCTACTTTACAGCAATGCGCGCAGGGAAAGTTCGAGCGTGTGCTGCCGGATTCCCTCGAGCCAAAAAACGTCCGCCGCATTCTTCTTTGCGCCGGCAAAATTTATTACGACCTGCTCCAGCAACGCGAAGCTTTGCAGCGGGAAGACGTCGCCATTCCGCGCCTGGAGCAAATTTACCCTCTGCCGGAAGGCCTCTTGCAAGCCGCCCTGGCCGGCTATGCGGACGATACCCCGGTGTTGTGGGTGCAGGAAGAGCCGGAAAATATGGGGGCTTGGCGTTTTCTCCGCACCCGTTTTGGCGAAAGGCTTTTTGGCAAATATCCCTTCGGCGGCATTCGCCGTCCCGCTTCCGCCAGCCCGGCGACCGGGTCGTTGCGCATTCACAAGAGAGACCAGAAATATCTCGTCACGCAGGCCTTTGCTGAAGGAACCTAATCCGTATGGCTATTGAATTAAAAATTCCATCGGTCGGAGAATCGATTACCGAAGTTGAGATTGGCCAGTGGCTCAAGCGCGAAGGCGACGCAGTCAATAAAGATGAGAACGTCGTCACGCTGGAATCCGAGAAAGCGACGATGGAATTGTCCGCTCCCGTGTCCGGAACGTTGACCAAGATCCTCAAAAGCAAAGGGGAAAAGGCGGCGGTGGGCGAAATTATCGCGCAGTTTGAAGCTTCGACTAAAGCGAAAGAAGAAGCCAAGCCGGCTAAAGCCGCCAAGTCGCCCGAACCCACTGAGGCGCCCAAGCGCGAGGAGCGCAAAAAGGAAAAAGAAGAGCCGCCCGCTCTCGCGGCCAAGGCGGAGACGCCGCCGGCTGTGACATCGGGCCGCGAGGAAGAAGTCGTGCCAATGAGCTTGTTGCGCCGCACGGTTGCGCAACGGCTGGTCGAGGCCCAGCAAACCATGGCCATGCTGACGACCTTCAATGAAATCGACTTGACGGCCGTGATCGCCTTGCGCAAACAGCACCAGGAAAGCTTCACCCGCAAGCATGGCGTGAAATTGGGCTTCATGTCTTTCTTCGTCAAAGCGGTGGTCGAGGCTTTGAAAGCCATCCCGCAAGTCAACGCCTCAATTCGCGGCAACGACATTATTTATCATAATTATTTTGACATCGGCATGGCCATCGGCAGCGGCAAGGGGCTGGTCGTTCCCGTCTTGCGCAATGCCGAGCGAATGAGCTTTGCCGAGGTGGAAAAAACGGTCGCGGGCCTGGCCGCGCGCGCGCAGGAAAACAAGTTGAAGCCCGACGAATTGCAGGGCGGCACCTTCACCATCACCAATGGCGGCGTCTATGGCTCGTTGCTCTCGACGCCCATTGTCAATCCTCCGCAGAGCGCCATCCTCGGCATGCACGCCATCCAGGAACGGCCAGTCGCGCTGGACGGAAATGTGGTCATCCGCCCCATGATGTACGTGGCGCTCAGTTACGATCATCGCCTGGTCGATGGGCGCGAGGCCGTGACGTTTTTGGCGCGAGTCAAAGAGCTGATCGAGAATCCCGCCCGGATTTTGCTCGAGGTTTGACCGTCATTTCCGGGCGGTCTTCGTATCTTTGGAAACCAGGAAGGCGAGCAGATCGTTGAAATCTTTCGGCGCCAGCGCTTGCGCAAAATTATCCGGCATCAACGACAATTCCGACTCCCGCTGTTCCCGAATATCTTTTTTTGGGATGAACGTTTCCTTCCCATTCGGTCCCGCCACGACCACCATTGCGCCTTCCTCGCGCCGGAACAACCCGCTCTGGATATCGCCATCTTTCATCGTAAAAAGCGTCACCCGAAAGGCGCGATCCACATTGCGGCTCGGGTCCAAAATGTCCTCCGCCACGCGTGGAACGCCGCGATTGCCGATGCCGTCCAGGTTGGGTCCGACTGAAGCGCCCTGGCCGAGGATGGCGTGGCATATAACGCAGTTTTTGTGAAATACGCCCGCGCCGCGAAGGGGGGATGCCTGGGCAAGGTTGAACGCCGCCACTCGTTGATCGATCAGCGCCTGCCGTTCGGCATCGGCCGGTGGAAGGCCCTTGGTCAACTGCGCGATGCGCTGCTCCACATCGGCCGGATGGGCCGCTGCCAATCTCGTCTTGACAGTTCGATCCTGCAAAAGCCGGGCGGAAGCCTTTCCATCGGCCACTGCCTTGAGCAAAGCGTCCGCCCCCTCGGCGCTGCTGGCCAGGGCCAGGGCGATTTCCGTTTGCAGAGCTTGTGGGGCCGACGGCAGGGACCCGACCAGCGCCGCGCGGGCTTCCGGCGAATTGGCGGCGGCCAGCGATTGCGCGCATTGTTCGCGCAGCGCGGGCGACTCCGCCCCATTGGCGACGATGGCGCCCAGTTCACCAATATGATTTTCAGGGTGGATGGTTTGCAGCGCCTTGGCGGCGGCGGCCCGCGCGCCCAGGCTCGCTTCGGCATCTGTCAATAATTTTACTAAAGGCTGTTCCAGCCCTTCCAATCGCAGAGCGCCGGCCAGCTCCACGGCCGAGGCCACCCGCTGTTCCGCATCGTTTGGGGCGGCAGAGGGAAAAGGCACGACATTTGGCTCAAACCGCCCAATCGCCAGCCAGGCATAGGCGGGATCGGTATCGCGGTCAATAACTTCGAGATAGCCGGTTTGGCCGGCATATTTCTTCAAGTCCCAAGTCACTTTGTGGGCGGTGTCGTGGCGCGGCGGCGGCGAGCTTTGCAGGATTCGTCCACTGCCCGCCTCGCGCAGGCAGACCAGGTCTTCGCCCTTGAGTGGCTCGCCTGGATAGCCATCGTGCCCCGCCACGAAGAAGCTCATTTTTTCGGGAATGACGAATGTCTTGGAGCGAAGGACGCCGGTCAATGTTTCACCCACAGGCTGGCTGGAAATGAGTTTGGCCAGTTGGCCATCAGCGCACATCCGTTCCTGGAAAGCCCATGGGTTGGCCGGACCCTGGCCGGGGACAGGAATGTTGCTCCAAGCCATCAAATCTTGCGAGGTGGGAGCCAGCAATCCCTCGGCCAGGCCGGCGCCCCACTGCCTCATGCTGGGAGGCAGGGCCTCACCGCGTTGCTCAAGACTCTCTTGCACCGATTTGAAAAGGTCTAGTTGAAGATCAAGGTCGCCGGCGAATTTATCGCGCGTAAAATCGGCCATCTTCGGAAGGTCCGCTTGCGGCAGGTAACGCGCGATATGACTCAACTCTTCCACCGCGCGGTCGTGGTCTTCGGAATATTTTTGCAAATGCCGGAGAAGAAATTCCGCCGAGGCCGGCGATGGCACCGCTAGGGAAACATCCGCAATCGCGCTTTCATCGGCGCGACTCCATTGCGCCAGCGGAAGGGCGGCATATTCTTCCGGCGCGCGCATTTGATTGCGGAGCGCGAGGCGCAACACATAGAGCAAGTGCGTGTCGTCCGCCGCCACATGCTCGCGCGCGTCCAGCAGTGGCCGGATGTCTTCTATCGCCGGGTGCTGGCCGAGGGCATCTGCGGCGCAACGTTCGACCAAGGCATCGGGATCGCGCAACGCGGCCACAACGAGGTCGCGTTGCGATGCGGTCCAATGCGGCGTCTCCGCATAAACCCGCATGGCGTGAACCCGCAAACGGCGGTCGCTGTCATGCGCAATGGAGGCCAGAAGGGCCGGGTCGAGGGCGTTCAGGCGATAGAGCACCCACATCCCATGAATTTTTTGCCACGCGCCGGTTCTTTTCTGGCGCATCATTTTATTGACTGGCGAAATGGCGGACCGGCCGATGCGGTCCGTCAATTCATTCATGGCCAGCATCCGAATGGTGATATTGGAATTGCCCAATTGCCGAATGAGTTCCGCGACGGACGCCGTGGACAAATTGAAATGCGAAGTTGCGTTGGTCCCGTGGTAACTGATGCGCCAGATGCGCCCGCGCTCGCGGTCGCGGCCGGGATGATCCAGCGGCACTTCGTAGTGTCCGATGATGCGATTATAAAAATCCGCCATGTAGAGCGCGCCGTCGGGCCCGAGTTCCAAATCCACCGGGCGAAACCACGGATCGTCGCAACTGAGAAAATCCGGCTGTTCGCGGGCGATGCCGGTCGAACCATGCATTTCCAGCGAATCACGATCGACGCGGCAGGTCATCACGTTGCCGACAAAAATGTTATCGCGAAATTCCGGCGGAAAATTAGTGGCCGCGTAATAGACAATCCCCGCGATGGCCGTCGAGCCGTGCTTGTGATCCATCATGGGCGGGGCGAATCCTATGCCGTCATCAGGAATGCCGAAGCTGGGATAATAACCTCCGCGCAACAAAAGGTAGATCGGCCACGTTTCGCAGTCTGACGAATAAAGGTTGCCCAGCGGATCGAACATCAGGCCGAAGGGATTGACGCGCCCCCAAACAAATTGCTCCAAGTGCGTTCCATCCATCCGAATTCGGTAAGTGTTGCCCGAGTGCATCGTGATCGTGCTGCCATCCCGCGCGGCCAAAACAGACGTGTTGTTAAAGCCGTGATTGGCGTAGAGCATTCCGTCAAAGCCCCGACGAAACGAACTGGTCATGCCATGCGTATCTTTGTTGAAGCTGAACTTGCCCAGAAAAATGTCGCGCGTATCCGCCATCCCATCGCCATTGGTATCGTGAAAAGAATAAATATAAGGAATGCTGTAACCCAGCGCTCCGTCGCGATAAGGATAGAGGCCGATCGGAATATTCAGATTGGTGGCAAAGGTCGTGATCTTCCCGGCCATCCCGTTGGGTTGGAAATCGGAAAGGATCTTGATCGCGTCGCGCGCGATGCGGTTGGTCGGCGCCGGAAAAGGATATTCGCGCGATTGCGTGAGCCAGAGGCGGCCTTTGGGATCGAAGGCCATGTTGATGGGCTTGCCGATATTGGGTTCGGCGGCGACCAATTCGATTTCAAACCCCGGCGGCAAATGAAAGGCCTTCTGCTCCTGCTCAGGGGGCAACGGCTGGGTTTTGCGGACAACCTCGGCGAAAGGATTGGATTGGGCGCTCACGTTGAGCGCGGCCATACACAGGGCGCAGAAACACGACAGATTCAATTTCATGGACATAAGGCACGATTAGACACGAATTGTGGCGCTGGTAATCGAATTATTTTTACATTGGCGGGAAAGAAACTGCGCGTAGTATTTTTTTATGAGCAATGACGGAATCAATCGTCGGAAATTTTTGGGATTGGCGGCGACTGGGGCAGCCGCAACCTTTATGCCCGAGTCGGCGTGGGCCGATGAATCAAAGCCATCGAAGCGCGCGCCTTTTGCGCCGGCTTCTCCGCGCATTTATTCTTCCGACCGGCACACCGACGCCCGAATGCATCTCGGAGGCATCGGCACTGGCAATTTTGAAGTCGGCGCGGATGGCCGGCTCACAACCTGGCAGCTCTTCAATACCCTTCGCGATGGCCAGGTTCCTTTTTATTTCGCCGTCAAAGTTGGAGATTCCGCGAAACTGCTGCAAACCGCCGGCGGTCCGGACTGGCCGCGAATCAAGCGGATCGAAATGACGGGAGAATATCCAATCGCCACCTTGCGCTTTAAGGACGATGACTTGCCCATTCAACTCGAGCTGTCCGCTTTCACTCCTTTTGCGCCCCTTGATGTAAAAATGTCGTCCATGCCGCTGGCGATTTTCCGTTTTCGCATTCACAATCCAACCGCGCGATCTCAAGTAGTCTCACTGGCCGCCCTGCTGACTAACCCCGTAGGTTATGCCGCGATGGGTGAAATTGAGGGGTGTTCGCATCCAAGTTTGGGCGCGAATGTCACGGAAAGCTTCCGGGAAGGCCCGGGCGCGGGATTATTTTTGCGCGCCCAAAGCGGCCAGGAACCCACCCTGGATCGCCCCGTATCTATTTACCTGTTGAATGACTTATTTATTATTCCACCGGACCATGCCGACGCCATTAAGAATTACGCATCTCGCAACCCAAAAGATTTTGAATTGCCCCCCTTGGACCGTCCTGAAAGTTTGAAAGTTGAAGTGATTGACTCCCGGCAATTTTCCGCCGGAAAAGTAACAAAGCCGGCAGATACAGTCATCTGGCTGGAAGATGCTCCAGTCAGTTTGTCGGCCTCTCTCCTTCTGGCGATGACTGAGGTGGTCAAAGCTGGAGCGACGCTGGTTTTCTCGGGCGGAACAATGCCTTTGTTGAGCGCCTATGCCGCGGCCACGGAGGGGAAACCGCTTCCCGAGGCTACCGCGCGTCCGGATATCCTCTTTGAAGACTTCGAGCAAGGTTATGGGAAATGGACGGTGAGTGGAGACGCATTCGGAACCGAACCCGCTCACGGCACTTTCCCTAATCAACAACCGGTTTCCGGTTTTGCGGGCAAGGGCTTAGTCAATTCCTATGTCAATGGTGATGACGCCACGGGCAAACTGACGAGTCAGACGTTTACCATTGAAAGAGGCTTTATTCATTTTTTGGTCGGCGGCGGACATTTCACAACCACACAAGTAAGACTCATCATTAAAGGCAAAACAGTCCGAGCCACGTCCGGCAAGGATAACGAGCAACTGATCCAGGCCGTTTGGGATGTCAAAGAATGGCTTGGTCACACGGCCCACATCGAAATTGTGGACGACCAGAAGGGAGGGTGGGGCCACATCAATGTGGACCAGATTGTCTTTACTGACTTGCCCGCTAACTGGGCTGTGTCGCAAATGTTGGAAAAGCTGTTGCCGATCCGCTTCGAGACGGTACAGAAATTGGCCGGGGGGCAGTTTTCCCGTGCGCTGGGCGCTGGCAAGGTAGTGTTACTCGGCAAGCAACTGCTCAACCCTGCCTATACTGACTCAGCACGAGTCCGGCAGACTGCTTATGCCGCCCTTTGTTCTTTGGTCGGCGCCACTTATACCTTAACTCATGGGCAATCCGCCAAAGAACCTGGCTTCGGCACTCTGGCGCTGGCCGCACTGTCTGACGACACAACGGGGCAGGCAGGTTTCAGGAATTGGGAAGAGCCTTGGAAACAGTTTCGCGAAAACGGCCGCTTTAATCCGATCGACTCACTGGCGCCAAGTCCGGCGAGTCCACCCGGAGAGACCACGAATGCCGCGCTGGCGGTCACGTTGTCAGTGGCTCCTGGCGCTACGGTGGAAGCGCCCTTTCTTTTTGCGTGGCACTATCCGAACAAATACAGTTCCGCTGGCGATTGGATGGGCTGCTATTACGCCACTCAATGGCCGGACGCCCGCGCCGTCCTTCGGGATGTTATCGCCACTAGGGAAGCGCTCACCAAAAAAACCGAGCTTTTCCGCGAGACCTTTTACGATAGCACCTTGCCTTATTGGCTGCTCGATGCCATGACGGCCAATGCTGCTATTATTCGCCACATCGGAGTCGTCTTTCGCATTGCGAACACCGACATCTATGGCTGGGAAGGGTCCAATGCTTCATGTCAACCTACCTGCACACATGTGTGGGGGTACGAACAAGCGCTGGCCCGTCTCTTTCCTGAGCTGGAACGGTCCATGCGCCGGATTGATTATACGCACCAGCAAAATGCCGATGGTGGAATCAACAATCGAACGGCTGTGCCTTCGCCGCTTCATCCTACGGGCGAAAGGCCATTTACCGACGGCCACGCCAGTTGCATTCTTAAAGCCTATCGTGAGGCTTTAAATTCCACTGATGACTCGTTTTTTAAGGAGTATTGGCCCCATGTGCAGCAAGCATTGGAATATTTGATCGCGCGCGATGCCAAGACCGCCAACGGACGGCCCAGTGGCATTCTGCAAGACAGCCAATGGAACACTTACGACGAAGCGTTACAGGGCGTGACCACCTTCATCAGTGGCTATTACCTTGCCGCGCTTCGGGCCGGAGAGGAATGGGCGCGGCGGATGGGTGACTCGGCGGCAGCCGGCCGCTTTCACGGGATTTTCGAAAGCGGCCAAAGGAAGCTCATTGAGCTCTGTTGGAACGGGGAATATTTTCAGCAGTACTTGCTCGATTATATGACGCGGGTGATGGAGGTAGGTCCCGGTTGCATGTCCGACCAACTCATCGGACAATGGTGGGCGCATCAACTTGATCTCGGTTACATTTTGCCGAGAGACATGGTCGTGACCGCGTTGCGTTCTATTTTTAAATACAATTGGAAGGCGGATCTTACCGGGTGGAAACACTCGCCCCGCGCCTTTGCCGGGGCCAAAGACCAGGGGCTGATTGTCTGCACTTGGCCGCAAGAGGGACGCCCTCCGAGTGTGCTGCTTTATTCGGATGAAGTTTGGACTGGAATGGAATACCAAGTCGCCGCCCACATGATATACGAGGGGCTTCATGAAGAGGGGTTCGCAGTCGTCAAAGGCGCGCGCGGCCGTTATGACGGCATTCCTCGTCCGCCCATCGTGCGCAACCCATGGTGTGAGATTGAATGTGGAGGCCATTATACGCGAGCCATGTCGTCGTGGTCACTCTTGCTCGCCGTTTCCGGTTATCACTATGACAGTTTGCTTCATGCCCTGCAATTTGCGCCTGCCTACAATCCTGCTGACTTCAAATCATTTTTTTCCGCCTCGGAAGGTTGGGGAAGCTTGTCTCAAAAAACAGATGGAACAACACAAAGAGTAGAGATCGCTGTTAAAGCGGGCAACTTACGTTTGCAGACGCTGGAATTAACCGCCGCGCAGGAGCGAGGTCTTCATAGCGTAACAGCCACGCTTGGCGGCAAAGCCATACCCGTGACGTTTACAACCAAGAGCCAGCGATGCTATATTCATTTCGGTGAAAATGACGTAACGATAAACGAAGGGGAAAACCTGGAAATCGCGCTGGCGTGATAACGGTGTTACGGAGGAACTTGGCCGTACTTGCCGATGACCCAGCTTTCGGCGTTTTCCTCGCCGAACATCAACCAACGGTCTCTATAGTTAATCCAATCTTGATCCGACAATTGGGGCAATAGGGGTTGCAGTTGCCCTTCGATGGTGTTGATCGTATCCCTTTGTTGGGCTAGTTGGTTCAGTTGATCCTGGACCGTCTGGCCATTGTTTCCATAAGGACTGTTTGAGTCCATCGCGTTCAAGGCGATACGTTCGATGGCGATGCCGACGAGTTGACTAACCTCCGCTTCGCCCGGGGACGGGCTGGCGTAATGCTGGCCCATTTCCGCAGCCATCTGCAACGCGGTTTGCGCAGAGGCCGCATCGCCAGCTTGACGGTAGGCATTTGCCAAGTCAACTGTGTCCAGGCCTAGTTGCTTTAATTGCCCAAGCTGGGGCAGCAGCAGTTGCATCCCGGAAATTGTTTTGGCGTCGGCCTCCGAGTAACCCGCCGCAAGATACGCTTCCGCATCCGTCTGGTAACGATCCGAAGTGTAATCCTGAACCGGTTTGCCGGAGGCGGCGGCGAGTTCCTGGACCCCTTGATCCCTCTGGCCCGAGTTAAAGTAGTTCAACGCCGAGAGATAATTGGCCAGCGCATTGTTAGGCGCGGATTTCTCGAACGTATTCAGCCATTGACGCTGTTCCTCGGGAGACAAGCCTTTGTCGAAGGCGGCCTCGAAAGCCACTTGCGGATCGTTCGGGTATTTCTGCATCGCTTCTTTGAGCAAGGCCGGGTCGCCGCTGGTGCGAAAGGCAGCTAACAGAGTGGCGGCATTCCGTCCGTTGACTTTCAGATAAGCCTCGGCTTGCTCGTGAGTCAGTTTGGGCTGTTTATCTTTTAGACGCGCATAAAGGTTGGTGGATGGCGATTCTTGCTCAGGATATACCGTCGTGGGGACGCCGGCCTGCATTTGCGGCGCAGGCAGGCGGGGAGTGGCGGCACGCCTGGTGGAAAGTTGTTCGTTGTCCCTTTGTAATTGCGCCATTTGTTGACGCAAGCCCTCGTTTTGCTGGCGCAGTTGGATTTGCGCTTGGTATTGGACGATAGAAAGGGCCGCCAAGCCAGCGACAATGAGACTGACGACGGTTGTTTTTGCATGAGTCGATGCCATAAATTTAACCGCTCCTTTGGTGAGGGATAGTGATGAACTGCCCGCCGCCGTTCCTTTCGCAATGGCTGCGGCAGTAATTGATTTGGCCAGCGCCATGGGCGCCGCTTGAACGGAATGACTTGAGATCGCCGTGGCAATGACGGCCGTTGTCGAATTAACGCCCCGACTCGTGAAAAATTTCCGCAATTTTTCCAGGGCGCGCGCGGTGCGTTTGTGCGCGGCCCATTCCCGAATGCCAATCAATGCGGCCGTTTCCGCTCCGCTTTTGTTTTCAAAGAAACGCAACGCCAGCACAGTCCGTTCTCTTTCGCTCAGCCGCGTCATCGCGTCTTCCAACAGCGGCGCAAGTTGCCGCCACAAGCGGTCGGCCTCGGAATCGTTCAAGGTGGACTGCATATAAGCTTCCTGTTCGCGCGCTTGCTGTCGCGCCCTCGTCCGGATAAGCCGTGCGCCGGTAAAGCGGGCGGTCTCATACAGCCAGCCGGTGAGTGTGGCTCTGTGGCGCAGGGTCGCTGCTTTTTGGGCGAGGACGATGAAGACGGTTTGGGCCACATCCTGCGCATCGTGCGAATTGCCGGCATAGCGCCAAGCGACCGAATAAACGAGGTTGATATGACGGCGGACCAATTCGGCAAAAGCCGTTTCCGAATTGTGGTCCGTATATTGCCGAACCAGCGCCATGTCATTCACGTCGGGCATCTGCCTATTATTCTCCGCCCGGCGTAAAAATTGGACATTTATTTGCATGGATAAAGAAACATGCCGCCCGCTACCTTTCAGATATGACCGCTTTTGCGCGACTTCTTTTGTTTGCTGGCGTGGTTTTTTCGCCTGTGGTCAGTGCTGTGGAGCCGCCGGTGATTCCTGTGGGTTTGGATGCGTACCGGCAATGGGACCACTGGCCGGATCAGCGAATCGGCGCGCGGGCTTATATGCGCAGCACGTATGCTC
>DASRLE010000059.1:0-20066 GCA_035648615.1 Saccharimonadales bacterium (SeqCode) | reverse complement strand
GGTTATTACGGTCCCGCCGGCAGGCCAATTGCGCGCTATTTGGAACTAATGCAACAGGCGTCCCAAGGGTTTAACTTATGGATTTTCACGGCGACGGACGTGCCGTTTTTGCGCTTCAAACCACTGGCGCAGGCCGAAGGGCTCTGGCAGGAGGCCGAGCAGGCGGTGGCGGGCAACGAGGAGTTGCTGGCGCGCGTTCGCCAAGGCCACCTTGCTATCCAATCTGTTTGGCTGGAGCGTTGGAGTTCACTGCGCCAAGAATGCTCGCGGGCAGGTGGAACGTGGCCATTCACCGGGACCAGAGATGAACTGGCCCGCCAATGGCTGGCGGTGGCACAAGGTGTTCCCGGAAAACCATGGACGAAGGTGACAGTGGTTGGCGAATCAAGTTTCGGGCCTCAAGAGTTCGTCTCGCGGCTCCCGAAAGAACCATAGACCCATTTCCACCAGTGAGCGGTTGACTATCGCCGATCCGAATCAATCCCTTTGGTTCTCGCTTCGAGGGTCGTGATACTGTGTGCCGCCGCGTCCTGCATCCCCCGCCCCAATTCGCTTGGCGCATCCCGCAAATCAAATCACTGCTCTTTCGGGAACTATGACGCCTGAAGCAGCCGCCTTGGATACCAGCAAATCCAACTGTTCGAGACAAAAGCGCGACCACGATTCATAACCAGAGAGATCTTTCACAGCATCTGCCATTGGGATAAACTCAGGGCCCGCGATGCCGTCACGCCGGCCGGCAACGTTCTCGTTGGACACCTGCATAATATGCACGACGCCAAAATGGACATAGCCAACTTCCGTGCTGTCGTCGTTGATTACTGCCACCGCAACCTCTTTTGCCTCATTAATGGCAACTTCCTCCATTAATTCGCGCCGCATTCCCTCTTGGTAGCCACTACGCTCGCTGCTGAAAAGCCCATGATCTTCTTCGGAGATGTGCCCCCCAATTCCGACGGAATACAAACCGTGCAACCGTGTTTCCTGGCCGCCCTTGCCGCGGCGATAGCGCAATATCTTGTCGTTGCAAATCAAAAGAACGTAGGGGATGAGCTGCTTGTAACGTTTATCCTGTTCCGCATCACTTCGGTTCAGGTAAACCAACTTGGAAACGGAAGTGACTGCAGGCAGGTATTTTTCCACCTCCAAGCTGAGTCCCTGAAAAACCCCAAGGTCTTCGAGAAGTTTCCGTTCAAAACAAAGCACTCTTTCTTCGATTGCCATTCGTTCATTTACCTTTCGTTACCATATAGCCAGAATAATAGTTGTGTTCCGATGGACAACGAGCCAAATGTATTTTTTGTTATTAACTGGTTATTCACATTATCCCATGCCCGAGCCAAGCTAATAATTTATCACCATGGGCCGCGAGCGAGCGTCATTGTCAAACCGAATCCAGAGTAACTTGTCCCCCGAAGAATAAACAGTATTTGTGACTACTTGGCCGTCCAGTGTGACTGAGCGCGGAGCGGTCGGAGCCTGAACCAGTAGAACGGCGGGCGTATGCCCTACTCCTTCAACTGCCAACGAAAGTGAATTACCTTCGTTATGGATATGCGAACTCCGGCACGCCGAAGCGAGGAATTGCGGTTTGGCGTCGGAAGCCGTTTGCAGGTCGCGCAGAAAATAGCGGGCGCCGGGAGCGAGACGAATGTCGTTCTGCACCCTAAGTTGGGCGTCAAATAAATTGATGAACCGTCCGTGAAGTTCCTTGGGCTCACCCGCGATAGATTCGTCCAAGCCTGCGGCGATGAGGTAGGGGCCGCGCCGCAGCAACAGGTAATTGGAGTCATGCCAGCTCAAGCCACCTTTCTGGGCGGCTTGTTTGACGATGGCCACAACGGCGGCGGCGCCTGCCTCACTTTTGGCAAGATCGGACGGATTGCGGCGCAGCCAGAGAACGCTTCCGCTGCCAAACTGCCAATTCGTTCGGTCCACCGCAGGATTGAATCCCAGTTGCTCAAACAGATGTTCCCGAGGCGTTCGGTAGTGGCGCCCGTTGCTATTCCACCACTCTCGCACCGTATTGTAGGGATCGGAATCGTCTTCGCACACGACCAGGATGCCGCCGCGTTTAACCCAACTGGCTAATTGCGAATGAACCTCCGGGGTCAACGGCTTCATGCCCTGGTAGGTCAGAAGCAGCACTCGATAGCTTTCGAGAAAATGCGGCAGCGCCACATTTTCCAGTTGGACAGTAGTAACCGGCAAACCGTGTTTCAACAACGGCATGGCCAAGCCGTAGATTTGACTCAGGTGCGGATCGCTCGGAGTAGGATCGCCGCGCTGAAACATTAATGAGTCACTCACTAACACGCCTACGCCGGTCGTGCCGCAATCCCATTCGATGCGCTCCTGCTTCATATCATTCAATGCCTCCATCACGGTTTGCAACTCTGAGGCATAGGCGGGAGGGATTGGCTTGCGATTCTCAAGCTCTGCCGATTTCGGGTAGCGTTTGCCGAAAATGCGTTCCGGCCAGGGCGCAACCTCGAATTGTCAGACCTCGGGCTGAAAGAGGGATGCGACCAGCGTGGATTCCCAGTTGCGCTGGTAATCGTTCCAGTCGTGGTTGGGATTGTCCTCGATGGGATCGTTTAATAACCACGCCGTCCGGCCAGTCCCGCGCACGAGGTTTTGAACCGCGCCGTATTCCAGAAAGGCCGTCTCGAAGGTCCGCTCCCGCAGATGTCCTGCGTAAAGATTGGGCGTGCGCGCCGTCCCGGTCCAGACTTGCCCAATATAACCGTCGCAGCCGCGCAGTTGGTCCAGACTCGATTCAGGGCTGACAATGCGCCACGCAGCGTAGTTCAGAAGACTGTGAGTGGCCACATAGCAGCGGACGTGACGCCCGGCGCGTTGGCTGTAATCATGCACGTAATCGAAGACCTGCTGCAAGGTGCGGCGATAAAGAAAATACTTGAGCTTGGAAGCGCGCCATTGGGCATCCACCGAACTTTGGGGCGCCTGCCATGGTTCGCCGTAATGCGCCTGCCATTCCCTTTTAAAGCTTTCGGAGTAACCGCTGTTCACCCAGAACTCAGGCTCTTCCAGGTGAATGGCCTCCGCGCCGGCATCGAGAGCGCGCTGGATGCCTGCGCATAGAAATTTGCCGAAGTTTGTGCTTGGACACATGTAATACGAGTCGCCCCCATGAGTGCGCTTTCGACCGTCGCTCACTGTTTGCGCCTCGTCCTCGTGGTTTTTACCGTCGAAGCGGCCATAGAGGTAATCCTGGTACTTTCCCCATGCGACGCCGGTCATGACCTGGATACGATAGCCATGGGCGCGCCAGGATTCGATGCGGCGCGGCAAGGTCGAATCAATGCCGTAAACAATGGCCACATCGGCCCCCAGGTCACCTATTTCGGACCACAGTTTGCCGGTTTGGAAACAAGTGCGTTCCAAGTCCTGGACAGCGTTGGATGGAAGCAGCGCGGGCGGCTTCTCGCCCGCCAGCAAAGTCATTTGAATGGCGGCGAGAATGGCAGAACCGAGAAACAATAATCGCATTTTCAATCGTCAATAATGCATAAACCGCAACCATGCAATGCCAATCCCAAAAGTAAAAACCGTGAGAGGCAGGCCCACTTTAAAATATTCCCAGAAAGAAATTGTCACTCCTTCTTGTCTGGCTCTTTCCACGACAATCAAGTTGGCGACCGATCCTAGAATGGTGAGATTGCCGGCCAGCGTGCTCGAGGCTGCGAGGGCCAGCCACGCGTCTTGTTGCACGGTGCGAGGAATTGCCTGCATGACCGGCTTGAAAAGCAAGACCGCGGGAACGTTGCTCACTACGTTAGAGAGAATGGCGGACGCCCCGCCGAGCAACGTAATGGGATGGCTTCGCAACCAATGCCAGTGTTCCACATCCCAATGACTGACAATTTGGTCTTGAAACCCATGCACCACGATGAAAAGTCCGGCAAACATGACAAGCAGCCTCCAATCCACTTGCTGGAAAATCTTCCCGGACTTGACGCGGCCGAGAAGCAGAACGGCGGCAGCCGCCATGGCGGTCAAAGCCAGGGGAAAGCCCAGACAAAAAAAGCCGATGGCAAGCAAAGTGACGGCGATGCTCTTCTTTTGCAGCCAACGATGAAGGCGGCGGTCGGGAATTTTGTCATTTTCGATGGCAGACGGCGGACCGGCGCGGACAGCCAGTCTCTTTCGGCAGACAAAACATACGACCGCAAAATTGACCGCGAGCCCAAGCATCGCCACAGGCAAAAGACGCTCCGCAAAGCGAAGATACGGGATTTGAGATTGCACACCTATAATCATGTTTTGCGGATTGCCCGTGATCGTGGCGGTTGAACCGATATTTGCAGCGGTGGCCAGTCCGATAAGGTGAGGCAAAGGATCGAAACGAAGCTTTCTGGCCAAATGCAAAATCAACGGCGTCAGAGCGATGCAGACCACGTCGTTGACCAGAATTGCCGAGAGCATTCCCGAAAGCAAAATAGTTACCGCCAAAAGCGCTCGCGCTGTCTTGATGCGGCCCAACGACCATGCGGTCAGCCGAACAAACACGCCCGACAATCGCAGAAAGCCCACCACCACCATCATGCCAAAAAGCAATAAAAGCGTTTCGTAATCGATCGAGTCCGGTCCCATCGCCTCCTTGAAGGTCATAGCCCCCGTGATGAGCATCAGCGTTCCGCCGACAAACGCAATCGCCGCGCGGTCCAGGCGAAGACCGGGCACCTTGCCCACGGCAAGGCCAATATAAGTCAGGACAAAAATTGTGATGACTTCAAATGACAAGATTGTCATGCTCCTTTCATGCTTCGTTCACGCGCCTCAAATAACATCCAGACAAGTATGGAACAAGTTAAACCGCAGTTGAGAAAAAAATGCGAGGAACCGCTCTAATTCCGATGTCACTTCAGCGCGAATTTGAGAAATCGGGCTCCTGGCTTTTCCGTTATCGCAGCTATTTGCCGTTGCTCATCCTCCCCATTTTTTTCCTGGGCCTGCGGCGGTTTAGCTACCTGGATCAAAGCCACTTCGTCAACGAAATCTGGCAGGTCTTTTGTCTGGCCGTCTCCTTCCTCGGGCTGGCCGTGCGCATCATCACTATCGGACGCGTGCCCTTCGGCACTTCCGGCCGGAACACGCGCGAACAAATCGCCGACACCTTGAACACTACCGGCATTTATTCCATTGTCCGCCATCCGCTCTATCTGGGCAATTATCTTATTATGCTGGGCTTCGCCTTGTGGCCCCACCTCTGGTGGCTGGCGGTTTTAATGACCTGCATTTACGCCCTTTACTATGAGAGGATCATGATGGCCGAAGAAGCCTTTTTGCGGCAGCGCTTTGGCGATACATTTGAAAACTGGTCCGCCCAAACTCCGGCCATCATTCCCCGATTTCGCAGTTGGAGACCGTCGCTTGTTTCCTTTTCCTGGCGGCATGTTGCGCAACGCGAATACAACGGCTTCTTCCTGATTATTTCGGTATTTTTTTTACTTGACCTTATCGGCGACTCGATCGCCGATAGAAACTTTCACGTCGATTATGGCTGGTTCGGTGTTTTTCTGACCGGATTCGTTATTTTTGCCGTCTTACGCACTTTGAAGAAACGGACCCGTTACCTGAATGTCGAGGGTCGATAAAAACCGCAACAACGTTATAACACTACTATGAAAAAAATATTCAGTCTTGCTGTATTCACCACCCTGAGCGTCGTCACTGTCCTCCCTGGCCGTTCACAGAGCGCGTATAAGTTCTCGAAGGAAATTCCCATCCCAGGCGAAGGCGGTTGGGATTATGTATCGGTGGACCCGGTTGGGCGCCGTCTTTACATGAGCCACGCCACCGAGGTGGTTGTCGTGGACCTTGACAGCGAAACCGTCGTGGGAAAAATCGCCGACACCCCCGGTGTTCACGGCCTCGCGCCCGCGCCCGAATTGGGGCGCGGCTTTGTCAGCGACGGCCGGGAAAATAAAGCCAGCATCGTTGATCTCAAAACGTTGCAAACGATTGCCAAAGTGGACACAGGCCGGAATCCCGACGGCATGCTCTACGAGCCCGGCCACCAGGAGGCATATATGTTCAACGGGCGGGGCCAATCGGCCACCGTCATCGACGCCAAGGCAGGCAAGGTCGTCGCCACCATTCCCCTGGATGGCAAGCCGGAATTTGCGGCAGCCGACCCCGAGGCCAACCGGGTTTACGACAATCTGGAAGACAAGAGCGTCGTCGCCGTGATCGACACAACGACCCATCAAGTCGTCAACCGCTGGCCCATCGCTCCCGGCGAGGAAGGTTCGGGCATGGCCATTGACGTGGCTCATCACCGGTTATTCATTGGCTGCGGCGGGAGCAAGAGCATGGTCATGATGGATAGCGCCTCGGGCAAAGTGATTGCTTCTGTGCCCATTGGCCAAGGGGTGGATGCTTGCGCCTTCGATCCCGGAACCCAACTGGCTTTCAGCTCTTGTGGAAACGGCACAACCACCATCGCGCACGAAGACTCGCCCGACAAGCTGACCGTCGTGCAGACTCTCACGACTGAGCGCAGCGCGCGGACCATGACCATCGACCCCAAAACCCATCGCATCTATCTTCCGTCGGCCAAATTCGACGCCCCCGCCGCCGGCCAGCGGCGCGGCAAAATGGTGCCGGGTTCTCTGAAGCTGCTTGTTTACGGAATGGAATAAAGGACTTTTCAATCATGCGCGTCCTGGTCGTGGAAGACGAAAAGAAGACGGCGTCGTTCATCCGCAAGGCCCTGCAGGATGCCGGCTTCGCAGCGGATGTCTGCCATAATGGCAATGACGCCCTGGTCGCCGCGCAGGGCACGCCTTTCGACGCGATTATACTCGACATCATGCTGCCGGGACGGGACGGGCTCAGCGTCTTGCGCCAATTGCGCGAGGCTAAAAACACCACGCCTGTTCTCCTGCTCTCCGCGCGAGGCGAGCTGGATGAACGGGTGGAAGGCCTGAACGCGGGCGCGGATGATTATTTGCCCAAGCCTTTCGCTCTGGTGGAACTGGCTGCCCGGGTTCGCGCGTTGACCCGCCGCGGCGCCGGCCAGTCAAAATCACCTCTTCTACATGTGGGGGATCTGACTCTCGATACCAACACCCATCAAGCCCGGCGAGGCGAAGCCAATTTCGAGCTAACGGCTCGCGAGTATCGTTTGCTGGAATTTCTGATGCGCTCGGCCGGCCGCATTTGCGGACGAATGGCTATCCTGGAAAAAGTTTGGGATTACGATTTCGATCCCGGCTCGAATTTGGTGGACGTATATATCAAGCGCTTGCGCGAAAAAATTGACGCGGGTTTTGAGACCAAGCTGTTCCATACCGTTCGCGGCATGGGCTACTTGATGAAGGAACCACCTTGAGAATTCGCACCCGGTTGACTCTGTGGTATGCAGCGGTGCTGGCGGTTTCGCTTCTGCTCATCAGCGGGTCGGCCTACCATGAACTAGCCGAGCAAATGGAACGCAGCCACAAGGTGCAGCCAATCCGGCACGCCGTTTACGAGGCGAGCGAAATCATTTTTCACGTTGGATTACCGGCCATCGTGCTGGGGCTGGCGGGAGGTTGGTGGCTGACGCGCCGGACTTTGCGGCCCCTGGCGGAACTGACCAAGGCGGCCAAAGGCATTGATGAGCGCACTTTGAGCCGTCCCCTGCCCCATTCCGGCAACGGCGACGAATTGGATGAACTGGCCGTGGTGCTCAACATGACGCAGGCGCGATTGCACGAATCATTCAAGCGAATCCACGAATTCACGCTTCACGCCTCGCACGAGTTGAAGACGCCTCTGACCGTCCTGCGCGGCGAATTGGAAACCGCGTTGCGCGATGAAGACCTGCCCGCCGCGCAACGCGAGCGCGCCCTCAGCCAGCTCGACGAGGTCGAGCGGCTCTCGAAAATTGTCGATGGCCTCGCCTTGCTCACCAAGGCTGACACCGGCCAGGTCAAGTTGAAAAAAGACGCGATTGAATTGGATGAACTGGTGCGCGATATTTATGCCGACGCCATCATTCTGGCCGAGCCGGCAGGGGTAAAAGTGGACTTGGCGGCTTGCGACCTGATTACAGTCATGGGCAACGCGCATCGCTTGCGTCAATTGCTGCTCAACCTGGCGGATAATGCCGTCAAGTATAATGAGGCGGGCGGATCGATTTCGATGGAACTGCGCCGCGTCAAGGACACGGCCCGCTTCGCCATTGCCAATACCGGCCCGGGCATTTCCGCCGATTTGCTTCCACGCGTCTTCGACCGGTTTTTTCGCGGCGACCCCGCTCATAGCGCGGACGCTGACGGTTGCGGATTGGGTTTGAGCATTGCCCAGTGGATCGCCGACGCTCATGGAGGAACGATCCAAATGGAGTCCGTTCCCGGCAAGCTGACCAGTGTCACTTTGAATCTGCCCATCCCTTCACAGGTGAGCGTATGATAAGGCGCTGGATTAGCATTAGCCTGGTGTTTCTGGCGGGTTGCGTCCGCTTTCATCCAGTCGCGCTTTCGCCCGAACGGGTGGCGGCTGAATTGGACAACCGATCATTGACCAATACGGCGCTAAAAGTCTTTCTTGAGCGAAACCTGCATCGGAATTTTGCGCAGTGGCCTGCCCCATCGTGGGATTTCGATATGCTTGTTCTGACCGCATTCTATTATGAGCCTTCCTTGAGCGTGGCCCGGGCCGAGTGGAGTGTGGCTCGCGGCGGAATCGAAACCGCCGCTGGGCGTTTAAATCCGACCGTATCCATGACTGGCGGATACGACACTGGCATTGCGGGAAATTTCAGCCCGTGGATGCCGGCAATTGTGTTCGATCTCCCTCTCGAAACCGCCGGCAAACGCAAGAAACGCATGGAACAGGCGCTCCATCTTTCCGACGCCGCGCGATGGAACATTGCCACCGTTGCGTGGCAGGTGCGCGGGGAAGTGCGGGCGAACTTATTGGAGCTATACACCGCCCGCGAAACCCAAGCGCTGGCTGCCGCCCAGGCAGCGGCGCAGGCTGACGCAGTAAGATTACTAGAGGGCCAAGCCAAGGCGGGCAGCGTGTCCGCCTTCGAGGCCAGCCAGACGCGAATGGCGCTGGATCGGGCCCGCCTGACCGAACAACAAGCTCGCGGCGCGGAAGCCACCGCTCGCGCCGCTTTGGCCGTCGCGATGGGCGTGCCGTCGTCCGCCCTCAAAGACATCTCGTTCGATTTCGCGGCATTGCGCAACTATCCAAAAACGTTGACCTTGCGCGCGGCGCGACAGCAGGCCGTTCTGCATCGTCCTGACATTTTGGCCGCGCTGTCCGAATACGAAGCCAGTCAAGACACATTACGCCTTGAAATTGCCAGGCAATATCCCGACGTGCATTTGAACCCAGGCTATCTGTGGAACCAAGGCAACCAAGGTGACAGCGAATGGCAGTTGGGCCTCAGTGTGGAATTGCCCGTCTTCAACCGCAATCAAGGCCCCGTCGCCGAGGCCCAGGCGCGCCGAATTTCCGCCGCCGCCCGCTTCCGCGCGCTGCAAGCGAAGGTCCTCGGCGAGGTTGACCTGGCGCTGGCCGGCTACCAGAGCGCGCTCCAGGAATCCGCCGTCGTGCAAACATTCTCGGAAACGTTGCGGGACCGGCTGGACTCTGTGCTGGCCCAACAAAAAGCGGGAGAAGCCGATCCCTTGACCGTCGCCAATGCCAGAGTGGAATTCTATGCTGGAGCGGCTTTCCGTTTAGAAACCAACGTGAAAATTTCCCGGCTTTTCGGACAGTTGGAAGACGCGGTGCAAAACCCGTTAACGATGCCCGGCGCCCTCCTCCGCAACACCGAAAATAATCCCTATGAACCATAAACCCCTCCTGGGTGTTGCCGCTCTTATTTTGGTCCTGATTGGCAGCGCAACTGCCGCCTCGGTCAAACAGGACACCAATGGCAATGTCGTCCTGACAATTGACGGCAACACCCAAAAACGAATTGAAGTCCAAGTGGAACCCGCAGTCGCGGCGACGCAGAGCCCGGAAGTGAAAGGTTATGGCCGTGTCATTGATCCCGCCCCCCTGATTGCCCAGACCTCCGAGCTGGCCACCGCTCAGGCCGCTTATGTCGCTTCCAGCAATGATCTCGTTCGGTTAAAAACTTTGGAGGGCCAGGGCAACACTTCGGCCCACGCGGTGCAAACGGCGGAAGCTGCCGCGTTGCGGGACCAACTCGCCGTCCAATCTGCCAGCGATCGCCTCGCCTTGTCGTCGGGCAGGATTTTGGCCAAGCAGGAGGATTTGGCCGCCTTTATCCACCGCCTTACGTCCGATGAAATTGTCTTGGTGCGGATTGATGTCCCGGTTGGGGAGGGCTTTCCGGCGTCTCCCATCGGCGCGCGCATTGTCGATCTTTCTGGAAAAACAATTGAGGCCAAATTTCTCGGGGCGGTTCCCGCGGTGGACCCTGCGTTGCAAGGGGCCGGATTCATTTTCGTCGCGAAGACAAAGCCCGCGAATCTCCTCTTCGGAGAATCCGTTGCGGGCTACCTCCAGTTTGCCGGAAGGCCGGTTATGGGTGTCGCCATTCCTCGAAATGCCGTGGTGCGGTCACAAGGCGCGGCATGGGTTTATCTCAAAAGCGGCGAAGAGACGTTTACCCGAATTGAAATTGATCTGGGGCAGCCCATCGCCGGCGGCTGGTTTGTCACTCAAGGCGTGAAGGCCGGCGACCCATTGGTGACCAACCCCCCGCAACTGCTTCTTTCCGAGGAATTGAAAGCCTCCATCACCGCAGGCCGAGATTAACCCAGTCTTCATGCTCAACCGCATCGTTTATTTTTCTTTGCGCTTTCGAGGCGTAGTCGTGGCTCTGGCGTGCCTGCTCACGGGCTACGGAATCTACACGGCTTACAATGCAAAACTCGATGTCTTTCCCGATTTCGTTCCACCCCAGGTGGTTGTCCAAACTGAATCGCCGGGACTGTCGCCCGAGCAAGTCGAATCTCTGGTCACGCGCCCTCTCGAAGTGACGATCAATGGGTTAGGCAACATGGACTCCTTGCGTTCGGAATCCATCCCTGGCCTCTCAGTCATCACCGCAGTCTTCAAGGAAGGGACCGATATTTTTGTCGCGCGGCAAATGCTGGCCGAAAAACTGGCCGAAACCGCCGGGGAATTGCCCGCCGGCGTCAAGACGCCCATGATGTCCCCGCTCACTTCCGCGACGATGGACTTGCTGAAAATCGGCCTGGTTTGCGACAAACTCACGCCGATGGAATTGCGGACCTTGGCCGACTGGACGATCCGCCCGCGGCTGCTCTCCGTTCCGGGCGTGGCCCGTTGCATGGTTTTCGGCGGCGAGGTGCGGCAACTGCAAATTCAAGTGCATCCCGAGCGACTCCTCGCCTATGGACTTTCCCTCTCGGACGTGCTGGCGGCGGCCCGCGCTTCGACCGCGGTGATGGGCGCGGGCTTTGTCGAAAACGCCAATCAGCGCATCGTCATTCAGACCGAGGGGCAGGCCCTCACGCCCGAGGTTTTGGGAGAAACGGTTGTGGCCCATCATGACGGCCAGAGCGTCCGCCTCAAAGACGTGGCTTTGGTGCAGGATGGTTCCGAGCCGAAGTTTGGCGATGCTCTCATTCAGGGGCGTCCCGGCATTATGATGGCCATGGCAAGTCAATATGGCGCGAACACGATGGACGTCACCCTGGCGGTCGAAGCCGCCCTCAAAGAAATGGACCCGATTTTTGCCCAGAACCAGATTACGGTGTTTCGGCGTCTGCACCGTCCGGCCACATTTATTGAGACTTCGTTGTCGAATATTAAACACTCACTCTGGCTCGGCGGCATTCTGGTGGCGGTGGTGCTGTTCATTTTCCTGGGCCATTTCCGCACCGCTTTTATTTC
Source organism: Saccharimonadales bacterium (SeqCode) (assembly GCA_035648615.1). Lineage (GTDB taxonomy): Bacteria > Verrucomicrobiota > Verrucomicrobiia > Limisphaerales > Palsa-1400 > DASRLE01. The sequence goes on along the minus strand of DASRLE010000059.1, from coordinate 8,207 downwards.
GCTGACCGCCATCCCCCTCTCGCTCCTCACAGCCATTATTCTACTCGACAAGTTTGGGGTGACGCTGAACACCATCACGCTGGGCGGCCTGGCTATTGCCATTGGCGAAGTGGTGGACGACGCTATTATTGACGTCGAAAACATTTTCCGCCGCTTGCGCGAAAATCAGGGCATCGCCTCTCCTCGTCCGGCCTTCCGCGTCGTGCTGGAGGCCTCGCTCGAAGTTCGCAGCGCGGTGGTCTATGCCACCTTCATTGTGGCGCTGGTCTTTTTGCCGGTGCTGACCTTGACGGGTTTGCAGGGGCGATTCTTTGCGCCGCTGGCTTTGAGTTATATCCTGGCCATCATGGCTTCGTTAGCCGTTGCCTTGACGGTGACGCCCGCGCTTTCGTTGTTGTTTTTTGCCAAGGGAGTCAAGAGTTCCGCCGAGCCCCGGCTGCAAAGATGGTTGAAGTCCGCCTATGGCAAAGCGCTCCGGTTCTTCGCCCGATGGCCGCGGGTTATCCTCTTTTCGGTGTTTGCCATATGCGTGGCCGCCGTCCTGATTCTTCCTCATTTCGGCAGTGAATTTCTGCCGGATTTTCGCGAAGGCCATTTTGTGCTGGGCGTCCAGGCCGTTCCGGGCACATCCCTGGCCGAGCTGATGCAAGTGGGCCGACAAATTTCGCGCGAACTTTTACAGAACACGAATATCGTCACGGTCGAACAACAGCTTGGCCGCGCCGAGCAAGGCGAGGACACTTTTGGATCGCATCAATGCGAATTTCATGTGGAATTGAGAACCGGCGTCTCGGGCGAGGAAGAAGAAAACATTCAGAAAGAGATTCGCAAAGTCCTGGATGGCTTTCCCGGCCTTCAATCCGAGGTCATGACATTCCTGGGCGACCGCATCGGTGAAACCATCTCGGGCGAAACCGCCCCCGTTGTGATCAACGTTTACGGGGATGATCTGGATGTCATCGATGATAAGGCCAAGGAAGTTTCCGATGTTCTGTCAAAAGTCCAAGGCGCCGCCGGAGTGGAAATAAAGTCGCCACCCGGCATGCCGCGCATGGAAATACGCCTGCGGCCCGAGCGCCTGACCCAATTCGGCTTCCGTTCTGCCGATGTGCTGGAAGCGGTACAAACAGCCTATCAAGGCGCGATCGTCGCGCAGGTTCACCAGGACAATCGCGTCTCGGACGTGGCCGTCATTCTCGATGAGCGAAGCCGGCAGGAACCGGAACAAGTAGGGTCACTGATGCTGAAGAATTCAGAGGGCTTGAATATGCCGCTGAAGGAACTGGCGGAAGTGTATATGACCACTGGCCGCTATTCGATCATGCACGACGGCGCCATGCGCCGCGCCGTCGTCACCTGCACGCCGCAAGGACGGGATGTGACTTCGTTTGTGGACGATGCCAGAAAACAAGTGGCGGCCAAAGTCGCTTTTCCGAAAGGCGTCTTTGCTATTTTCAGCGGCGCGGCTGAGGCCACCAAAAAGGCGCAGCAACAATTGCTCCTCAACTCCGCCATGGCCGCCGCCGGCATCCTTCTCTTGTTGATCATCGTCACCGGCGACTGGCATAATCTGGCTCTGATTTTGGCCAATGTGCCTTTTGCGCTGGTCGGTGGAATCTTGGCCGTCTTTTTGACCAATTATTTTGATCCGGAGGCCGGCGGAATCACCATTGGATCGCTCGTCGGCTTCGTCACTCTCTTTGGCATAACCACCCGCAATTCCATCATGATGATTTCGCACTTCGAGCATTTGGTGCATCAGGAGGGAATGGCGTGGGGCCTCGAAGCCGCTTTGCGCGGAGCCTCGGAGCGGCTCATTCCGATCCTGATGACCGCGCTGGTGACGGCCATCGGTTTGCTCCCGCTGGCCATTGGCAGCGGCGAGGCCGGACGTGAAATCGAGGGGCCAATGGCCATCGTCATTCTCGGAGGATTGTTCACGTCCACCGTCCTAAATTTGCTGGTGCTTCCCACCCTTGCGTTGCGTTATGGCCGCTTTCTGCCCAAGCAAAACGAGGAGGGCTGAGTCCACCGCCCGTCGATTAGGAATCGCCTCCTGCGCGCCGGGCGCCAGCGTGGTCAGGCCGCCCGCGCAGTTGGCCCGCTGAATCGCGGTCAAAATTTCCAGGCCCTGCGCCCGTCCCGCCGCCAGCGCGCCGGCAAAGGCATCCCCCGCGCCGACCGTATCCACGGGTTTGACGGGCAAGGTCGGAACTTCAAGGAAAACGGCATGATCCACGCACAGGGTGGTTTGCTTCCCCCGAGTAACAATCAGCCGGCGGATATTATAGTTGACGAGAGCGCGCCGCCAGCGCGGGAGTGAGTTCGCCATCGCGTCCACGTTCATTTTGAAAATAGACTGGGCCTCGCCCGCATTGACGATGATGGTGTCGAGTTTCAATTCGCCCCACGGAAAACCACCCGCCAACGGCGATGGGTTGAACAGAACGGGCACAGCGGCGCGGTTGGCTTTGCGCACGGCGTCGATCACGCATGGCATCGGAATCTCCTGTTGCAGGAGTAAAATGTCCACGTTCGCCATCAATTTAATGGCCGACGGCTTCAGTTCGCCGTTGGCGCCGGGCGCGACGATAATCATGTTCTCGGCCCGCGCATCGACCGCGATCAACGCGGTGCCTGTCAACGCGCGGGTTGTCGTGGAAACGCCCGTCGCGTCAATTCGATTGGCGCGCAGCCGTTCGCGGTAAGCCGCGCCCGCGTCGTCCGCGCCGACACAGCCGATCATGCTTACTTTCGACCCCTGCCGGGCGGCGGCCATGGCTTGGTTGGCGCCTTTGCCGCCGAAGCGACGAATCAACGACGGCGCAGACACCGTTTGGCCCGGCTCGGGCAAACGCGGCACCGACGCGATGTAATCCACATTCAGCGAGCCTGCGACGACAATATGGCCATTGGTTTTTAACATATTACTTTGGCGGCTGGCTGGACAACAGCACCAACGCTTCTTTGACCCGTGGAATTTGTTTCTCTGTCAAAATTAAATAGCGGTCACGACCTCCGGCTTGGGGAGTGAAGTGAGTCATGCCATCGGGATCCATGGTCACGTTTCCGTCCGGCGAAAGATCGAAATAACCGCGATCGGGCAGGACCGCATACAGGGTCGCCGTCAGGTCCCAAGTGGGCCGTTCGTGCGGCGGCGGGTTGTATAAATAATACGCCTCCGCCGCGGGATGGTGCCGCACATACCTGTAGTCCCGCTCGATGCTCTGGGCGGGATAGGGCAGCGCAAGGCCAATTTCAAACCCGCTCCACACTATTGGAGTCGGCCATGATTTGACCAGCTTGAGGGAGGCGGGAAGGTCTTTGACCACATTGAACTCGAGGAAATGATTGGGCATCGGCTTAAAGGATCCGGCCATGACTGAAAGATATTTAACCTTTTGTTTGACAAGCTCCGCATCCTCCGGCGCGTCAAGCAGCGCCGCAAAATTTGAAAAGTAACCCACCTGCACCAGCACAACAGAATGGTCTGCTTCGCGGCGCAGAAGTTTGCGCAGCAGCGGAACGGACTCAGGCGCATCCGAGCCATGTTTGAGCTTGTGAGGATAGCGCGGTTTTCCGCCATCTTCGGCGTTGGCCAGTTGAAGAAACTTGCTCGGCTGCTGGGTGGGCGAAGGACGAACGCTGCCGATTGGAATGTCCAAATGCCCGTAAAAAGTGTTCATCGCATCCACAAACGGGCCGGCCAGATCGTCCGGTATGGTCACGGTCACGCCCAGCAGCCGGCAATCGCCGCGTTCCTGCAAGGCGTGCAACATGGAAAGCGCCAGCACATCGTCCACGTCATTGCCAATATCGGTGTCAAAAATAACGTTCACCGGCGCAGCATGGGCAGCCAGCGCCCCGGCCATAAAACAAGCAGCGATCAGGAGACTTTTTTTCATAGGGAAATTCGAGACGATCTGCGCCAGGCATCGAGCAGGACCGCGACCACAATGACCGCGCCCGTAATGACTCGTTTGGCCGGTTCGGAAGCGCCCACTTGCGCCAAGCCGGCTTCAAGGGTGGCAATGATCAACACTCCAAAAAAAGTATTTACAACCGAGCCTCGCCCGCCCATCAGGCTGGTTCCGCCAATGACGACGGCGGCAATGGCCGAGAGTTCCAAACCTACGCCTGCATTAGGATCCGACGAGCCCAGGCGCGAGGTGTAAAACACTCCCGCCACTCCGCTCAGAAAACCGAGGAGAGTGAAGACGGCAATTTTGGCGGGTTTGGGATTGATCCCAGCCAACCGCACGGCGGATTCGTTGGCGCCGATGGCGATTAGATAACGGCCAAAAACAGTGCGCGATAAAACCACCTGCCCCGCCACAATAACCAGCGCGGAAATAAAAAAGGCCGGCGAGATTCCGAGGCCGGGAATCGGTCCCGACAACCCTTCAACCGCGCCGCCGATGTATTTGGTTTGCGAGTGGGTCGTTAAATAGGCCAGGCCCCGCGCCACTTCCAACATGCCCAGCGTGACGATGAAAGAGGGAATGGCAAAACAAACGCTGATCGACCCGTTGATCGCTCCCGCCACCAACCCGACGGCAAGACCCAGCAAAATCCCCACGAACAGGGGCAGATGGTAATCCATCATGGCCGCGCCCATCACCGAGCCCGACAGGCCCATGATGGAGCCAACCGAAAGATCGATCCCGCCCACAATCAACACCAGCGTCATCCCGGCGGAAATGACAACGAGCGCTGGAATGCGATTAGCCAGGGCGGCGAAAGTCCGGGCGCTGAGAAAATTGTGACTCAGCATCCCAAAGAGCAGCACCAATCCAAGCCAGATCACCGCCATCGCGGCGTATTCGGCGACTTTTTTGGGATTAAATGTCATGAAGAATAACCCCGGAAGGCCGCGTCGGTGATTTTTTCCCGCGTCCAATCGCCGGGCCTAAACTCGCCCGTGATTTGTCCGGCGGACATGACCAGAATACGATCGCAGAGGGACATTAATTCTGTCAATTCGCTGGAAACGACCACCAGCGCTTTGCCGTCGCCCGCAAGTTCGCGCAATAATTGATGGATGGCATCTTTGGCCGCGACGTCCACGCCCCGGGTCGGCTCGTCAAAAAGCAGGATTCGGCAATCGCGGGCCAGCCAGCGGGCGATGACCACCTTTTGCTGGTTGCCGCCGCTGAGTTCGCCAACGGCTTGCTCCAGCGAGTGGCAACGGACCTGCAATCGTTGCGTAAATTGGGCGGCGGTGGCGGTTTCAGCCCGGGGATTCAGCCAGCCCCCGCCCAGCGCGCTTAGAGTAGTGTTGACTCGAACCGATTGCGACAAAAGCAATGCGTCTTGTTTGCGGTCCTCGGGAATAAGCCCAATTCCAACTCGGACGGCATCGGAGGGGGCGCGAATCATCACGAGAGTTTCATCCACGAACACTTCGCCGGCCTCCTTGGCGTCGGCGCCAAAAACGGCGCGCAACGTTTCGGTGCGGCCCGAACCGATCAGGCCGGAGAGGCCGAGAATTTCCCCGCGTCGCACGTCGAAACTGACTTGGCGAGCGCGGCCACCCGAACGGAGATTTCGCACCCGCAAGGCCACTGGGCCATGGCTGCGTTCCCGCGCCTTTCCGCGCTCCGGCAAGTCATGTCCGGCCATCTCGCGAATCAGTTCGGCTGCGGTGACCTCGTCCACTGCACGGGTGGCGATCAACTGGCCGTCACGCAGAACGGAGACTCGGTTGGCCACTTGCCGGATTTCCTCCATGCGGTGGCTCACGTAAATGATTCCCACGCCTTCCGCTTGGAGGCGGCGGATATTTTCAAACAGCCGCTCGATTTCAGGAACAGTCAAGGCTGCGGTCGGCTCGTCCAGGATGAGAAGCTGGCAATTTTTGGCGAGAGCGCCCGCAATCTCGACCAACTGTTGGTGACCGACGCCCAGTCGTCCGGCAGGCTGGGCGGGATCGATTTCCTCCATTCCTAAATGTGACAAGGCCCGGCGCGCCTTTTCCTGCAATTTCGCAAAACGCACGAAGCCGCCTCTTTGCGGAAGATCGTTGAGGAAAATATTTTCGGCCACGCTCAAGGCGCCGATAACGTTGAGTTCCTGCAACACCATTACCACCCCGGCGCGCTCCGCTTCGCGTTTTGTCGCGGGAAGGTACGGCTGGCCGCGGAATGAAATTTCGCCGCCATCGCGCTCGGTCAGCCCGCAAAGAATGCGCGCAAAGGTGGACTTGCCCGCGCCATTGCCGCCGACCAGCGCATGAACTTCGCCGGCGCGCAATTCAAAGCAGACATCGCGCAAAACCGGGACGTTATAATTTTTTCGCAGCCCGGTGACTTGCAACAGTAAAGGAGCGCCGGGCATAAAGGCGTTATTTGGTGACCAGATCGACGGGCGTGGTCTGGTCGGCCGGCGCACCTTCCCCCTTCAAAATGCGGAGAGCGGCTTCGATGCCGAAGACCGCGAGTTGATCGCCGTGCTGGTCGGCCGTCGCGACCACGGTGCCGTTCTGAAGCAGTGGATGGATTGCGCTAATGTTATCAAAGCCGGCAAGCAACACCTGTCCCGTCCGTCCAGCCGCTTGCACCGCCGCCGCCGCACCCAGCGCCATATTGTCGTTCGCGCACAAAATCGCTTTGACAGTGGGATGCTCGCTCAACAGCGCGGCGGCGACGTTATTGGCCTTGTCCATCTCCCATTCGCCGCTTTGCCTGCCAACTATATTGAGGTGCGCCGCCTTCATGGCATCCTCAAAACCAAGGACGCGCTGCTGGCTGTTAAAGGCCGTCGGAACACCGTCAATGATGGCCACGTCGTCGCCGGACTTGAGACGCGCGGCCAGAGCCTCGCCGACTTTGCGGGCGCCGGCGCGATTATCCGGCCCGACGAAGGGCACTTTCAGGCCGGCCTGCGCGAGGGCGCCGGCGTCCAGTTTGTTGTCAATATTAATGACCAGGACGCCAGCCTCCTTGGCGCGTTTCAGGACGGTGATCATTGCCTTGGAATCGGCGGGAGCGATAACGATGGCATTGACCTGTTGGGCGATCATTTGTTCAACCAGGTTGACCTGCTCGGCCAGGTCCGTTTCATTTTTGATCCCATTGACGATCAGGTCGTATTCAGCGGCGTGAGTGGCCTGATGCTTTTTCGCGCCATCGGCCATCGTGCTGAAAAATTCGTTGGCCAGCGATTTCATGATGAGCGCGATTTTGGGCCGGGAAGCGGAATTGCTGTCAGCCTTGGGACCGGACTGGCCGCAGCCGCAGCACCAAACCACCAGGAGAAGACCCAAGGCCGGAAATTTCATACGTCAATTCTATTTCGAGTCAGGCACGATAATGGAGTAAATGTGGCCATCGCTGGTCAAGGCATAAAGTTCCCCGTCCAGGTCTTCGGCGAAACTGGTGATGTTCTTGGGCTGTTCCAGCAAGGTGCCACGAACCATGACCCGGCCGTCCCCATAACGAAATCCCCAAAACGTGCCTAGCGCATAATCGGCATAGAGATAAACCCCTTGCAACGCGGGATATTTTTTGCCGCGATAAACATATCCGCCCACCACACAGGCGCCGATGCTGTGGTCGGGAAACTTCGCCTGGGCCACCAAGTTCGGGTTGTGCGGATATTCCACCACCGGATCAATATAATGCGCGCCCTCCGGCCCGGGCTTGAAGTGATGAGTGCCCTCTCGCACGCCCCAGCCATAATTGCCGCCTTTGACAATCAAGTTGACTTCCTCCCAGCGGTCCTGTCCCACGTCGCCCGCCCACATCTCGCCTGTCTGGCGATCAAAACTGAAACGCCACGGATTGCGCAGACCGTAGGCCCAGATTTCCCGGCGCACGCTGTTTTCCCAGAACTCCGGCTCGCCCACGAACGGGTTATCCGAGGGAATGCCATAGGGGAGCGTCCGGCGGGTGCCTTGCATGCCCACCGTCGCGCGAGTATTGACATCGATGCGCAGAATTTTTCCCGGCAACACCCCCGTGTTTTGCGCCGCGCCATTTTGATCGTTTTGCCCGCCCCCGTCGCCCAGGCCGATATAAAGAAAGCCATCGGGACCAAAGCAAAGCAAACCTGCTTTGTGAAACTCGGAAGGTTGTGGAATTTCCAAAAGAATCCGCTCCGATTTCATGTCCGCGCGACTGGCATCGTCCGCCGAGACTTTGAATTCGCTGATGACGCTGCGCCGTGGTTCCTGCTGACTGTAGTAAATATAAAACAGTCCATTGCTC
>DASRLE010000058.1:0-13005 GCA_035648615.1 Saccharimonadales bacterium (SeqCode) | reverse complement strand
TGCAAAGCGGCGCGGACATCCACGGTGGCGTCGAGGGGGGCGCGAATTTCCGTATAGCTCAGTTGGATTTTTGCCTTTTCCATTTGCGCATTTGCGCCGGCGCGCTGATGTCTCCCGGCGTCCAGCGCCGCCCTCCGCGCGGCGATTTGGTCGCGGGTGGATTGAGCGAGCGCGACCGCCGCCTGCGCCGCCACCACCTGTTTGCGCAGAGACTGGACGCGGGCCTCAGCGCCTTGGAACGCGGTGCGCGCCTGGTCGTAGTCCTTCACCGAATCGACGCCTTGTTTGTAAAGCCCTTCTTCGCGTTTGAAAGTGAGGCTGAAGTTTTCCAGATCGGCCTCGGCTTGCGCCACTTGCTCTTGCGTTGCGGAAAGATTGGCTTCGCTTTGCCAGGTCAGGTTGCTGGTTTGCGCCTCCTGAAATTTCAAGTCCGCTTCCGCCTGCGCGACCATCGCGCCTGATTGTTCGGCGCTGTCGGCATAATATTCGAGATCCGCCTTGCGCTCCTTGGGTTGCAGCAAAGCGAGCAATTGGCCATTGGTTACGGTGTCGCCTTCCTTGACCGAAAGTTTTTCAAGCCGTCCTCCAATCTCCGAACTGACAATGACTTCATCGGTCGTGACAATTCCTGTCAAGACGATTGCATGGCGGCGCGGGACGACGAGCCACGCAACAACCACGGCGGCCACGGCCAGCAGCACAATAATAAGCGGAATTCTGCGCTTCATAAATCACGGAAGCTTGGCCGCGTCCCCGCCTCGGGGCAAGTTCTTCCGGGCCAGCCCGACTCGTCGCGCCGCCGAATCCTTGGCGAATTTCCAATAGCGCAGGATCAAATTCATCCCGGCGTCCTCGACCTCGCGCGAGTCGCTCGCAGAATAGGCTTGCCGTGACGCGGGTTGAAACTATTTTCCTCTCATGCCTTCTCATGCCGAAATCGTGGCCTGCCTGCTGAATCCCGGCGTCATTCCAGTCATTCGCGCGGACAACGGGGATCATGTTCTGCCTGTGTGCGAAGCCTTGGTGGCGGCGGGCATCACCGCTTTGGAAATCACCTTGACAACCCCGAACGCCCTGGCCTCCATCCGCGAAGCCAGCCGGCGGTTTGCCGGACAGGCCGTGACGGGCGCAGGTTCGGTGACGAACGCCGACATGTGCCGGGCCACGATCGAGGCCGGAGCCCAATTCATCGTGACGCCGATCATGCGGCCCGAAATCGCGCAAGTCGCCAAGGCGGCGGGTTGTGCCGTTGTTCTCGGCGCCTTTACCCCGACCGAAGCGCAACTGGCCTACGAAGCGGGCGCGGACTTTGTCAAAATTTTTCCGGCGGAGGGGGCGGCATACATCAAAGCCCTGCGCGCCCCGTTGCCCCACTTGAAAATCATTCCGACAAGCGGAGTTAATTTGCACACCGCGCCCGAATTCTTCGCGGCGGGCTGCATCGCGATCGGAGTGGGGTCGTGCCTGATTTCGCCGCAACTTTTGCGCGACGGAAATTGGGCGGAGATTACGCGGCTGGCCCGGGAATATATCGAAATCGCCCGAAAGTGCCGGGCGGCCGGTCTTGCCTGAAATTGTTTCGCGCTTGGGGACGCCCCTGCTGCGTGGCTTGGAGGGATTTTATTTCGACAACTTGCCGCCAATTAATCCAAAAATTGCTCCAGAACCGAATTTCGCAATGTCCTGGCAACTCTTAATGACTTCCTTTTGACTCTCGGACGGGTTAGCAATCGTATAGGAGAAAATTACCGCAATGATCAAGGCAACAACGGTCAGAAATAGACACCCAAGAAAGACGAGCTTGAAATCTTTTGTTACGGCGACAGTCGGCATTCTCTTGCATTGCTAATTTAAATTGGGCGATGCTGCGTTCTTCAAGCCGAGCACGCCTTCCAGATTTGCGCCCGTGAAATCGGTATGGTCAATAATGGCGCCCGTGAAATCAGCGCCTTTTAAATTGGCGTCGCGAAAATTGGCATCTTTGAGATTGGCATTGCGCAGAATTGCGCCGGCAAGATTTGCTCGTTGAAGATTTGTTCCCTGGAGATTCGCGCCGGTCAGATTCACACCCTCCCGTAACGGCAAATAGCCTTTGTCGGTTTTGACTAAAAGAGAATCTTCGGTCGGTCTTTTGACTGATTCACTGACCAGTTGATAGATGCCGCTTAAGATGTTCATCCATCGCAAAAATATCGCAATTTCCATCGCCGGGCAAGACTTTATTGGCCATTCGGCCGCTGGCCACTCACAGCGCCATGAAATTTTTCAGGATCTGGCGGCCGCTCTCGGTCAGGATGCTCTCGGGGTGAAATTGCACGCCCCAGATCGGATGGCTCTTGTGCCGGACTCCCATGATCTCGCCTTCTTCGGTTTCGGCGGTCACTTCCAGACATTCCGGCAGCGTGTCGCGCTTGATGACCAGCGAATGATACCGCGTGGCCGCAAAAGGATTGGGCATCTCTTTGAAAAGATCGCGGCCATCGTGCCGAATGGGCGAAGTTTTGCCATGCATGATCCGGTAGTTGACAACGACTTCCGCGCCGAACGTGTAACCGATGCACTGGTGCCCCAGGCAGACGCCTAACAACGGCAGACGCGGGCCGAAGGTTTGGATAATATCGTTGGAAAGGCCGGATTCGCGCGGCGAACAAGGGCCGGGCGAAACAAGAATGCGGTCGGGATTCAGCTCGCGAATTTGTTCGAGGGAAATCTGGTCATTGCGGCGCACGGCCAGCTCGACCTTCATTTCCCCGAGATATTGCACGAGGTTGTAGGTAAACGAATCGTAGTTGTCGATGACCAGCACCATTTACCTTCCGACGGTAGCCCAAGCCACGCGATTTGGAAAATCTTAAATTCCAATTTTGCCATTGTCGCACGAGTCCAACCTTGTAACCATGGCGGGCGAACAAATATGAACCAACTCATCCTCATGGCGCATGTCCTTTTTGGAATGGCTTGCTTGGTTGCAGCGGTGTGGGTCTTTGTGGAGGCGTTGCAAGCCTCCCCGGCGAATCAGGCCCGGGTCAGGAAAATGAGTTGGGCCGCCGCCGCCGCCATGTGGATGGCTTTTTTGATTGGCGGCTATTGGTATGTCGTTTTCTACAAGGCGGACAAGAACATTATTCTAAAGGGACCATGGCCCTTCGCCCACAATTTCGTCATGGAAACGAAGGAACATCTGGTCATCACGCTTCTGCTATTGGCCACCTATCTTCCCATCACCGCTGCCCACAACCTGGCGGCGAACCGCAACGCGCGCCAATTGGTTCTTTGCGTCTCGGGAATGATCGCCTTATTGGCTGTGCTGATGGAGGGAGAGGGAGGGATCATCGCCATGGGAGTTAAGGTGGCTTTACTGGCGAAATAAACGAAAAGAAGGCGAACGAACATGGAAACTCCCAGCCTATCCAAATACACTATTTCCTTTGGACTCTCTTTGGCGCTGGCCAGCGTGGCCAATGCGTTGCTCGTCATCGCGAAAGAGAAAATTCCAAGAGTGATGGCGGCGCTGCAAGGCATGACCGGGCATCATTGGATTTCCCACAGCAGTATCGTCCTGGTTCTCTTTGTTGCGTTCGGTTGGATATTCGCCCAAGCCAATGGAGGCCGAGGGCCGGGGATTAGTGTCCGCGGTTTGCTCTGCGTGCTGGTTTCGGGAGTCTTGACCGGCGCCCTTCTCATTTTGGGGTTCTATTTGACAGCCGGTTAATCAAGCAGCCCATGAAGTTAAAACTTCGGCAAATCTGCCATTCCCACCTTCGGTCATGGTTCTGCCTGGCGGTTTGGCTGGCCCTTGGGACACGGGAAACGTTGGCGGGGCCGCCTTTTTTGACCGATGATCCCGACCCGGTCGAATACCAGCATTGGGAATTGTACCTTGCTACCGAAGACTTCAAGACAGGCCGCGATTGGTCCGGGACGGCGCCGCACCTGGAGCTAAATTATGGCGTCGTAACCAACGTGCAACTGCATCTCATCGCGCCGCTGGCCTATGACGCGCCTCCCATCGGCTCCGCGCATTATGGGTATGGCGACACCGAACTAGGCGCAAAATTCCGTTTTCTCCAGGAGACTGGCTCCTTGCCGCAAGCCGGCATTTTTCCTTTATTGGAAGTGCCCACCGGCAATGCGGCGAACAATCTTGGGAACGGATCCTTACAGGCATTTTTGCCGTTGTGGCTGCAAAAGAGCTGGGGTTCATGGACAGCCTATGGAGGCGGGGGCTACGGAATTAATTCCGGCCCCGGAAACCAGGATTGGCAATTCGTTGGCGCGGTTCTGCAAAAACAGATTTTTACCAACGCCCTTGTGGGCCTCGAAATTTATCACCGCACCGCGCAGCTCAATGGCGCTTCGAATGTCCCAAACGCTGGCACAGCCAGCGGGCGCGGCGACACGGCATTCAATCTCGGTGCCGTCATCGATTTCAGCGAAGAGCGCCATTTGCTTTTTTCCGCCGGCCGATCCTTCCACGGTTCAACCGGCTTCCAATGTTACCTTGCCTACCAATTCACGTTTGATAACAGCCTGTTCAAGTCTCATAACGGACAGGAAAAATAATGGAGAGCAGGATCTGGGCGTATCACCTCGGAAGCTCTATCCATTGCCATCTTCAATTCCTCAGTATCTGCGGCGTTAAAGCCCCGTTCGCGCAGCAGACGCAGGAGTTCCGATCTTGTAGCGCCGACCCGCCGTTGAATGACGGCAATTGTCTTGCCATGACGCTGCACCTCCACCGTTTCGCCTCCCTGCACGACCCGATCTAAGATGCTTTTGCTTTCATTAGCCAACTCTGTAGCCGTCACGATCATAGCAAAAAAGTACACGATTTATGTATTTTGCAAACTTTCTTTTGAAACCTTGTGGAGCGCAAACTCTTTTGAGCGCAGCCTTGATGAACCTGGCTAAAACAACCAGTATAAGTCCCATACAAAGCCGATGAAACAAGCCTCTGCCAGATATATCACCTGTGCGCTTTGCTGCTTCGCGCTCGGCCACTTCGCCGACGCCCAAACGCGGGTTCAGGATATTTTTGGCCGCTCCCTCAATCAGCGCGGCGTCACCCTTGTGGACCGGGATGGTTACATGGCCAATCCACTCATCAAGTTTTACCTGCTGCCGCCGACCAACGCCGCGCTGCCCGGCTCGGCGACGCTGACCGCCAGCGGCGCGCGGCTTTATTTCGATATTCCCAGCCAAGTCAGCGCCAGCGGCCCCACCGCCATCCGCGCCCTGGCACAACCTAACAAGCCCGTTCCACTCAGCCTCTCCCTCTTTCCAAGTCACACCGACCCGGATGGCTCCTACGCCCTCACCATTGTTTTTACCGACGCCCATCACGCGAAACAAACCAACTCGCTCCCCATCACGGTCATCGACCAGGGAACTCACCGCTCGAATGATTTTGCCGTCACGGTGAATTTTGATCGTGACGCCACGCATTTGTTCAACAACCCCGTGGCGCGCCTGCTGGTCAAACAAGCGGCGGACGATTGGGCTTATTACTTCGCCGGCATGAACCTCGACGCGGTGCCTGTGGGCGCCGAGCAAACGTGGCTCTGGTCGAACAACTGGCGCGGTGGTTACCATGCCGTCAACCGCAACGCTTATACCGGCTACCAACTCTATGCTTATGGGACGGCCAACTCCGAGTTGCGCTCCGGCGGCGAGGCCAGTTTCGACGGCGGCAATCAAACCAGCGGCGGCAAACGACTGCCTCTGCACCGTTCCGGCGGCTTTGAGGCCAACATCGCCGGCAACTGGAACACTCTCGGATGGCTTTTTCTCACTAACGACCAGGACTGGCTCGCCACCGCCAATTTTGGCCGTGAAACCAACGATTTCTACTCCATCGCCCATCACGAAATCGGCCATGCGCTCGTTTTCAACCACGGACATCCCGGCTATGCCAACGCACTGGCCAGGCGCGCTTTTACCAGCGAGGCCGTCCAGCATTATTACGGCGGTGCTGCGCCCATTGACGTCTCCTGCGACCACCTCACCGGCGTCATTGACCCAGAAAGCGGGCAGGGCGCTTACGGCTACGAGTATCATGGCCGCATTCCCCGCTATCGCTGGACGATGACCAAGCTGGATCTTCTCTGCGCCCAGGAAGCCGGCTACATCCTGCGCTCCAATTCCGCCTTCGCGGAGCTTGCGTTCCCCAAAGTGACATTGCCTAAAGCCGCTACGCTTATTCCTTATAGCTGCACTTTGAGCGCCACCGGCGGCATCCCCATCTACAACTGGGCCATCTCCGCTGGCGCGCTTCCGCCCGGGTTGAGCCTTGATCCCTTTACCGGTGCGTTCAGCGGGACGCCCACTGGCGCAGGCGATTTCCACTTCACCATTCGCGTCACCGACTACCACGCCAACAGCGTTGGTTTAACGCAGGATTTCAGCTTGACCGTGATTGCTTCGCCATAACCGCGCAGTTGAATCGAAAGCTTTGGATCCTTCGGTCCAGTTTCGGCCGCAATTACGGTGAGCGGATAAGGTAGAAGCGTGGTGAGGAATTGGTGGCTGGCGCGTCGGTGAATTGGAACTGACCGGGAGAAACTTCCGCGGCGGTTCCCAACGCGTTCCAATTGCTCGCCGACAAAGATAGATTGGTGGTGGCCAGGACGGTGCCGGCCACGCCGGGAGTGTTGGTGAAGTTGAATTGAAAAATATTCCCCGGGAGCAGGGTTGAACCGGTGAGGACAGGAGTGTCCCGCGCGACTTGTATTTTGACAATCTGATTGGGACGGCTGTCTTGCCCTATATACGCGAAGCCTCGCATGGGATCGAAAACAGCCGAACGCAGATAAACTTCGCCGAAGGGCAGAATGCCGTCGGCATTGGTCGTCGTATTATTGGTGGTAACGCCATTGGGCGGCGGGGTTTGCGCGCCGCCTTGAAGTTGCAAGTAACCTATTTCCACCGGCGGATTCGTGCCGTTGAGGGTGAATTGATAAAGCCGGCCTGGATAAGTATTATCGTCATTGAAATAAACGTAGCCGCCCAGAGGGTCCATTATTTGAGAAACGATCTGGACTTCGTTCGTTCGCAGGCTGACACCGCCGAACGGCACTGGCGCGGGCAGACTATCGCCGCTGCCGAGTTTTACTTTGAAAATCGTTTCGGGGACGTTGGTGGTTCCGTTGTCTGTGGCATAATAAGCGTATCCATGCAACGTATCAATGGAACTGGTCCAAAGCGGGACGGGAGTTGCCCCGAGGTTGACCGTGCCGAGGCGAATGGGTGCGTTCGTGCCGCCCGTCAGTTTGATTTTAAGAATTTGTGGAATTGCGGGCGACGTATAGAGGACATAACTTGCGAAATACGCGTAACCGTTTTTGGCATCAATCTGGCCCCAGCCAAAGCTGGTCTCTCCGGCATTGAGAGTCAGGGTTGCCACAGGCGTAAAACTGGCCAGCGCCACTTTCACCACCGTGGCAGGATTGCCAGAGCAAAGAACATAACCGTAATGATTGGCCGGATTGGGGTCCGAGTCGTCAATCACGATGGACGTCGCGCCGCTGGCGGTCAGCGAGAGGGATCCTGCGGCGGCCGGCGAATTGGTTCCTGCTCCCAAGCTATACCGCTCAATCAGTCCGCCGCTCTTCGGCATATACGCATAGCCCGCCGCCGGATCAATCGCGCCTTCCGTGAATTGGCCGGTCAAGACATTGCTGCCGACTTTGACGGGCAGGTTGCCGGTAATATCCAGCTTTACCATATAACTCCCGAAGAAATACGCGTAGCCGTTGGCCGGGTCGATGACAGCGGCGTACAATCCCTTGTCATCAGCCATGAACGTTCCGTCGGCATTGGTCACGCTATTGTGCCTGGGCGTGAGGGTAGTATGGCCAGTGCGCTGCAAGCTGCCCGCATGGGCCGGCAAACCGAATCCAGCCGCAAGCCAGCCGATCAACATGACCTTGTTTTTCATTTTTCAACGACACCCTTGGCATGGAATGTAATGGTCGGCCACAAGGTCGCTTCCCACCCCGAAGGATGTGAAACGCGGCAACACCCATTCCGCCCACCAGCCAATTGACAAGCTGCCAATAAAGCCACTCTCATGCCAACCCTCGACCAAATCCAAAAAGAAACCTTGCCGCTTCTATTCAAAGGGATAAAAGCAAAATGGCGCGGGCGCGCCGATTGCGCCAAGAAACAACCATGAGCCTAAAATGGATAGCGCAAAGACTGCGCGCGGGAGTTGGACCTACGCTTCCAACCTGTTGCGGGAAAAATAATCCGCTGATTTTGTGTCAATTGTGTCAATAGTGACACCGGCATGACCGGCATGACCGGCATGAAAACCCTGGAAATACGCGCCAAAACGCCACTTGTCGGACATTTTCAAAAGTGCTAATCTGGACACCAGTGTAACTTTTACAGTAGTATTGTCAGGATGTGCCCCAGGGTTTGGGTGTCTAACAGTGTGGTAAAATATAAATCATTGGTTCTGGCGGTTTGCGTTTTGGCGGCGTTACCGGCGGCGGTCATGCAATCGCGGGCCGCCGCAATGACCTACCTCGATAACGGACAGATTCGCCTGGGGCTGGATTTGGACATGGGCGGCGCTGTGACGTATCTCGCGGAATCCGGCGGCGGCTCCAATATGATCAATAGTTGGGACCACGGCCGTCAGGTGCAGCTTTCCTTTTATTCCGGGCCGGTTCCATTTCACCCGCCCGGCACCAGGCTCGATCCAAGCTGGCGGGCGTTGGGATGGAATCCCATCCAGGCCGGCGACGCTTTTGGCCACGGCTCGCGCGTGACTTATTTTAAGAACAACGGCAGGACAATCCATCTCCGTTGCGTGCCGTTAATCTGGCCGCTGAACAATGTCCCGGCCGAGTGCGTCTTTGAATGCGCGTACCAACTGGCGGGCAAAACCGTCGAGGTGGACAACCGGTTGGTCAACGCCCGTTCGGACCACACCCAATATGCGGGCCGCGACCAGGAACTTCCCGCCGTTTATTCCAACGGCGCCTGGTACAAACTTGTCTCCTACACCGGCGATCAACCCTTCACGGGCGGCGCGCCGACCACGCTGGTTGATTTGAATGATGGCAAAGGCTGGCCGTGGCTGACCTTTTACGGGACCGAACATTGGGCGGCGTTGCTGGACAAGAATGACCACGGCTTGGGCGTGTTCGAGCCGGACGCCTGCCACTTCGGCGGCGGTTTCGCCGGCAAACCAAAAGGCGTCGGCGGACCCAAGAACGATCAGACCGGTTACATCGCGCCGAACCTGGACGAGATTCTGGATGACAACATCACCTACTCATTTCATTACGTCCTGATCGTTGGCAGTCTCGACGACATCCGCCGTTACGCCTCCAAACATGCCCGGCCCGTGTCCGCGCCGCGATGGATTTTTAAAAAAGACCGCCAACACTGGATTTACCAAAATACCACCGACGCCGGATGGCCGATCAAAAGGGAATTGCGCGTGACGCTTGGGCCGCCGGACGCGGCGCTGCTGTCACCCGAAACGCTTTGGGCCGCGCAAAAGGCGCCGACGTTTCAAATGGAAGCCGCGCTGGATTCGGGACGCGAGGTTTCGCTGATGCTTCAGTCGTCCCGACACGCCTGGCTGGGCCCGGTGCAAATTCCCATCATCCCCGACGGCAGATACCGGCGTTACCAGACGAATCTGTCCGCCCTGACCGGTTACAGCGGCGCGATGAGCCGAGTCAAACTAATTCTTCCCCAAGGCGAGAGCGTGGCCAGATTCCGGGCAATCGGGTTCATGAAATGAGTTTCATGCCGGTGTCCTCACTATTGACATTTTTGGCGGACGGGTTGGTCTTTTCCGATGCCTCATAGAGATTACGCATCGAGTATCCCGAAGCCGTTAGCACCGCCTTAATCGAACGAAGAAAACTTGCCGCTTCTATTCAAAGGGGATAAAAGCACAGTGGCGCTGGCGCGCCGATTGCGGCAAGAAACGACCATGAGCCTAAAATGGATAGCGCAGAGACTGCATACGGGAGTTGGACCTGCGTCTCCCACCTGTTGCGGAAAAAACAGTCCTGACTTTGTGTCAATAGTGAGGACTGACACCGGCCTGACACCGGCCCACCGGCCTGACACCGGCCCGACTCTCTGGCCTGTCCGAACCCACCCATTGAGGGGCCTGCATAAAGTCTCGTCATCATATTTGACGACTTCCGTCAACCGTAGTACTCTCTGCGTTATATGAAATTCTTCAATTCTTCAGTATTCATTAGGGGACTAATCGTTGGTGTCACAATAACAGCGGGGTTGTCGCTCCTAACCTCACACGCACAGGAAGCCCCGAGCAATTCAACAGGGACATTTATGTTAATGCAGGCGGCCGATTCATACATCTACTGCATTAATAGCCAGACCGGGCAAGTATGGAAAAAGCTTGTAAAAGCGTCCCATTGGGAAAAAGACGGGAATCCTGCTAAAGAATTGCCCTAATAGACTATTCAACTTCGCGTCCTCAGGCTTTCTGTGGTCGCCGTGCGTTTGAGAGCGACCAGCGGCGGCGCATCAAAGGGTCAAACCGGACATTTGCTTTATTTCATGCTTGAGGCCACTACTTTTTGCGGCAAGATAATTTTCCATGCAACGTCAAATTCGCATTTCAGTAAAACGACACCTATCCGTGATCAATAGCGCAAATGTACGGTTTGACCTTTTTACAAAGGCAACGCCAATTTTTCGCTACTGGTGCATATTGTTTAGTTTGCTTTTGTCTTGTTGGTATGTCGCTGGACAGTCAACTTTACATTCCCTTCCAGATAGTGTCACTATGAACAGAGATGCAGGTCGTGGAAATTTCTTATTCCTAATGCTTCGTTTGGAGGGCGGCGAACCGCTACCATTTATTTTCGATTCTGGTGCGCCTTATACATGTGTTGATAAGTCTTTTGCGTCGAGGCTCGGAACTTGTTTCGGGGTCTATCCCTTTGAGATGCTCGGAAGCAAACAAAAGGCGGGAGTTTATGCCGTGCCGAAACTCGACTTGGGAATCGTTCCGCTCATAATCGATACCGACTCCTGCGTCGTCTCTTTCGATTTTACGTGGTTATCGAAAGAAGCGGGACGACCAGTAATGGGTATTCTCGGTATGGACTGTATCAAAAACTATTGTGTCCAACTAGATTTTAGATCATCGGAACTCCGCTTTCTAGATTCCCACCATTCAACAATGCCGAACTCGGGAATAATTATTCCGTTGACTCTCGACGATAATCGGCCACGTATACGCAAGCCGGGTTTTATCGGAAATGGAATCTCAGAACTGGTAATTGACACAGGATGTTGCGTTGACGGGTTAGTGCAAAAAAAACTTTTCCAGCAAGCAGTAAAACAGCATCAGTTGGCAAAACGTGATGACGACGCGATTATCCCGAGGTGTATTTGGGAAGGTGAAGTTTATACAAATCTTACGGTTGGCGTAGTGCCGAATCGCGTCGAAAACGCGATTGGACTACGATTTTTAGCGCGGTATCTCGTAACTTTGGATTTTCCGAATCAAAAGCTCTACCTAACAAAGAAAAAAGCAGGGCCTCCCTAGCTACTATAAGTCCGCGCGAAATTTCTCGCGTTAGAGACGTCAATGGGGTCACCCATTTGCTTTATTTGGTGCTTGAGGCCGCGAGTTTTTGTGTCAAGAGGAGTTGCAATGCAACGACAAATTCGCATTTAGCAAGACGAAAGTCGCCCGTGATCAATAACGCAAATGTACGGTTTGACCCCTTTGCAGATTCGACTCGAGCCTTCCATCGGCAGTGAAGGCCGCGTCGAGATTATTAGCGGCGTCCTCCTCTTTTTGACTTTTCCCCTCGTTTTCGATTTTCGGCTTGTTGTCAGCAAGAAAGCTTTCCAAGCGGAAATTTCGGCCATTGACTTATTTAAATTAAAATGTAACCTAGATACTGATGAGTGCGTCCAAGAGACAGAGTATGAATATGAACAAATGGACAGAAACAACAGGCGAATGCATTGTAGGGCTTTTAACTACAGCAACGGCGGCTTGGGGGAGGCGCTTTTCTAAAGGAATCCCGAATTGGCCCTCTAGTCATACTCAGTCGCACCCAGTCAAACCATTTTAACTTAGTTGAAGAGGTTTGATTCAGCTTGTCCCTTATAATAACTGTAATGTATAATACTACATCTTTGCCAGCGGCACCGAGGTCGGCTGCATACATCGAACAAGTCAACAATCATTTTTCACCGGATGTCGATGATGTCCACGTCGAGTGTTTCTTCGCTACCCTCTTCGGTGGGTGTGTGCCACTTCCTTGGACGATGTTAATGAAAACGCGGCCCGTTTTTCGGAGCATCCCTATCAACCTTTGCTGTAGAACTCATCGACGGCTGTCTTGAAATTGTTTTCGGCGACGTTGACGATGGCCATTTCGCGCTCGGCGCTTTCGACGGAGTCGCTGGCGTGCGCGGCGTTGACCATGATGTTTTGCCCGAATTCGCGGCGGATCGAGCCGGGTGGCGCTTTGGAAGGGTCGGTCGGTCCCAGGACGTCGCGGATTTTGCGGATGGCTTCGACGCCTTCGTAGATCAGCGCAATGCACTTCTCGGTGCCGGGTTGATGAAGCTGGGCGGGGTCGCACTCCACCGGGGAGCGGCCGGACATGAATTTGACGATGTTCTCGAATTGGTTGTCGCCGAAGTCAGGGCCGAGGATGTCGCCCAGATGTTTTTCGGTGGCGGAGGAAATTTTGAAGCCGAGTTCTTTTTCGAGGACGGCTTTGCCGCGCGCGGCCACGACGTCTTTGAGCTTGGTGCGCAGAACCTCGCGAACCGGCCCGTAAAATTCCGCCGCCTGCGCCACGCTCATGCGATGGACTTTGATGCCGACGATGTAAAGGCCGGTGCGGGAAAGGAAGTCGATGACGTTGCCGGGCCGCCCAGTGGCGAAGCGGAAGTTGTCCGGCTTGATCAGGACCAGGGTGCGTTGCGGAACCTCTCCCGGCGCATAGGCCAGGGTGGCATTGACCAATCCGCCGTCGT
>DASRLE010000057.1:0-2476 GCA_035648615.1 Saccharimonadales bacterium (SeqCode) | reverse complement strand
CTCTCCAACCGCGTGCATCCTTACGGCAAGGGCAGCGTGCTGAAATTGTATCGCACGGTCGGCACGCTGGCCGCCGAAGCGGTGACCGATTTCGATTTCAATTTTGTGCCGGGAGCGCTCGCGCCTTTTCCGCGCAAGAAGTCCCCGCCTCCCGCAACGTCTCCGCGCGCCGGCGACCTTTCCCCGGCGGTGCTCGATGGCATCGATGTTCTGGTGCAGGAAAAGTTCGCCCCCCTGCAAGGGTTGCGCATTGGCTTGATCACCAACCCGACGGGCAAGGATTGCCATCGCTATCCCACGATTGATATTTTGCGCAACGCGCCCGGCGTGCAACTCAAGGCGCTCTTCGGGCCGGAGCACGGTTTTTACGGGACGTTCGACGAACCGGTGGACGACGCGTTCGATGAACACACGGGCCTGCCCATCTACAGCCTTTACGGCGAACATCGCGCCCCGACTCACGAACAAATGGAGCAACTCGACGCTTTGGTCTTTGACATCCAGGATGTCGGCTGCCGGTTTTACACTTACACCTCGACCCTCGGCCTGGCCATGGAAGCGGCCAACCGGGAGGGCTTGAAATTCTTTGTGCTTGACCGCGTCAATCCCATCAACGGCGTGACGATCGACGGGCCGGTCATGAGCGGGCCGACCGGTTTTGTGGGCTATCATCCCGAACCGGTGCGCACCGGCATGACCGAAGGCGAACTGGCCCGCATGTACAAAGCGGAGCGGCATCTGGATAATCTCGACTTGACAATCATTGGCTTGCGCGGCTGGCGGCGCGAGATGTGGTTCGACGACACCGGCCAGCCGTGGATCAACCCTTCGCCCAACATGCGGAGCCTGACCGAAGCCGCGCTCTATCCCGGGATTGGATTGCTCGAACGCTGCAACATCTCGGTCGGACGCGGCACGGGCACGCCTTTTGAAGTCATCGGCGCGCCCTACATCGAGGACCTCCGGCTGGCGGCGGCGTTGAACAAAGCAGGTTTGCCGGGGGTGTGTTTTGTGCCGGTGCGGTTCACCCCCACTGATTATATTTTCAAAAACCAATCCTGCGGCGGCGTGAATATTATTTTGACAGATCGCTCGCGCTGTTCCGTGGTGGACGTGGCAATGGAAGCCGCCCGGATTTTAAACCGCTGGTATCCCGAGCAATTCAAAGTCGAAAGAATAAACCATCTTCTCCTGGACACACCGACCCTCCAAGCCATCGAAAACGACCAGTCGCTGTCTGAGATCCACAAACTATGGACGGCCAAATCGGACGAATTCAAGGCCCGCCGCGCAAAATATCTTTTGTACCAGTAGAGACGGCGTCATTCCCAGCTTGCTTTTTTGGCCACGTTGTGTCACGATGGGACGCTATGCAACGTCACCATATAACTCTTTCGACCCCGGTGAGTAAAGCCTTGCGGGCTCAAGTGAAAAGCGGCCGCTACAAGGACTTTTCTGCAGCCGTGCAGGATGCCGCCTGGCAATATTTCATGGCCCCGCGGTCGATCTTCCAAGAATACGGCGTGACTGCGGAGGAGGTGGAAGTCGCCGCCACGCGAGACCATGCCGAAATTCAACGCGCCCGCAAGGCAGGGCGGTTGAAAGCCTGGAAGCCATGATTTACCAGCGACCGCGTTATGAGCGGGCTTGGCGCAAGTTAACGCTTTCCCAGCAGAACGCGGTAAACGAGGCGGTCGCCCGCTTGGAAAAGACATTCGGAAGACCCCACGCTCATTCTGGCCTCGGTCTCCGGGCTTTCGGTCGGTACTTCGAATTTCGCGCCGGCTTGGAATTGCGAGTTCTGTTTTTGAGCGATAAAGGCGATCTAGTTCTTTGCTTTGTGGGAACTCACGAAAAAGTGCGAGCCTTCATCAAACAAGGGAACTAGATTGTAAACGGGCCATCATCCTTGAAGTGTGTCCCCTAATGCCGTAACCAGCATTTAACGGATTTGAAATAGAAGCGGTGAATGCCGACAATTCTTTTTTGCAAGATTCGACGGGTGATGCCGTAATGGCTATGGAATGATTTTGAACGAGAAACTGGAATGACTTTCAAACAAGCAACGATATGAATAAAAACGAAACGTTTAGATTGAAGATGATGTCGGGCCTGGCGGTGGCGATCATCGGGTGGCTGTGCTGGAATGGCGCGATCACGGGCCGCGCCCAATCCGCCTCCAACTTATCGCCGCAATTGCAGGAGGTGGTCAAATTGACCCAGGCGCACATGAGCGACGACGTCATCCTGGCGTATATCCACAATTCCGGGGCGGCCTACAGTTTGAGCGCGGATAATATTTTGTACCTGAATAACCAAGGGGTATCGCAACCCGTTCTTTCGGCCCTGTTGCAAAGCAAGCCCAGCGCCGTTTCCACGCCGACGACCCCCGCGCCGCCGGTGGGGTCTGCGCCGCAAGTGCCTCCGCCCGCCCCGTTTGGCCAAGCCTATGCCCCTTCCGCGCCCGCCATGGAAC
>DASRLE010000056.1:0-2232 GCA_035648615.1 Saccharimonadales bacterium (SeqCode) | reverse complement strand
CCACTTACGAAGGTAAAACTTTGGAACGAAATGTTGTTTTGTATTGCTCATCGCCCAAAACCTTGCTTACGCCAGCTTCCTTCCAATCTCCTCATCCAAAATATCGCGGACGGTGAAGGCGCGGATGATTTTGCCGCTGCGTTTGAAGAATGCACCGATTTCCGTCATTGCATCGCTGGTGTAATCAAACGAAACGATAAATCCGATGTCGCAATCTTCGCGCATCATCATGGCTTCAAAAGAATCTATGTCGGGACGGCCGACTTTGTCTTTTTGTTTTACTTGAATTGGATACCAGCGTTCTTTCAGGGCGAGTTCGCCTTCCTGTTTCTTGCGCGGCGTGGCGGCGGATGAGACAGGATAAATGCGACCGTCCACGCCCATGTCGCCGACTTGCACTTTGTTCGGGATGCCGCCGAGGGCAATGACAGCCCAATTCTCAAATTCAAACGGCGGAATGGCGCGCAGCTTTTCCTCGCTCCACGGCAAATCGCGGACAATGAAACCGCGCCGGGCTTTCCAGAGCGTTTCGTTTTCGGGAATGCCACAAACATCGCGCAACCGTTTCGCCATGACGCGGCACGCCGTCGGTGAAATATCAATGCCGATCCACTGGCGTTTTAGTTTTTGTGCCGCAACCAGCGTTGTTCCACAACCACAGAAAGCATCCAGCACAATGTCGTTTTCTTTGCTGCTCGCATTGATGATGCGTTCCATCAACGCGAGCGGCTTTTGAGTTGGATAGCCAAGCCGCTCGGCTGCTTTGGCGCTGATAGGCGGAATATCCGTCCACAAATTTTGAAGTGAAACGCCGGGCATTTCTTCCGCAAAGTGCATGAGACGCGGCATCCCGGTTTCACGATGGGTGAGCCGGTCTTCCTTCCAAAATTGAATCAGATTGTCCTTTGAGTAAGCCCAAAAGCGTTTCTCGTAAGGTTTGACGAACTTGTATTCCCAGCCGCTTTGTGGCCGTTTGTATTCAGCTTCCAAATCAGGTTCCCAATCCGAATCTGGCGCAAGTTTTCGTTTAACACGCCATTCATATTCCGTGTCGCCGCCGGGTTTGGCCGCCGTGACATCAGTTTCCTTGTAATGCCGCTTGTCTTTGGTGACATGGCGGTATTCGCTTTCCAGATAATCTTCGTCGTAGGCAGTGAACTGTGAATTCCAAGTCCACTCATCACCGCCGGTGTAGAAAAAAATCGAATCAGTCACATGGCCATATTGGGACATTCCTTGCTTGGTATCGCTATGCGCGCTGCTGCGTTTCCAGACGATTTCATTTCGGAAATTATTTTCGCCAAAAATCTGATCGAGCATGACTTTGACGTAATGGCTGGCGTGCCAGTCGCAGTGGTAATAAAAGCTGCCGGTCTTTTTGAGGACGCGGGCGAGTTGGACGCAGCGCGGCCTCATGTAATCAATGTAAGCCTTGGTGGATTCGTGGCGGTCTTCAAATGCGCGCTTCTCCTTTGTCTCACCCCAAAAGACTTCGTAGTTGCGATTGGAATTGAATGGCGGATCAATATAAATCAGGTCAACGGAGGCGCTAGGCAGTTTGGGAAGTTGTTCGATATTGTCGCCACAATAAATGAGGCGTGTGTCGAGAAGCGCGGAAGATTTCAACCGTGGAGAAGTTACGGTTAGTTTCGCGGCGGATTTCTTTGCCATGCGGAAAGTGTGCGCGGGAAATTTGTCAGCGTCAATCCGCGTTCATCCGTAAAGGAGTCAGCAACTGTCTTAAGAGGCAAGGATAAAGTTGGGATTTTTCAAGAGGAGGTTGGCGAGGATGATGAGTTTGCGCATGAGGACGGTGAGGGCGAGTTTTTTGGCTTTGCCGTTGGCGAGGAGGCGAAGATAGAGGGCTTTGAGAACTGGGTTGTGGCGTGAGGCGACCAAGGCGGCCATGTAGAGGACCGAGCGGACTTGGGCGCGGCCACCAGCAATGTGGCGTTGGCCGCGAGACTGCCCACTGTCGCGATTGAAGGGCGCGACGCCAGCCAGCGCCGCTGCTTGCGTAGCGGACAAGGAGCCGAGTTCGGGCATGAGGGCAATCAGGGCGGTGGCGCTGAGGCTGCCAATGCCCTGGACTTGCTGGAGACGCTGGGACTTGGCGGCGAGTTTGGGAGATTGGGAGATTTTGTCGGCCATGAGCGTCTCAATTTGATCGGCTTGTTTGCGCAGGAAGGCGACGGTTCTGGCCACCAGGGCGAGCAGCTTTTTGTCGGCGAG
>DASRLE010000055.1:0-3355 GCA_035648615.1 Saccharimonadales bacterium (SeqCode) | reverse complement strand
GCCGCCAGCGCCCAATCCCGGCCTGCCATCAAACTGCACACCAAGAAAACCGAACAAACGCAAATGGCTTTTGGCATCCGAGCCTGTTCCCGCCATCATCGGCAGCGATTCGCCTTGCGCCTGATCAACGCCGTGCTGGGCGAGAACATGAGTTCCCGCCTCTTCCAAACGGTCCGCGAAGACCACGGGCTGGCCTATTCGATTTATAGCGCGAACAGTTTTTTTGACGACGCCGGGGACTTGGTGATTTCCGCCGGGCTGGATTTGGCCAACCTCAAAAAGGCGCTCGATTTGATTCTGCGCGAAGTCAGGCGCTTGACCGAGCAGGCCGTCTCGATGGGCGAGTTGCGCCGGGCTTCCGACTATCTCGCGGGACAACTCGACCTCAGTTTGGAAAACAGCGAAAATCAAATGATGTGGATTGGCGAACAATGGCTCGGTTACGGAAAAATCGCCGCGCCCGCCCAAGTCAAAAAACGGCTCGCCGAAGTGACGCCCGCGGAAATCCGCGCTGCCGCCCGGGAGTTTTTTCAACCCAATCGTTTCAACCTCGCGCTGGTCAGTCCTTTGAAATCCGCGCGCGGGCTGGACAAATTACTGGCCGGCTAAAACCGTCCCATGCGCCCGATCCTCGAAAAAATAGAAACCTCGCACACTCCCGAATCACTCGTCGAAGGATTGCGCGGCGAGCCGGGCATCGTCCTGTTGCGCAGCGCGATGTTTGACTCGCGGCAGGCGCGCTATTCGTTTGTCACCGCACGGCCGTTTTTGACCTTTCGTTCGTTCGGCTCGCGTTGCGAATTGAGCGCGCCGCACCCGGCCTGCTTCGGCAATCCCTGGCAAGTGCTGGACGCCTTGATGGCCCGCTACGAACTGCTGGATGAAATTGACCTGCCTTTTCCGCTCGGCGGCTGCTTCGGGTTTTGGGGCTATGACTTAAAAAATTTCGTCGAACCCAAACTTCCGCGCACCGCTGTCAACGATTTGGAATGGCCAGATTGCCATACTGGATTTTATGACAGCCTGGTGGTGTTTGATCATTGGATCGGTGAGACGTGGATCATTTCCACCGGCGTGCAACCCGACGGCGCGCGCGAACCGCAGCGTGCGCAGGCGCAGCTTGCCTTTTGGAAAGCCCATTTGCAGGTGGAGGCGGTCGCGCCCAAAGCTGAATGTTCGACGGCGTCATTGTTCTCCCCAGTGGCTTCCAACATGTCCCGCGTTGACTTCATCGCCAAAGTGGAACGCGCCCGGCAATACATTCGCGCGGGAGACGTTTACCAAGTCAATCTTTCGCACCGTCTCACCGCCAACTCCGGTTTGTCCGGCTGGGATTTTTTCCAGCGACTCTGCGATGTTTCGCCCGCGCCTTTCGCCGCTTATCTGGAGTGCGCGGACTTCCAAATCGCTTCTTCCTCGCCCGAACTTTTCCTGCGCTTGAGCGGATCGCAAATCCAAACCCGTCCGATCAAAGGAACCCGGCCTTGCGCCACTGATCCGACCCGCGACGCCCAATTGACTTACGAATTGCAAACGAGCGCCAAGGAAATGGCCGAGTTGGTCATGATCACAGATTTGCTCCGCAACGATTTGGGCAGGGTCTGCGAATTCGGCTCGGTGCAAGTGCCCGAGTTGGTCCGCTTGGAACGTTACGCACAAGTGCAACATTTGGTTTCGACCGTGGCCGGCCGCCTGCGAGACGATCAAACACACTTCTCGGCGTTCGCTTCTTGTTTTCCTGGCGGGAGCGTGACCGGCGCGCCGAAAATCCGCGCCATGGAAATCATTGACGAGCTGGAGCCGGTAACGCGCGGGCCTTACACCGGCTCGATTGGGTATCTGGGCTTCAATCGCGAAAGCCAGTTGAACGTCGTCATCCGCACCGCAGTTTGCCAGTCCAACGCCATCCATTTTCAAGTGGGCGCGGGCATCGTTTACGACTCGAATGCCGAAGCGGAATTTGACGAAACCATGGCCAAGGCCGCCGGCTTCCTGGCTGCCCTGCGAAACCGCGCCAGCCGAACCATTCCACAACTATGAGTGTTTTTCTCAACGGCAAATTTGTTCCCGAAGATCGCGCGATGGTTTCAGTCTTCGACCGGGGTTTTCTCTATGGCGACGCGTTATTTGAAGGCGTCCTCGTCACGCGAGGCCAGCCTTTCCGCTGGACGGAACACATGGAACGCTTGCAGCGCGGAGTGGAGTTCTTGAAGTTGACAGTCCCGTATTCTTATGACGCTTTGCGCCAATACGCGTTGCGCCTGATCGTTCGCAATCAAATGCCCGAATGTCTTTTGCGCCTGAGCATCACCCGGGGAATCACCGCGCGGGGATATTCTCCGCAAAATGCCACCCAACCTGCGGTCGTGATGACCCTGCACGCGCTGCAAGCGCTCGATGGCAAATCGGCGCCCCGCTGGCGCGTCATCACATCCTCCTTTCGATTGCCTTCCCATGATCCGCTCGCCAATTTCAAGACGGCCAACAAATTGATTCAAGTTCTGGCGCGGGCGGAAGCGGACGCCGTCCAGGCGCAGGAAGCAATCCTGCTCAACACCGAGGGCCAACTGGCCGAGGGAACCACCAGCAATCTATTTTGGATCACGAAGGACGCAATTTGCACTCCTCCTTTGGCGGCGGGCGCGTTGCCGGGCGTGACGCGCGCGGTCATGATGGAATTGTTTCCCTGCCGGGAGCGGGCCGCCGGACTCGATGAATTGCGCCGGGCCGATGGCGCATTCCTGACCATGACGTCCATGGGTGTGGTGGAAATCGAATCGCTCGATGGGCGGAAATTAAAGCGTTCCTCTTTGGTCAAGAAGATTGGGGCCGCTTACCGAGACTTGCAGCGAGCTTCATAATTTTCCCGAATAGTTCACCAGCATTTCAACCAGCGCGTCGATCTCCGGCCGGCCGCTGCCGCTGTAATTATTCAGCATAATGGAAAAAACCAGCTTTTCGCCTCCTTTGGTGGTGAGGTATCCAGAAAGAGTATTGACATACTCCAGCGAGCCGGTCTTGGCGCGGACATTGCCTGCGGCGGGCGTCCCTTTGAAACGGTTGCGCAAGGTTCCATCCACAGCGGCAACCGGCAGCGCATCCACAAAAACGTCCCGGTAACGATGATGCGCCATGTAAGTCAACAACTGCACCGAAGCGCTTGGGGTGACCAGGCAACCACGCGACAACCCCGAACCTTCCTCCAGCAAAACGCGCTCGCGCGGGATGCCCGCTTCGGCCAGAAATTTCCGCATCTCGGCCAGGCCCGCTTTTTCGGTCGAGCGGCGGGTTTCATCCCTGACCCCCACCTGCAACAACAAGAGTTGCGCGTACAGATTTTGCGATGGCTTCAAGG
>DASRLE010000054.1:0-3056 GCA_035648615.1 Saccharimonadales bacterium (SeqCode) | reverse complement strand
CATGGATGATTACAAAGCGGAGCTTGAGCAGCGTCTGCGTGCCCACTTCGATAAACGGTGCCTGGTGACACGTCGGGCGAATCAAATATTCGTGGACATCACCGGCGTGGTCCCTAAAAAGGAATTAGACCGCCTGGCGCGCTGGGTGTGAAACGGGTTTGGGAATGGGAGGCGGCGCAAGCGGCTTCGGTTTGTGACCCCAGGCCCAACCTACATTCCGCAGTCATAGAACCTGACAGCGTTTGGGAGGAGGAATGCGTCGGTTCCTCGTCAAAAGCTTACGCTCAAAGATACTTTAACATGTCGGGGCGGTGGTCGTTTCTTCAGCCCACACCCTTCCAACCGAGTCCCTCAAGGCGTTCGTGGGTCCGCCTTGGCGAGCGCCACTCCGACAAACAAACCGATGCCGCAACAAACCGAAAATTTCGCAGAACGATGGAACGTCATCGCCAATCCCGGCGCCGAGCACACCGAACAGGCGTTCACGGATTTCATCCGCGGCGGCGGCCGGGGGCGTAAGGTGTTGAACTGCGCGGTCCCTCTGGCGCGGGCCCAGGCGCTCACCGATTTCCAGATGCCCGCTGGGTTGACCGCCGGCGACTGTATCACCTCCTCCGTCACCGGCAATTTCCCTGACTCGCTCCGGGATTGGAAATACCAACCAAAGTTTTGCGCGGAGCGGCAGCTCCCGCAGTTGGTGCCACTGCCACCGGAAGCCGTCAACCTCCAGGGTCTCCCTTGGTTTGAATCACCCTCGCAATCCACCGGGCTCGGGATCAACGCCCGCCATGTCCGTTATCACCACAGCCTCTGGCAGGAACTCAAGCCCAAGGTGCTGCAAGGCGTCCAGACGACCCTCGTCCTCGCCTTGCCGCAGATTGGGTTCGCCCTCGCGCCCCACATTCAGCTTGAGAAAGTTTTTCTGTTCCTCGGTTCGCTGGCACGAGGCCTGGGACCGGCCCAGTTGTTCCCGGCGCGTTACCTTTATCCAGACGCCCCATTGGGCGGGCTGGCCAACCTGCCGGCCCCCATCTTCGCGGACGTGCCAATATCGGAGTGGCGTAAGAAGTTGGATGCCGCGTAAATTCCGTGTTCGGTCGCAATCAGCGCCCCGATTTCCTTCCGCAATTCATGCAATGGTTTGTTGGCTTTGATGCCTTTGGAGCGTAGCCAGGCCGTCAGGTTGTCAAAGACCGGATCGCAACGATAATACGGACGATTGGAATCGTTGCGCGGCGGGCGGCCGCTTGTGATGATGAACGGGCTTTGACTTGAAGCCTGCATCTGGCGCAATTCAGCGATTACTTCCGCGTCAACTGTGATTTGCGCGGCGCTATCTCTGGTTTTGAGGTGCAACCATTGGGTTTCCTCAAGGGAAAGAAGGTTATTTTGCCAGTCAATCATTCGCCATTCGGCCAAATCAATTTCGCCTTTCCTCATTCCAGCGAACAGACCGAGGAGGAATATTTTGTAAACCTCCGGGGCGTTTGGCTTTAACTCCGCTTTGGCTGCGGCTATCAAAGCCCTTGCGTTGACTTTGCTGGCGTATTTCATTGAGCCGCCATCTTCCAACTCGACGCCAGCAAAAGGCAGCGTAGCGGGCATTTGGACGCCTTTAAGGCGCTTTATGAGCGAAGGGCTGAAAAGACACCGGGCGCATCGGATGTAGCTGTTTACGGTGCGCTTGGCGGATGCCAGGGCCACGGGCGAATTGCCGGCGCGGCCCAGCCGCTTGCGTTTCCATGAAATGATCTTTTCAGGGGTGATCCGCTCCAGACGTATGCCGTCGATCCGTGCGGCCCACTTCTGGTTTCCGCCCTGTCGGTAGTCGTACTTTGAGCCATCCCCCCGGACGCCGAAGGCTTCGCTTACAATGGTTCGGAAGCAATTCTGATAGTTAAGGAAAGTCCGCGCGCGCAATTGCCCAGTGTTTTGAATCAGGCGGAGATAATCGCCAACGGTGAGGTTTATCCGCGCTGCTGCTTCGGAATCCGGTTTGAACTTGAGAAGCGCAGTTTCCCAGCCATTGGCGTCCAGGAACGTGTAAATCTCTTTGGCTTTCTTGGCAGCAACGGCTTGGTTCGCCGTCCCCAGGTTAAACCAGCCCTCGCGGTTGCCCTTTTGCAGCCTGACTTGCCAGTTCGGAATCTCCATTGACTGGCCCGCGCCGTCGATATAGCTGCGCTTTTTGAGCCGCGCAAACCAGTAATCGACATGGGACTTTGGAAGACGACGGCGAGGCTCACTGTCCGGCCACTGTCCGGATTCTGTCCGGTTCTGGATGTTCTCACCTGTTCTTTTGGGTTCATTCGTGGTTCTCATATAGTGCCGTGTTTATTGGTCAAAGTGCCTGTCTGCATTGAACATAAGCGAATTTGAATGAAATGTTGTGAACAGTCAAGCGCAGAACTACGGATCAGAAGGTTGATGGTTCAACTCCATCTGGGTGCACCATTCCTGCAAGCACTTAGGACTTTTGGACATTCTCCCGGTTTGGCATTAGAGACCACTGCGGATACTACTTTTGAGGTTGGCTGGTGATTATTCCGTCCAAGACATGCAGCCGCCGGTGGAACAGCGGGCGGTGATGCGTCCGTTGACGGGTTGGTTGTAGCGAAGTTTGCCGGCTTTGCAGATCGGACAGTCGATCTCGCCGGAGCCGCCAGCCGCGCCGTGTAATTCGGCCAGAATCGCTTGGCGGGCGGTTCGTCCCAAAGAATTGCACCTGCCCGATAACTTGAAATTCGCCGAATTGGTGCATACGATTGAAAAGGCGGGCGGCCGATTCAGCCACGATTGCGCGGATGTGGTTCGTTTTCTGGCCTTTGGCGGTTTCCGTTTGGGCGAAGCAAAGAACATGGCGATGAAGGTTTATGGGCATCTCCGCAACCAGCATTCCCCCAGCACGGCCAAGTTGGTCAATTTCGCGCCAAGTAAACCGGGCAGTTCACAATGACCGACTAACATTGTGTGCAAATCGGCACTTGCTCAAAGTCCATTTTTTCACGGCCCGCCTTACCTCTAAGCAAGCTTAGCAGCCTGTTGAAATAATCGTC
>DASRLE010000053.1:0-15752 GCA_035648615.1 Saccharimonadales bacterium (SeqCode) | reverse complement strand
GTAAATTGGGCCCGCACCCATCTCTGCAATTGATTTCGATCCGTTTCGCACAGAACAACAGCGCCGGCAACTTTTGGCATCGCTGACAATTTTGCCCAAAATCAAGAATATGTCTAGCTAATTATGACACACTACACTAGTGTAGTGTCCCGGAAATGACTAGACATATAAAAATCGTGGATTACGAGGGAAATGGCCCGAACCAACGAAGCCGTCCTCTGATAATATGTCTAGTTAATTGCGAGACACTACACTAGGAGATCAGCGTTGACTTGATCCTTCAGGGTCGAACACAGGCCATGCGATGCGCCTTTATGGGACATTTCCCGTAAGATGTCCCCCAGCCATCCGCTCGCGCTGGCTTTAACGCTACGCGCTCTTTCCGACAGGACGGAAAGTTACGCGCTTACTTGGTGAAGCTGGCTCGGTCGTCCGCCTCCAGCCACTCGAAGACCGAAGTTTTGGCAGGGTCGAGGCCTAGTTTCCGACATGCGCCGTCGAAGTATTCGCCTTTCTCGGGATTGCCGTGCATCGTGGCCTTTTCCACGCTGTCCGACCAGGCTTTGATTTCCGTCGCCGTCTTCTTCGTGCCGTGCGCATCCAAGTACCTGGCAATTTCCTCGTCGGTGGCACCCGCCTCGAGCTTTTTGCGCACTTCTGCGTATTCGACGCCCTTCCAGTCCAGAAGCATGTGATCGAGCGGGCAATCAGTGTGGTACTCGCCTAGCCCGCCAACTTGGCCTCGATGCGGTCGAAGCGGAGATAGATCCCCCCGGAAAAGTCGCCTATGTCAAGAAACTGCGCGCGCAAGGCAGACACGTTGCGATGGCTGGCGATGGCATCAACGACGCGCCCGCCCTTAGCGAAGCCGAAGTCGGCATTGCGATGGGCACCGGCACCGATGTGGCGATGCAAAGCGCGGGCATCACCCTTGTGAAGGGCGACCTTCGCGGCATTGCCAAGGCCATCCGCCTCAGTCGCGCCACGATGCGGAACATCCGGCAGAATTTGGTCTTCGCCTTTCTTTATAACGCACTGGGTATTCCGGTGGCGGCTGGCGCGCTTTACCCGTTCTTCGGATTGTTGCTCAGCCCGACGATTGCCGGCGCCGCGATGAGCCTCAGTTCGATCTCGGTCATCAGTAACGCCCTGCGGCTGCGGAAAACAAAACTTTGATCTAGCTGTCAAATATGAAAACAAATACAAACACACTCACACCCGAACTCCTTCACAAAATGGACGCCTATTGGCGGGCAGCCAACTATCTCTCGGTTGGGCAGATTTACCTCTACGACAATCCTCTTCTGAAACGTCCGTTGAAACTGTCGGACGTGAAACCGCTGGTGGTCGGACACTGGGGCACGACGCCGGGCCAAAACTTCATCTATCTGCATCTGAACCGAGTCATCAAGAAGTATGACGTGGATATGTTCTACGTCGCCGGTCCCGGTCACGGCGGCCCGGCGATTGTGGGCAACGTTTACCTCGAAGGCACTTGGAGTGAAGTCTACCCGAACGTCACCCAGGACGAAGACGGGATGAAAAAGCTGTTCAAGCAATTCTCTTTTCCGGGCGGGATTTCCAGCCATGTCGCGCCAACCACGCCGGGGTCAATTCATGAAGGCGGGGAGCTAGGCTACTCGCTCAGCCATGCCTTCGGAGCGGCTTTCGACAATCCCGACTTGATTGTCGCCTGCATCGTTGGCGATGGCGAAGCGGAAACTGGCCCGTTGGCGACGGCTTGGCAGTCTAACAAATTGCTCGACCTGATTACCGACGGAGCCGTCCTGCCGATTCTCCACCTCAATGGCTACAAGATCAGCAACCCAACTGTCCTGGCTCGCATTGAGCCTGACGAATTGGAGCAGTTTTTTCGCGGTTGCGGCTGGACGCCTTACTTTGTGGAGGGCGATGACGCGGAAAAGATGCACGATCTCATGGCGATTATCCTGGACAAGGCCATTGAGGACATCCGGCGAATCCAAAAGAATGCTCGGAATAATAGTGACACCATGCGACCGCGCTGGCCGATGATCGTCCTCAAGTCTCCCAAGGGTTGGACGGGACCAAAAACAGTCGATGGCCTCAAAGTCGAGGGAACCTTCCGAGCTCATCAGGTGCCACTTCTAGTGGATTCCGAGCATCCCGAGCATGTTGCGCAACTTGAAAGCTGGATGAAAAGCTACAAGGCCGAGGAGTTGTTCGATGAAAGTGGCCGTCTCAAATCAGAACTAGCCGAACTGGCGCCGAAAGGCGACCGGCGGATGGGCGCAAATCCGCACGCCAACGGCGGCATGTTATTGCGCGATCTGCGAATGCCAGATTTTTACGTCCACGCGGTAGATGTTCCTTCGCCCGGGGCCGTTGACGCCCAGGATACGCTCGTACTGGGCAAATTCCTGCGTGACGTAGCCAAGCTGAATCAGGACCAGCGCAATTTCCGCATCTTCGGTCCCGATGAGACGCTCTCGAATCTGTTGGGCGCTGTCTTTGAAACAACCAATCGCCAGTGGGACGCGCGGGAACAGAGCTATGATGAGTTTCTTGCGCCCGCCGGCCGCGTGCTGGATTCGATGCTCAGCGAGCACCAATGCGAAGGGTGGTTGGAGGGGTATCTGCTGACCGGTCGGCACGGGTTGTTCAACAGCTATGAGGCCTTCATTCGCATTGTTGACTCAATGTTCAGCCAGCATGCCAAGTGGCTGAAGGTGACATCGGAACTACCTTGGCGCCGAAAGATTGCGTCGTTGAACTATCTACTCGCCTCACACGTCTGGCAACAGGATCATAACGGCTTCACGCATCAGGACCCCGGCTTCCTCGACCACATCGTGAACAAGAAGGCCGATATCGTCCGTATATATTTGCCGCCCGATGCTAATTGCCTGCTGTCAGTATTTGATCACTGCCTTCGTAGCCGGCATTACGTCAACGTAGTCGTAGCGGGCAAGCATGCTCTTCCTCAATGGTTGACCATGGATGCCGCGGTAATGCATTGCACCGAAGGAATTGGCATCTGGCAATGGGCCAGCAACGACCAAGGCGAGGAACCAGACGTGGTGATGGCCTGCTGTGGAGACACGCCTACGCTGGAGATTTTGGCCGCCGTTTCCATTCTTCGCAAACATCTGCCCGATCTGAAAATCCGGGTAGTCAACGTCGTCGATCTGATGAAGCTGCAACCGCAGAGCGAACACCCGCACGGGTTGAGCGAAACGGATTACGATTCGCTCTTCACGCGGGACAAGCACATCGTCTTTGGCTTTCACGGATACCCCTGGCTGGTCCACCGCCTGACCTACCGGCGGACCAATCGCAACATCCACGTCCGTGGCTACAAGGAAGAGGGCACGATTACCACGGCTTTTGACATGAGAGTCCAGAACGATCTGGACCGATTCCACCTGGTGCAAGACGTAGTCGATCGCGTGCCGGGGTTAGCCAGTTCAGCATATTCGCCAGCTCGGACTTGCCTGAACCCTTTGGCCCTTGGATCAAAATGTAAGGCACCGCCGAAAACAGCTCTTGCACATAAGTCACCGGCAAGGTGAACAGCAGCAGGTAGAACTGCTCTCGATGCGGGAGCCAAAAGCATTCCTCGAGTAGTTTAAGCATGTCCCGCAAGATGTTGGCCAGGGGTCTTCCCTTGTGCATGCCTGCTTTTGCCGCCCGCGCGTAGGCGAGGATGTGTTCAAGAGACCACGTTGCGCTCTCCGAGACTTCGGGAGGCCGTGAGAGCAATGTCCCGTCATCGGCTGCAATCACGTCACTTGCCCCGTTGCTCGATGGGACTCGTGTCCATCCGAGGATCCGACCGTCGTTCCTCAGCAGGCGAGTTTGGCGCGTAATCTGTTTTTGCTGTTTTGTTCCGACCGAGAAATGCAGAACAGAAAACGGGTAATAGTAGAACCCCCCCACATAATTGTAGCCCACATCGTGCGTTACGTCGCCGAACTCTCCCTCCGCAAACTCGTCAAGCCGCGGAGGCGCGATACTGCTTAGGCTTTCCGTCAGGCTGAGCCTCTTTGTCAGAACTTGGGATCTCTCGAAAAGCTCCAGCGCAGTCTCCGAGGTGCCGCCCGCCCTGAAATACCCCGGCCAGTCCACGCAATGGCCTCCGGCGATCTCCTCCGGTATGCGTACTCGCAGGACCGGTCGCCGAGCCAAGTTTGCCAGTTGGTTGCAGAGCACCTCCTGTCTGTCTACGAAGCCGACCTCCTGCCCTTGCCGGTCATTGCCGTGTGCCAGGTAAACGCGCTGCCACCGTGCCCAGAACTCGGGGGCATCCCATTCGGTCGGGCGCTCATTGAGGTGCGTGCTGGCAATGATGGTGAATCGGTTCGGGCAACGCTGCGCCAATTCCTGAGCCAAGATGATGGCGTCCAGCGTGCTGGCGGACACCACCAAGTCATTCCCCATTTCTGGGGTGGTATACATGGTCAGCACTGGGCCTCGTTTCCATTGTTGTGTGCCCTTGGCGTTGGCCGTTAGTCCAGGTATGGCGAGCAGAACATATTGTCCACGGCGTTTTGCTGCTGGGCGCTCGGCTGCCAGACACGGAGCGAATTCCGATCCCCTTTTGTCCGACACCGGAACGCAAAGTGCGTTCATAATTGGTTGTCCAGCGCCTTGGGCGCGAAAGGTGATCAGGCCCATGTGGTATTTTCGAATCGTCGCCTCCCGCAACTTGCAGGTCTCGATCAAGTGCTTGAGCGCTTCTTTC
Source organism: Saccharimonadales bacterium (SeqCode) (assembly GCA_035648615.1). Taxonomy (GTDB): domain Bacteria; phylum Verrucomicrobiota; class Verrucomicrobiia; order Limisphaerales; family Palsa-1400; genus DASRLE01. The sequence continues at coordinate 11,029 of DASRLE010000053.1, read as the reverse complement.
CCCGCAGGTGTTTCCGCCCAGAGTGCCCGCGCTCGCTTGTCGCGCTCTGCCAGAACATAATTGAGGTGCGCTGCCAGTCCATCGGGAGGCTTGGCACCCCCAACTGCTGTCTCGTTTTGACCAACTGCATTTCCCTCGTTATCCAGTGAGTTGTGGCGTTTGTGCTCGACCGTCTCCTCTGGTGCCTGTTTAAACTCATTGATTTCCATACGCTGCTATTCGATTTATTGCTTGTTTGGCTCGATTTGGCCCATAGTCGTTACGATTTTCTTGAGATTTTGTTCGGCGACGATTTCGATTCCGGCATAGTTGACTTCCGGCGTTTTGGTCCATGGCTCGTGTTTGGCAGTTTATTGCTCGGACTTGCTCTTGGGCCGCGGCGTTACAGGTAAATTCCATGACCGACAGCCATGCGGGGGAGAGACTCGTGCTTACATTTTTCTGGGTGCCCAGGGCCAGCACCGGATGAAAACCAAAGCTCGCGTCCGCCCGGACCCGCACTTCGCGAATGTCGTTGGGAATGCAAAAGAAGCAACTGGCCGACAGGCCTTCGCTGCCGGCCCGAATGCCCGCATCGTCCGGCCGCAACTCGGTGTCCCACAGAAAGGAGGAGTTGGCTTCCAGGAACAGCAACGGATCATAGGAGCGTTTGCCCTGGAAGCGCGGATTGTAGCCCACCTCGGCTCCCTCCTGGCGGCCAAAGACGGTGACCACGGGGCTGTCCAAATCCAGAATCAAGCGCGAGCCGTGTTCCGGCTGGTGAATAAACTGGCGCAGCAGCCGAGCATTCAAACGAGGCGGTTGTTGGCGAAACTCGGGCGGCGCCTGCAACAAGAACCGGCGCAAAGTTTGCGGATTGGGGTGGCTGGGCGGCCCCGTCAGTTATTGGAAACTGCCGTTGGCCCGCAAGAGGGACGCCGTTTCCAAACGTTCCGATCCCAAGACGATGGGATATATCAAAGCCAGAAGCGTTTGAGAAAACTCGTAGCGCTGGTTGCGGCGCGGATATTGCAAATGCCGCGTCAGGAAACGGCGCAATTGCAGCACTCGTGTGAATTCGTGAAACAACAGAACCCCGCAATAGTGAGTCAAACCCGTGTCATCAAAGGCGATTCTGACGTTTTTAGGTGAACGGCACCTCCCGACTTTAACGTTAACCAAAAGTGAGGTTAAAGTCAAAGATCCAAAAGCAAGTCAAAAGCCCACCAACATTGGCCCCAATTAGGATTCCCTATTGGGTCTTCACGCCGAATTCAAGTGTTAGGCCTGTTTGCTTTGGAGGAGGTAAAGACCGCGCGCTTTTTCCAGGCCGCGGCTCATCCGGGCATAGTGATTACGGCTCACCTTGCCTAATTGATCAACGCGTTTGATGTGGGCATACGCCCGGCGCACCGTCGCGACGGCATCCCACAAGAGCAGTGCGGCTTCTTCATAGCTTCCGGTCACCTTTATGATACTCGTGGCCTCAATGTGGCGAAACGCATGCGGATAAAAACCGGGTGTGCTGTATTTCGCTCCCAAATGCCGCGCGGTAGTTTCTCGGCAAATTTTCATGAGTTGGGTTATTATGCGTTCTGTGAGAGTTTTTCGATTCTGCGGCATCTCCCCAAGGAGATGTCCGCAGAATACACGGTCCTCGGCTGTGAATGGCCTTCCGTTGATTGCTGGCCAATCGTTCTGCAGGTAGGAGTCAATGAATGAAGTTAGGTCCTCAGAAAGGTCGAACAAATAGTCCCATTCCGGGATGTATCTCTCATTTTTAAATTCCTCTTTCGTGAAGCGGATCTGATAGAATGATGGCCTGCCGCCAATGGGCTTCATCTTGACGAGATGGTTCCCGGTCATGAGGGCGTATTGCAGAATGCGCAATGGGCAGTTCGAGATCAACAAGAAGAAAAGCCGTTTCCGGCGGTGAAAGTGCCTCCAATGGTCCACGACCGGCTCCGCTTCTTCGAGCCGTTGCAGGAGTTCAACTATGGCTTGCATCGGATCATCTAATGATAGGATACCGGCTATTGGATCCCCGCCGCGTGTTTTCAGCAAGGGGTCGAATTCTTGATCCTGCGTCCTCTCCATGTAATCGCGGATTTTCTTGCAAAAGTAGTACCACCGCTCGTCGGGATCTGTCACTTCCACGACTTTACGCAGCTCCGCCTTGTAGAATCTGTATCCTACGCGTGAGGCGAGATTCGTTGCCGCGGGGGACGTCTCGGAGGGCCTAAAGTAAAATTCTTTCCGAAGGTAAATAAACCCCACCAGCGGATTCAGCAGGGACGACGCCAACTCGATGAAGGTCTTGCACGACCTGTTGAAGCTGCCCAGTTCCCCAGATGTTGCTTCGGCTTCGGTGACGGTGTGGGCCTTGCGGAATTTGATGTAGCCGTCCAAGAGGTCCGTGTTGGCGATAAGGGCCAAGGAGAGGTTCTCCTTTCTGATCGTTTCATCCGGACCACTTCTCCAGAGGTTCTTCTCTCCATTTGCCAAGGTCTCCTGCGGAAGCAAACACCAGCCGAAGAAACACTCCAGTTCACGAAGTTGCTTGTCCGCGCTCGGGCAGGAGTTCTCGTGCTTTCGCACGCGCCAAAGGTATGTTTTCTTTTTCGGAATTTCCTCCAGGTGAAGGTCCCACTTTATCGAAGCCCTCAACGGCTCGGTTCGGAACAGAAATAAATCGTCCCATTCGCGTGCGAGCCCCGGCGGCCAGTCTCTCCGAAGCAAGGCGTAACGAAACTCTGTCGCCTCTCCGACCCGTTTGCCGTACTTCGTTTGGAATATCTTCATGTTGTTGTCCGACATGTTGATGAGCCACTGGGTCAACTCACCGTCGGCCCCAAGCGAATGTTCGAGCTGTTTTATTCGCTCAAATGTCGGTCCATGGACCATGATCTTCTGGGCGCTCAGCCTGCGACGGGAGATCCCCGTTGCGTTAAAGCAATGGAGGATGAATTCGTTTTTGCTCATGAGTTGTGCGCTGCCACCTGTGTTAACATGTTTGGAATATGCTCGCTGATAGCTTTCCCAGAGGGTGTTGGCGGGATCCGCTAGCGCCACCCGCTCGCATGCGCTTCGTCGCAACTGGTTTAAGGCGGAGCGGAAAGTTCCGTCGGAATCCAATTTGCAAGCTGCTACGCCTTTCTCGAACTCCCTCTGGTCAGCCATCCACCTGCAGTCATCTGTGCCGTTTTGGCCGAGGCATGTTATTAACCGGCGCAAGGAGCTGACCTCATTCTGAATCGTCTTGCTCTTAACAAGTGGCCGACCGCGTGAGTGGGCGGCGATGAGTTCATCATAACTGAGCGCCGCCGACCCGTTCTCGCTTATGCCTGGGCGACAGTGGGCCGCGCTAATTGGCTCGTCGGTTGGTGCGGTGGCAGGCTTCGGCGTCACAGGCACTCCAACCGTGCGAGCGGTCAACGCACTTATTGACTCATGTTTGGCGGCTTGCTTTTGACACTCATCGTAGGCTCGAACCATGTCGCCCGGAGCACTCTTGAAGGCGGCGTTTACGGTTTGCGGGAGGACGAAACCATGAGCCTGTGTCGGATGGCCGTTTGCAATGGCCTGGGCCCCCTGCTCAATGAAACCGGGGTCGCCAGCGTTCCTGAGTTCGTACCCGTTTCTCGCCAAGAGGCCGTTACATGTTATCACCTCGGGGTCAATTAAATCCTGAGAGCTTCCGCTGGCAGCGGCGTTAAGTTTCAGATGTTGGAGAACCTCTCGCCACGCAGGCTCATTGTTGGGGATGAGATCGCCGTCGCCGGGGCTGATATTGTTAGGACTTTTCATCGTCTGTTTCATGCTTTAGTGCCCCGGTTGTTTGCCGAAATATCTCTTCCGCTATACCTCGCAAGAACTTTTAGAAATTGGTTTGGCCATGATTTTTCTGTTAGCCATTTCGGCCGGGGATTCCGTTGCGCAAAATGAGGTCGCCCCCCGTCGATCGAGGGGACAAACAGCCGATAGCGATTCCATCAGTTTGGCCAGTTACTGCATTTACTGCGGCGGCATTGTCGGCGAACAGTCTATGGCCTTTCCTACGAACGAGGTGGACTTGGGCAGCGGAAACACCTGAAAGACGCGCGTAATGAACGCAGATATATAATGCCGCCCGCCGTGACAGGTACACGCCCATCTGGGCAGCGTGCCTCTGCAGCCGAGCCAACGGGTTTGGCTTCATGAACAAGCGACCGGCGGGAGGCGGCAACGCGGCCAAGACCGGAGGATGTTGGGGATCGATGGGAATGTGTCGATGTGCGGGCCCGCGCAGGTCAGGCAGGAAGACGCCCACGGGCTGGCCGAGAGGGGCAAATGAAAAGTTGGAGACCGCAAGCTCCGGCCGTTCGCGCGGGCGAACATAACACTCAAAGGTGAGTTTCAGCGTCAGAAGCAATTCCTTGTTGGGAGCCCTCTGGACCAGACGCTTCAGTTCCGGAACGCGGATGATGCCTGGAGCCAAACGGTTGCTGAGATGAACCGCTTTCCGATCGACGCCGGCTTGGGTCAAGGCGCGTTTCATGTTTTCCTTTTTTTGGATTTTGAGTATTTCACGGCGGCAGCCGGGTTGCGTGTCTTGGCGGTCAGCTGGATTTTGCGAGCGACGGCGAGCAAATGATCGGGACGCACGTCGCCATAGACTTCTGCGATGAGGGACGGCCCTGTCTTGTCACCAATAAGTTGGGCGATTTCGGCGTCGGTCAGGCCGGACTGCCGCGCCTGCGTCACAAAGTACGAACGCAGCCCCTGTGGCGTCACATGGGGCAAGCCGCACGCCGCAGCCGCCTGCGTCAGCCGGCGGCGGTATGACGAATCGTCGCGCGGCGTCGCCGCGTTGAACGGCGACGGGAAAATAAGATCGCTTTTGGCTTTCGATTTCATCCGGCGCAGCAATCGCGCCAGCTCCGGCAGGAGAAGGACAAACGGGAACACTCCTTTTTTCGAGCGCTTGACGTGGATCAGTTCCTCGCCCCAGTCCACCTGCGACCAGCGGGAGTGGAGGCCTTCGTTCAGGCGGAGGCCGCTGTACGCCAGGTACCGCGTAATGTCCGCATCCTGTTCGGAGCCGTTCTTCCCCATCCACTGGATGATGCGCACCAGGCCGTCGGGCGTGGGCGCCACTTCGCGGCAATGGCGGACAGTCGAATCATCGGCGTACCGGCCTCGATCACGGATGGGATTGGATTTTAGGGCACCCTGGCGAACGGCCAACTCCAGCGCGTTGGAGAGGACGATCAAGTTCAGATCGACGGCACGGTCGCCCCCTTTTGTCTTCTTCTGGACTGGCTTGCCGCGGCACTTGAACTTGGCGATGTAGCCGCCGCTACGGCGCCAAACGTGGAACGCATCACAATCGCCGAGGGTCAGTTGTTCGGCCATCTTGGCGCCGAAGTAGACTCGGAGCGGCGGTAGGGAATAGGCCTCGTTCTCAACCGAACGGGGCGCCTTGCGTTTGAGCTTCCGCTTTTTGACGGTGGGCTGGCCGGCGGCCACATAATGGTCGAGAATCTTATTGACCGTGAGTGAAGACGGTTCCAACTTTGTTTCCGATGCGCCACCGTTGTCATTTTTTGCCGCAGTCGGCGTCTCGGCGGACTCGGTCTCTCTGGCGATGTAGCCTTGCTTCTGGAGCCATTGCTTTTCCTCCCACTTTTTCTTCCACTTCCGCGCCAGCTCCGCGTCGTCCGTCTTGGTGCTCTTCCAGGTGCATTTGCCTGCCACCCGCACGCGGGCGTAAATGCGGTTCCCATTCCTCTTTCTGGCCAGGCCTGGCTCGATCAGGATGAACGCGGTGTCGTTTTTATCTTGATTTGCCATTACGCCTTTTTTGTCCGACCGTGTTTTCTGGAGCGCGGCAGAATCCTCCCGGCTTTCAACCGTCGGCGGCTTGGGATTTGGAGCTGGGGGGAACGAATTCATGCCTGGTTCGGTTCTTTGTGGATGAGGTGTTGCCGGCGCTCCCATCTCTTGTTCCACTCCCGCGCCCGTTTTAGGTTGGCAGTCCCCGCGCTCATCCAGGCGCGCGCGCCGTCCCCGCGCACACGCGCATAAAGGCGGCCATCCTTTCTCACCAGACCTAGCTCGATAAATTCAAACGTTGCGTGTTTTGTCTTTTGCCTGTCTTTCACGACGATGAATGTGTTTGGTCCGGTTTTGCCGTTGCCGTAGCTTTCAAACTCCCTCGCACTCCCAGACGCCACCCATCTGTGACGTCCGGTTCGAGTTAGGGAGAGAGCGTGCATGGGCGTCGAGGGTTCGGCTCGGATTTATTCGCTGTGATCATCGAGGTACCGGTCCAGGTCCGACTTCCGAATCCGAACCAATCCCCCAATACGAACCGTGCGCAGGCCATTCTTGCACATGCGCCAGAGGCTAGTCCGGCTGATGCGGAGCATTTCGCAAATCGCAGCCAGTGTGTAGAAAACCTCTCCGCCGCTGCCCGAATCGAATTGTAGATTGTTCGTCATGCTTCATTTTCATGTTCCGCCGTGTCGATTTCGGAATTATTTTGCTTCTCCATTCAGGACTAGACCTGCCGGAAGGCGGGTTTATCGCTTTATCTTCCTATGAATAAGTAACTTATATCTTTCAATAGAGGGCGGACCGAAAAATCGGGAATTGTGGAGATTCTTGCTGCCGAGGCGCATACCGATCCCTCCATGCTAAGATTTACTTGCAATACTCACTATTTGGTGAATGTTTTTATATGCCTATTCTACGAAAGAATGCTGCGATGCCGACTTTGGATTCGCTGAGTCGGAACAAAAGCGCGCCTTATGGGGGATTGTTGCTGCTGGAAGCGCTGTGCCGCCGATGGCATCTATGGGATCGAATCGATGAAGCACAGTTCCCCGCCGTGGATGTCCTTGAGTTGGGAGCACGACCTTCACAATCAATCGTTGCGCAACTGGTGTTTGCCATGGCCACGGGCGGTGCGACTTGCGCCGAAGCTGCCATGCTGTGCGAGGATCCCCTTTTGCTGCGGCTGGTTGGCCCGAAACAGCCCGCCGACGAGAATACCCTCCTCTCATGGCTCGACACCCAAACCGACGAGAGTGTCCAGTCGCTGCGCCGGCTCAATGTGGCGTTGGTGACGTCGGCCCTGGCAGAATGTTGTCCTGCCGAAGCCGAGGCCGGCAAGAACCCGCTCCAGGTTGTGATGCATACCAAGAACTGGATGATTTCGCGGGAGACCCGGTTCATTGTCGACGGCGGGCCGTCCTGGTTTAGGCGCTGCTGGAAAACGCTGGCGGTTGGTCCCTTTTTGATGGACGGATTGTGGAACGAAGATGCCAGCCAGGCCGATAACAACGCGCAATTCGAGCAACTTGTCATGTCGCATCGCAGCGCGTGGAATCGGTATGACTCCTATTTCGTAAGCGATCAATTCCCCGGCTGCGACGCCTGGAACAGAGTCGTGGACGCGGCCGGCTTTACGCAATGGAGCGCGGAACTGGCTTCCGCCGTGGTTTGCAATGAAATCCCTATCAACCTGGACTCTCAAGGGTTGAAGTGGAAGCCGGCAAACGCGGACGATTCCCAGGCCCAGCAATTGTGCATGTTCTATCCGAAATGCCCTGATCCGGAAAAGGGGGAACGGCCCGTTGTGCCCGGAAGTGTGGCCTTAGGCCGGCGCAAAGGGGAAGGGGACGGCTCTTACTGGCACCAATTTTTAGCCGTGCCCGGGGGAACGACTTCCGCTCAAGAATATTTCACCCGGCATTACGCTGCCATACCGGTTGCGGTCCAAATATTGGATGATTTGAACCTGAATCGCATGGTGACGCTCGGAGCCCGTGCTCGAACGGCCTTTTTCATCATCGCGTCGCTCACATACAATTTGCTAATGGCGCTACGGCTGTTGCTGCTGCCGCATCTCCGCAGTTGGGGTGCGCGCGAGATGATCCGGGGAATCATCACGACGCCGGCGGTCATGAGCAGTTCCGGCCGCCGGAATACGCTGTGCATGGGGACCACGAAGGACTGGCCGCCGGACTGGCGCGATTTTGTGAATCGTTCGATGCCGCGCAAGATCCGGCGCCTGGCGAAACAGGGCGAAAGCCCGGCGTAAGCGTCCACAGCCGGGCCTCGGCTTGACCGAGCCGCGAAGCGGCCCTATCCGTTGGGAGCCTCGCCGGTTTTTCCGTCACCGTTCCAACGCCACGGAAAAGACATCCGAGGCCACGATTCGCCAATGGTCATCTCCACAAATAATTTGAAAAGTGGACCAATATTCTCTTGATATTTCTGTAGTATCGTAATATCATACTACTATTATGAAGCAAATAATCACGAAAGAAGAAGTCGGCAAAGCGATCCTCGATCTGGCCGGCCAAGGCAAGAAGACAACCCTGGCCGCCGTTCATGCGGCATTGAACAACCGGGGATCAATGTCAACTTTGGTGCGTCTGAAGGCGGAAATCGAGGCTGCGGCACAACCGGTGACCGACGCGCCGGAGGGTTTGAAAGCCTTCCGTGAAGTCTGGGCCTTGGCGGTCGATGAGGGCCGAAAGCAACAAGAGGCGGTTCTGGTGGAACTCCGCGAGAGCGTCAAGGCTCTGGCCACGGAGAACGAACGCCTGGAAGGGACGGCCCTGGCCGCGCAAAACCATGCGGCCGAGATTGAGCAGGCAAAGTCGCGCGCCGAGACGGAACTGAGCCGAGTCAAAACTCAGGTCGAAGGGGATCTGAAACAGGCCAAGACAGCTCTGTCGGAGGCGACCACCCAGGCCGCAGGGGCACTCCAGAAGCTTGCGGAGACCCAGGCTGCTCACGCAACGCAGGTTGCAGCTTTGCAGGCCGATCTCACCGCCGCTGTGCGCAAGGCTCACGAACTTGAGCTGCAGCTTGTGCGTGCCGTAGCGATTCTGGAGGCGAAGGGGATTCAACCGGCCACGGCAGAATCGCGAAAACCCAAGCATACCAAAGAAACACGAGACCCATCGTGACCGCGCAACTGCTGCCGAATGACAGCGCCCGTAACGGCGAACAGGAATACATGCGCCCCACAAAATGAAGCGCGTCGAGCCATAGCCACTGGGACGTGTTCACACGACTCTGCGCGGAGTGAGGCAGACATCGATGGGCGGGTCAGCGTTGCGAAAATTGGTGAATATACAAAATTCCAGATTTGTCCTTGAATAAGAGACGAAATTGCGCAATATCGTCCTTATAGAAAGGATAGTTTTAACGAGGCTGTCCTTGCACGAAAGACAGCATGAGGAATGTGATTCGCCAGAAATTGGCCGACAGTTTGGCTGCGGATTGGCCGAAGCTAACGCGACGTGAGGCTCGGGTGCCGGCCATCCCCGGCAAGGCCCATGCCGTCGTGGGCATGCGTCGCGCTGGCAAGAGTTGTTTTCTCAAGCAGTGCTTGTTGGACCGAGCCAAAGCAGGAGTTCCGCGCGATGCTCTGGTTTACTTTAGCTTTGAGGATGAGCGTTTGGCCGGGATGCAAACCGAACAACTAAGCTGGGTGCTGGAGGAGTATTATCTGGCACGTCCGCAGTTCAGAGATCGCCGCGAGGTCGTATTCTGCTTCGACGAAATCCAAGGCGTACCGGGCTGGGAAACTTTCATCCGACGGATATTGGATTCGGAAAAGATGGAGGTGTTTGTCAGTGGTTCTTCGGCGCGAATGCTCAGCCGGGAGATCGCTACGGCCTTGCGTGGACGGGGCACCGAGACGGTCATTTACCCCTTCAGCTTCGGGGAATATCTTCGCCACCATGGTCTTGATGTGCCTGAAAATCCGGCCTTTGTTCCCAAGGCACAACGTTCGCAACTGGAAAACTCATTCGTCGCCTACCTTGAAACGGGAGGGTTTCCCGAAGCCCAGGGGTTGGACCCGCGGGATCGGCTCAGCTTGCTTCAGGGTTATGTCGATACGGTGATCTTCAGGGACGTGGTGGAGCGTCATCACGTCACGAATGTGGAGGCGCTCCGCAGGCTGGTGCGGCAATTGTTGGCGAGTCCGGCTGGCGGCTTTAGCGTCCATAAATTCTTCAATGACTTGCATTCCCAAGGCGTGGCGGTGGGGAAGGATGCGCTGCACACGATGCTTTCCTGGTTGGAGGATAGTTTTCTGATTCGTCTGGTGCCGATTGATGCGGCTTCAGAACGCAAACGCCAGGTGAACCCGCGCAAAGTGTATCCTGTGGACCAGGGGCTGATACCAGCCTTTGATCGAAGTGGAAAACCGAATCTCGGTCACGCGCTGGAGACAGCCGTATTGATCGAACTCGAACGCAGGTCCTGCCAGGTTGCGTACGTGAGGACGAAAACAGGATGTGAAGTGGATTTTCTCGCGACGAGTCCCCAAGGAAAGAAGATTTATATCCAAGTGTGCTCCGACCTGAGCGCAGGTGACGTGTGCAAGCGCGAGTTTCGCTCGTTGACCGAGTTGCTCTCGTTGAGGAGCAAGGCAGCCTTTCTTCTGCTGACGTTGACAACCGCTGACGTCCCGATCGGTCAGAAGGAGGCTCCGCCAGGCGTAACCGTTAGACCGGCTTGGGAGTGGTTGCTGGAACGTGAAAAGTAACCAACGGCGGATGCCGAGATGGCTTCTTTGGCGATACTCCCGCATCGGCGGGGTGATTTTAGAAGCTTCTGACAACTTTATTCGCACACCAATTGAGTCTGCGGATTCCAATGATATCGGACGTCTGTTCCAATCCACCTCGGACACCATTCCGATGCTGTCGGACAGTCGGCCCAGAACCGAGATCTCAGAGCCTGGGCAACCCTTCCGTTTGGAACTTCTGGTCGAGTTCGACGAATGCGGGGTGCCCGTTCGGCCAGAAGGAAGCGCGTTTGGTCGGTTTGGGAAACAGATGCGAATCAAACCGCAGCAACCGGTTCATTTGGTGCGAGGCGAGGCCATCCATCCCCAGAAGGTTCTCGATCTCCTGGCCGGTGCGAGAGGTCGTCCCGGCACGGTCGCTCTTGGCCCGGAAGGCCGCGTGGTTCATGAGGTTGACCACTCCGGCCTGCCAGTCCAGTTGCTGGTAGTAGTAGGACCGCATCAGCTCCGGGC
>DASRLE010000052.1:0-8659 GCA_035648615.1 Saccharimonadales bacterium (SeqCode) | reverse complement strand
GGCCATCCCAGCAGCGGGTCGCTTTGCTATCCGACACGCATATCGCCGCAGACCCGAATCGAAGAGCGCGCGGTGTCAATATGACTAATAATTTGCGCGCGGTGACCGCTGAGGTTCTGGCCTGGCCGCAAGCTCCCGGCGCGGTTTTTGTTAATGGCGATTTGGCCTTCGACAGCGGTGGGAATGAAGACTACGCCGCCGTGACGGGGTTGCTGCGGCCGCTGCGCGAGGGCGGTTTGCCCATTCATCTCGGCTTGGGGAATCATGACAATCGCGAGCGCTTCTGGAATGTTTTGCGGGACGATAAAACGGTCCCGGCGGACTTGGCAGGACGCCAGGCGGCGATTGTGCGGACACCGGTGGCCAATTGGTTTTTGCTCGATTCGCTGATCCAAACGCGCGTGACCCCCGGCTTGCTGGGTGAGGCGCAACGTGCCTGGCTAACCGCCGCGCTCGATGCCAATTCCAGCGCGCCCGCGATCGTCATGATCCATCACCAACCCGTCGTGGTTGCTCCTGGCAAAAAGAACGACGGCTTGGAAGATACTGCGGAATTGCTGGCCATCTTGCGGCCGCGCCGCCAGGTCAAGGCTTACTTCTTCGGCCATACGCATCATTGGAAGATCGAGCAGGATCCCAGCGGCATTCATCTGGTGAATCTTCCTCCCGTCGGTTATGTCTTTACCCAGGGCCTGCCCAGTGGCTGGGTCAAGGCGAGTATTGACACAAAAGGCGCCCGGCTTGAATTACGGTGCGTTGATCATGCGCATCCTCAGCATGGCCAAGTGGCCGATCTCGCCTGGAGAGATGCCTGACAATTTTAAATTTTCCAGCCGGAGCGATAGTGATGCTGGATATATTTTTCCGCCGCCGGATTGCCGGGCGCGCGAAGGGTCGCCGGGTCCCAGACCACTTTCTGGCCGCTGCGGTAGGCGGCATTGCCCAGCAGGACGGATTCGGCCAGCGCGCCCGAGTAATCAAAGTTGCACGAGGTCGTTCCGCCGGTTTTGATCGCTTCGATCCATTCCTGATGATGTTTGCGTTCGTAGTCGTGGTCTGGCTTTGAACCTTCGAGCGCGGCGGGAAAATCCTTTTCGGGCAGCAAGACGTATTTGAAATATTCGGCCAGCAGCATTCCCTTGTCGCCGATAAATAAAACGCCGTTGCCCCACGGCGGCAATTTGCCCTCGGCAAAATGCGGCGGCCGGACTTTTTGGCCGTCCTTCTCGCCGTGGTACCAAGTCAATTTCAGCGGCGGACTTTCGCCTCGCGCCGGATACTCGTAGCGGGCGATGAGCCAGGCAGGGGTTGATTCGGCATTGACCGGCGGTCCATCTGTTTCAACCGAGGTCGGATAGCGCAGGCCCAATGCCCATTGCGGCAAATCAATATAATGGCAGCCAAAATCCGAAAGGGTGCCGCCGCCGAAAGCCCACCAGCAACGCCATTTTCTGGGAACGTATTCCGGGCTGTAATCCCGCCGTTGCGCCGGGCCAAGCCACAAGTCCCAGTCCAGCCCGGCTGGAATCGGCGGATGTTCGGCGGGCAGTCCGTCGCCCGTATAAACGACATCCACCCAAACATGGACTTCGCGCACCGGCCCGATCACTCCGCTTTGGATTTCCTTGACGACACGATGATAGTTATTGGTGGCATGGATTTGTGTGCCCATCTGCGTGACCCGTTTTTGCTTTTTGGCGACTTCGGACATGCGCCGCGCTTCGGAAACAGTGTGGCCCAAAGGCTTTTCACAATAGACATGACGCCCGCTTTTCAAGGCCGCCACGACACTGACGGCATGAGTATGATCGGGCGTGCCGACCACGACGGCGTCCAGATCTTTGCGCTCGAGCATCTTTCGAAAATCGCGGTAGGTTTTGGCCCCGGGAAATTTCTGTTGGGCGGCCGCCAGATAATCCGCATCCACATCGCAGAGGGCGACGATGTTTTCGGTCGAGACATATTGCAGGTCGGCGGCGGCGCGGTTGGCGGTGCCAATGATGCCGAGGTTCAGCTTTTCGTTCGGCGAAATCTTGCCGAAGGAGCGGTTGGTCAGCCACAGTCCGGCGAAGGCGGCGCTGGAGCGGGAGAGGAACTGGCGGCGGGTCAGCAAAGTGTTCATGGGTGTAAAACTATTTATCGCCTGCGCGTGGAATTTCCCGGATGTAAATGTTCTTGAACCAGAGCGGCCCGAAATGATTTTGCAACTCGACTTGTCCGGTGGAATAAATGGGTTTTCCCGGCTCCCAATAATTTTCCAGCGTCGTGTCGCGCACGACCAGTTGACCATTCAAAAACACATGCACTTTTTCGCCCACCATCAGGATGCGAAAGCGATTCCATTCGCCGGGGGCATGGTCGGCATAGACGAGGGTATGCCGGGAATTCTTTTTATTGTTCCACAACGCGCCGGAACCGTCGGGGACGGCGAATTGCCCCGGGCTGTTCGTCGTCCAGATTTGCACCTGCGGCGTGCCGCGCAGATAAATGCCGCTGTCGCCTTTGTCCGGGATTTTCCAATCGACCAGCATTTCGAAGTCACCGTAATCGCGTGCCGTGCAAAGATTCTGGCCCTTGCCGTCAAAGACAATCACGCCGTCTTCCGCTTTCCAATGCGCGCGCATGCCCTCGTCGGCTTTGGCTTGGGCGGCGGCCAGATCGTCCAGCGACATTTTGGCGCGCCGCGGCGGGTCAGCTACCAGCCCTTTCCAGCCCGCCAAATCATGGCCGTCAAACAAGGCCGTAAACCCTGCCGGCGGGGTGTTGTCCGGCGCTTCGGTCGAAGGCAAGGGCTTGACCAAAATATTGCGGAACTCGACGTAGCTGCGGTGGCCCAAAAGACACAGATGCCCGCTCTCGCGCAACATGCCCGGATGCCCGCGCAAAGTGGCGGCATTGGTCACGTCATTGATGTTGCCATCGACGATGGTCGTTCCATTGAGGTCAATTTTGATGCGACGTCCGTCGGCGGTGATTTCGTAATGGTTCCACTCGCCGACCTTTTTGAGCGCGCCGCGGCGGGCGGCGAAAATTTTGTAAAGCGAACCGCAATATTGTCCCGGATCGAGGTTGGCATATTGGGCATCGTCATCATCCAGAATCTGGATTTCATTGCCCACGTAAGTGAGATCGTTTTTTTCCATGGGGACGCGGATGCCGACGCCGTTGTTGGCGCCGGGAGTCAACTTGAAATCCATCCGCAAAACGAAATTCGTGTAAACGCCATCGGTCACCAGGTCATTGCCCGCGTCCGGGGGCGAGGCAATGACGCCATTGGTCACGAAATAGCGCGGGCCGAATTTTTGGATCTCCGTCCAGCCGTCGAGCGTTTTGCCATCGAAGAGGGGAATAAACCCTTCATCCTTTTGCTCGACCAAAGTTGTATCGTTCCGAAGCTCGGGCCGAAAAGCAGGAGTCTGCGCGCCCAAATAATAAGCAGAACCCAGAATCATTGCCGCCACCGCACATTTGAAAATCTTCATAAATTTAGAAGCGGAGATATTAGGGAAACAGTTTCAATTCAAAGTCAAGGAATGCTTCAGGCACGGGTGTGAGACAAAATTCTTCAATGCGATGCAGATGGCGGTCGCCAGCGGGAAAGCGGCGCTGGCGCGCACGCAGTCCAAAACCTGCCGGTTCTTCTGCGGCGCCAATGTGCGCGAAGCGTCTTGGAGCGCGAAGCGTCAGCGCCGCTTTGGCCTCGAGCAGGTTTCACGCCTTGAAGAATTTTGTCTCCCATGATGCAAGGGGATTCCGCTCCTTCGTCACTGCGGTCGAAAAAAACCGCGCACCGTGCGCGTCTCTTCTTGACAGCCTCACTCGGGAACGTTCGAAAAATAGCCCGCACGGTGAGCGGCAGAGACTTCCGGGTCTGTGGTATAATCGTGACGGTGAATTGAATAAGAATGACAGAATGCGCCGCAAAATTAAGAAAAGTGAATGCGCTCCTGGAAAATTCGTTGCCATGCGATGAAATTCCACCCCTATTTTTCCGAAATCCGCGTCAAAGGGTTGGTTGTCTGTCGCGCGAAAAGGGCGGTTCAGTCAAACTCAGTCGCACCCAGTCAAACCAACATGGGTCGAATTTGAGGGGTGCATCAGGGTTTCCCTTATAATGACGCCATATCTCCATCAGGGCGGTTGGAGGGGGAAGGGGGCTCTCGCCGAACGAGTTCACGAGTGGAGAGCCGCTCGCGATTGAGTTGTAGCGTTGAGCCTATGGCTCAACCAGTCGAGGCACAGCCTCGACGTTACAACCCAAGGCGTAGGCCCGCGAAAAACCGAGGGGGCGCTTGCCAAGCGGGCGGATGCGCTTTATCATTGGACTCGATAGAAAGTTTTTATGAATCGCCGCCTTTTATTTGGTGCTTTGATTGTCGTTTTGGGTGTCAACTTGTTTTTTGGCGCCCAGGTTTATTTATATTCCGCGCACGCCTCCCAAATCCAGAAGGATGATCCTTACGAGAATTACAAGCTGCTGGCGGATGTCATGGAAAAGGTGCGCCAGGAATATGTGGACGGCGCAAAGCTCAGTTACCAGGACCTGATCCACGGCGCGCTCAAAGGCATGCTCAATACGCTGGACCCGCACAGCGAATTCATGGACCCGTCCAAGTTCGATGAGTTGAAGAAGGATACCGAGGGCGAGTTTGGCGGCTTGGGCATCGTGGTGGAAATGGGCAAGGATGGTATTTTGACGGTGGTCGCGCCGATGGAAGACACTCCGGGTTATCGGGCCGGAATTTTGCCGCAGGACCAAATCACCAAGATCGATGGAAAGATCACCGGCAAATTGGATTTGGAAGCGGCGGTTAAAGAATTGCGCGGAGAGCCGGGCACGGCGGTTTCCATCACGGTGCGGCGTCCTTCCACCGGCCAGGTCAAGGATTACAATCTCGTCCGCGCCAACATCAAGGTGGACACGGTCAAGGACATCAACGACAAGCGTGAGTTTCCGCTGGTCAGCAAGGGGATTGGCTATGTGCGGATTCTTCAGTTCGGCGAGAAAACTTCCGACGACCTGGGCGACGCCTTGAAGAAGCTGAATGAAGAGGGGATGCGGGCGCTCATTCTGGATCTGCGCGATAATCCCGGCGGTCTGCTCGAACAAGCCGGGCAGGTTTGCGAAAAATTTGTGCCGCGCGGCCAGCTCATTGTCTCGACCGAAGGGCGCAGTCCCGCGACGAGTTCTGAATATCGGGCCAGCGGGCATGGCAAACGCATTGATATGCCCATCGTCGTTTTGGTCAACGGCAACAGCGCCAGCGCCTCGGAGATCGTGGCGGGATGTTTGCAGGATTTGCAGCCCATCACCCACGCGATCATTGTCGGCGAACAGACGTTCGGCAAAGGTTCGGTGCAAAGCATTTTGCCGCTGTCCGATGGTTCGGCCTTGCGCCTGACCACCGCCAAGTATTACACGCCCAGCCACAAAGTCATTCATGAGCACGGCATCACCCCCGACATCTTTGTCCCGATGTCGCAGGAGGAAGAAACCGATCTGCACTACAAACATTTGCCCGGCGCCTTGGAAATGCTCGATGCCAAGGAACGCGAGCGAGTCGAGAAGGTGCGCGACCTCCCCATGGAACGCGGCATCGATTTGCTGAAGGGCGTCCTGCTTTACTCCCAACGCAGCCAGGGGCCCTCCAAAGTGGCGGCCGCGACTGCCATCCATTAATCGTTCTACTTGACGCTCCTGGCCATCGAGACTTCGTGCGATGAAACGAGCGCGGCCGTCGTGCGCGATGGAGTTCCCTTGTCCAACGTGGTTTCTTCGCAGGCCGCCTTGCATTCCGAATACGGCGGCGTCGTGCCGGAATTGGCCACGCGGGAACATCTGCGCAATTTGCAGCCGGTCATCCGCCAGGCTCTGGGCGAGGCGGGCGTGACCGTGGCGGAGTTGGGCGCGATTGCCGCCACGCGGGGACCGGGCTTGCCCAGCGCGTTGCTGGTCGGGTTGAAGGCGGCGCAGGCGCTGGCTTTCAGTGCGCGCAAACCGTTTATGGGCATCCATCACCATGAAGCGCACCTTTATTCGCCTTGGATTATCGGCGATCCTCCCCGCGCGGACTTTGCCCAATTTCAGCCTTCGGTTTCCCTCATTGTCAGCGGCGGCCATACTTTGCTGGTCTATGTCGAACGCGAATTCAAACATCGCGTCTTGGGCGGCACGCTGGACGATGCGGCCGGAGAATGCTTTGACAAAGTCGGCAAATTGATTGGCCTGCCTTACCCCGGCGGACCTGAAATGGACCGGCTGGCTGCGCAAGGCAATGCCCGGGCCTTCGATTTTCCCCGTCCCATGTTGCACGAGAAAAACGATGACTTTAGTTTTGCCGGCTTGAAAACGTCGGTGCGCTATTACCTGGAAAAAAATCCCGGCACGCTGGATGCCACGCCGCGCCTGCGGGATTTTTGCGCCAGCGTCCAGGCGGCCATCGTCGAGGTGCTGGTGGCCAAGACGGTGCGCGCCGCGCAACGAATCGGCGCCCGATGCGTGACGGCTTCGGGCGGAGTGGTTTGCAATAGCGCGCTTCGGGCAGGGCTGGCGGCGGCTTGCCAGGGCGCCGGACTTGCTTTGCGATTGGCCGAGAAAAGATTTTCGACGGACAACGCCGTCATGGTCGGAATTCTGGCCGAACGAAAATTGAGGGCCGGCCAGGAGGAAACTTTGCTCGACGCCGAAATCGAGCCAAGTTGGGCCTTGTAAAATCCCGGGCGCGCGGGCTACGCTATGCCGATGAACGCTCGCCGACGCCCTCTGGTTTTTGCCGCCGCCGCCCTGGTCGCAGCCTGGGTGCTGGCGATGGGCGGTTATGCGGTTTCCGAACATTTCAAAATGACGGCGGAGAAATTGCGCGCTTACCTGACCCAGACTGATTTGGCGCGCTTATCCGGCGCGGCGCGGGCCAGGGCCTTGAAAGATTTGGAGGATTCCATCAACGCGTTGTCACCGGAAGAAAGACGCTTGGCGCGACTGGGAAAGCTGTGGGACCGGTGGTTCAATGAAATGTCGCCCGACGAACAAGGGCAGTTTTTGGATGCGACCCTTCCTTCCGGATTTAAACAAATGCTTGACTCATTTGCCGCGCTTCGGCCTGACAAGCGGCAGAGGTCCATTGACAACGCGATTAAAAATCTGCGCGAAGCGCGCGAAAGTTCGCCCGAGGAGTACGAGAAGGCCAATGCGGGCCGCACCAATGGCCCCGTCTTGAGCGAGGATTTGCAAAAGAAGGTCGCGCTCATTGGACTCAAATCGGTTTATACGAGCGGCTCCGCGCAATCGAAGGCGGAGCTGGCGCCTTTGATGGAGGAGATTCAGAAGAACATGGAGTCGGGTCGCATGTTTCGCTGAGGGATTGATGCATCTCACGGGGCACTTAGATAAAATGGCGGACGCGAGCCGGAAAGCGGCGCTGACGCGCACGCACTCCAAAACCTGCCGGTTCTTCGGCGGCGTTAATGCGCGCAAAGCGCCTTGGAGTGCGGAACGCCAGTTCCGCTTTTCCCCGAGAACATCCGCATTTACCTTGATCGAACTGTTGGTGACCATCGCGATTATTGCCATTCTGGCCGCGATGATTTTGCCGGCGTTGAGCCATGCCAAGGAAAGCGGGCGCACAACTTTGTGCCAGGCCAACCTTCATCAGGCCGGGCTCGCCCTGCAAATTTACACGGATGAAAACCACAACCGAATGCCCACCCTCTACGACGTGGGACTGGGCACTAATTTTCTGACCAATGCGACAGCCATCAATGTCGTTTTGTCGAACCAGCTTGGCTCGTGGAAAGTTCTGCGTTGTCCCTCGGATAATTCCCAGATTTTCGAGAGCACTGGCTCCAGTTACTCCTGGAATTCGCTCATCAATGGAGAGGATGCGGATCATTTGCAGATGATGACGGTGTCGGTCATTTCGACCAGGGCGTTTCTTGTTTTTGACAAGGAATCTTTCCACGCGGCGCTGGGCACGTCGCATGCTCAAAACTGGTTATACGCCGACGGCCACATCAAAAATCAACTGATCATTCAGGGAGCGCCGTGATCGACCTGCAAAATGTCAGCAAGAAATTTGGCGACCGGATGGCGGTCGAGGATGTGACGCTGCATGTTCCGGCCGGGGAAATTTTTGGGCTGCTCGGGCACAATGGGGCAGGGAAGAGCACGGCGATTGGGATGATGCTGGGACAGGTTTGGCCGACGGCTGGCGAGGTTAAAATTGGCGGACACGATGTCACCACCCGCCGCCGCCTGGCATTGCAGAAGGTCGGCGCGATTTTTGAAAGCCCGGTTTTTTATGATTATCTGAGCGGTTGGCGAAACCTGGAAATCCTCAGCCATTATACCGCTCCTTGTTCCGCCCAGAGGATTCGCCAAGTCATTGATTGGGTGGGATTGACCGGGCGCGAAACGGGACGAGTCAAGACTTATTCTCATGGGATGCGCGCCCGGCTGGCTTTGGCGCAGGCGCTTTTGCCGGGGCCCGAACTGCTCATTCTGGACGAGCCAGGCGACGGGCTGGATCCAGAGGGAATTCACGAGATGCGGCTGACTATTTTGCGTCTGCGGCAGGAGTTGGGTTTGACCATTTTGTTGTCGTCCCATTTGTTGAGCGAAGTCGAACAGCTTTGCACACGCATCGCGGTCATGAACCAGGGC
>DASRLE010000051.1:0-6379 GCA_035648615.1 Saccharimonadales bacterium (SeqCode) | reverse complement strand
GCGCGAGCCTTACCATTCGATCAACACCGACATCAACAAACGAATCCGCTACCTTGAATCAGGCCCGGGGGTTTAGGTTCGAGGACTCCCGCGAGCAGATATAACCCGGCCGTTTCCAGTACCGAGCTTACCTGCTCTCGGGTAACGCCGGGAAAATCCTCCAGAAAAGTGTCCAAGGAGTCACCGGCGGCCAAGTGGTCAAAAAGACTTTTGAGCGGTACGCGCGTTCCGCGAAACACCGGTTCACCGCCCAGCCGAGCCGGGTCCTTCTCCACGCACTCACCCAACCGACGCGAAGCGGCCTGGGGATCATGTTCCGAAATCACTGCCATGCCACAACCGTAGCCGGAGAAACCTCATCTGGCAACTCCGCCGATATTGTTTACTCATGCCAAAACTGGGTTGCTCGGGTCGGTTAGGACGGTCGGAGAATTACTCCTGAGCCAACCATGATGGGCGAGCCTTCCGCTACAAAGGCCGACTCGGGAGGATTAGCCAGCGGGGCCGCAAAGTTTATTCCATACAAAGAAGTCACATCACAGTGCAAGGACGCGTCTTGTACTTGCCATACTTTCCAACGCGAATGTTCCACCTCATATTCCGCGCAGCCGCCGTTTCTTTGCGCGGTATAACCCCAATAGTGCTCGGTAATGAACTCTTCCTTCGATCCGTCCCCTGGCAAGTAAGGCGCGCCAACGGTCGTGGCTCGAAGTGAGTTCCAGTGATTTCGGTAACGCCATCCGTACTCAACCAAAGCGCCGCTCCGCAGGTGATCATTTTCAACCTCGACGCTATGGCGCATCGGCACCGCTGCATACGGTTCATTATAACAAAGGCGCGCCACAGCCGCCACCAACTGCCGCGGCACAATCTCTTTGATAAAGACCACTCCGCGACGCCAGCTCCCAGAGATGCGTCTGCGCACGTAAAAGCGCAAATTGACTTCCTCGAAATTGCCATGCCACGGCACGCGCAAGCCCAATACCTTCGTCCCCAGAAAGAGAAAGCCCACCATGCTCACGTAAGTGCTGTCGTGCCACGTATCAAGCTCCACGCCACAGGGCAGGTAAGGCCGAAGCAAATCTGGCGCAACGGCGTAGTTGAGCATCAGCAGATGCCGCCACTCGGCTGTTAGGAACGGGCGCATTAAACGTCGATTTTAAACAGGCGCCGCCATTTTGCGAGGCTGCGTACAAAAGCGACAGGCCAATTATAGCAACGCTGGGGCCGAATAGAAGCAAGGGCGCGGTCTAAAATGAACTGGACTTGCTCGAAAATAGCACTGTTTAATGAAAAGATAGTCCGTCAGAATAGGATCGACGTAAACTTAAAGGTTGACAATGACGCTGGAATCGGTTGAAATACCGGGCATTGATTCCAGGACTGAAACAGTCTGGAAAGTGCGGGCGCTGGTTTTAAACGGGAAGGACCCAGTTCGAGCTGCATTATTTCGTTGGTCAAAGACGCGGCCAAAGGATTACGCGGCGATAATGAAGGTGATGCGTCTGGCTGCGCAGCAAGACCATGTTCGCAATCCAAAACATGTTAAAAAGAGCGGTAATCCACAACACGGAAGCGTTTACGAAATGATCGCCTATACTTCCACGGCACGGCTGATGTTTTTTTACGACGAGGCCGAGAGTGCGCTCATCATTTCCACAAATGCATATGAGAAAAAGGGCGACCAAGACGCCGCCTTTGCGCGCTGTGCCACATTGAGAGATATTTATCGAGAGAGGAAAAAATCATGAATGCGAAAAATGGAACGCCGAAGATGAATGCCGACGTGAGAATGTATTTGGCCGGCATTCCCGAAGTAACGCCGGACGATTTGGAGTCCTTAAAGGCTGCGAGCAAAAAACTCGGGGAGAATCCGGCTTTTCTGGCTGATTATCTCAAGAGCCGGTTCGTGGAAGAAATGCTCGCGGCGATGGAAGAGAACGGTGTCAGCCAAACGGAATTGGCGAAACGATGGGGCAAAAGCCGCCAATATCTTTCAAAACTTCTCAGCGAAAATCGCCGCGTTAACTTTACGATTGAAACGATGTGCGAATTCGCAGGCTTGCTCAATCGGCGTCTTGACATCAAGGTTTTGGGGCTTCCTAAAGCTCCTGTTAGATCATACCGCAATAAATTGAAGACAAACGGGCACAGCAAGTGGAATGTAGCCCCCCGGCAATCGGTTGGAAATAAAGGCTGACCTCTACTTAAGTTGATATAGGTACGACATCAGATCGAGGAACTCGCCGCTCGACATTCCGCCGGCAAGGCCCTCGGGCATGCTGCTTACTTTGACGGTTTCGCGTTTGCCAATGTCGGACTTTCTGATTACCTGGTTTTTGCCTCCGGCAATGCGCAGGGTTACGCTGTCGCTGGCTTCCGCCACCGCGAAACCGCTGTAGCTGTCACCGTCCTTCGTTTCAATGACGGTGGTCAGATATTGCGGGGCCACCTTGGCGCTCGGGTCAATGACCGATTCAATAATGTCTTGTTTGATCAACCGGCGGCCAACAGTGGTCAGGTCTGGACCGTAATCGACCCCCACCCCGCTGACCCGATGGCACGCGACGCAAATGCGCTTAAAAATGGCCATTCCCTTTTTTGGGTTGCCATTCATGGGAGCGAGCGTGTCATAGGCCACGCGACGCGAGGCTTGGGTCGTGCCGCCCGCGAGCAACTTCTTGAGCGTCGCGGCGGCGGCTTCGCCAGGCCCGGCTTCCGCCACCCAATCCTGAAGCTGCTTCAAGCCTGGCGGATTATTCTGGGCGATGGTCCCCTCGGCCAGCGATTCACGCCACATCGGTTCCAATGCGCCAATCGTCATTCGCAAGGTGTAGGCCAGCCAATAGTCCAGCGGCTGTTTGGCGGCGAGCAGCGCGGTTTCCACCGATTCTTTGGTCGGCACAAAACTGAGCGCGCGCAGCGCTTCGACGCGAGTGCGGGGGAATTCATCCGTCACCTGGGGTTTGATCAATTCCATGGCGTTGGGAATGCGATCCCATTCGTCGGCCAGGACGGTGGTGGCCCCGGCGCGCGCTTCGCCCGCTTTGGCGCGAAGGACTCTTTTGAGCAGATCAACATCGACTATATGATGGCTTTGCTGCGCCCACAGGGCTTCGAGAAGAAGGCGTTCGTAAGCCGGATCACTAGGGTCCAAGCTTGCCACCCACGTCTTCACCGCCGCCGCGACCTCGGCATCGGGCCGGTCAAACAATTCCCGCCGGGCGCGGTAACGGGTGCGCAACTCATACTCCTTAAGTTGATCCAGCAATTCGGACGGCGACTTGCCGAACTGCGTCACTGGCTTCAGCAACGGCTTGCCTTTGTAAGTCATGCGATAGATGCGTCCGCGGGTGTGATCGCGGTTGGGATCGCGTTGGGAATATTGCATGTGGCCAATGAGCGCGTTGCACCAGTCGCCAAAATAGAGCGCGCCATCCGGGCCGATTTGCGGATCGACGGGGCGAAAATTGCGGTCAGTGCTGACCAGGAAATCGAAGGGGGTTGTTTTCTCGCCGCCCTTTTCGTCTTTGACCGTCTGGGTAAGCCGTTCGCCGCTGTAGCCGGAGCCGTCGGAGTGGACTTCGAAGCGGGTCAGCCCATTCATATTGATCACACAAGCGTAAATGAATTGGCCCTGAACGTTGTCGGGAAACTGGCGGCTGTAGAGCCACTCACTGCCGACCACGGGCCGCATGCCTTGATTGTCGAAAACCGTTTTCATGCCGCGCCGCCCGCTGAATTGCGCGCCGGAAAGCGGAGAGTCCCAATGCTGCTGGGCCGTCGTTCCATCGCCGACGATGCCCTGTCCCCAGCCATCGAAAACGTAGCACCAGGGGTTGCCATATCCCGGCGTGACAAAGTGCCGAATCTTCAACGTGCGGGGGTCCAGCACGTAAACGCCCGGCGTGTTATGATTGCGAAAGGGACCCCAAGGCGTTTCGACCGTGGTGGACATATTCACGCCTTCCAGCAGCAGCAAGTGGCCGCCCGGCGTCCATTGCCAGGCATTGACCGATTGATGGGTGTCATCCGAGCCCCAGCCATCGGTCCATTGCTCGACCACATCGGCCTTGTCGTCGCCGTTGGTGTCCTTGAGAAAAAGAATGTGCGGCTGGTCGGCGACCAGGACGCCGCCGTGCCAGAATTCAAAGCCGACCGGGCATTGCAAGTGGTCGTAAAACGTGGTGCATTTGTCCGCTTTGCCCACGCCTTGTGTGTCCTCCAAAATCAGCAAGTGGTCGTCGGGCGGCGGATCGCCGGGTTTCCACTGCGGATAAGTCGGCATGCAAGAAACCCACAAGCGCCCTTTGTTATCGAAGTTAAGCTGCACCGGTTTGGCCAGCTCGGGAAACTCGCGCTCGCTGGCAAAAAGGGTGACTTCAAATCCTTCGGGCACCTTCATCGCGGCAATGGATTCTTCGGGCGAAAAATAGTGCAGCTCCTTCGGCTCAGAATAAGTGTTCAGTCCAAAACGCGTCTTCGGCGTGAATAGCTCGCCGGTCTGGCTGTCATCAGGGGTAGTGGCTTCTTTGTTTTGGGCAAGCGCCCAGACATAATGATCCCGAACTTCCACCATCGCCCGCACTTTCACGAATTCCCGAGGGAACGTTTCCTTGTCCCAGGTGCGGCGGCCGCCATAGACATACCAGCCGTTGACCATGCAGTAATCCTGCCGATGCAACCATGATTTGTTATTGACTGCCGTGCGCAGGCGCTCGAACTGCGGCGAATCCAAGTCGGCGGGATTGGGCGTTTGAAAGAGAGCGTGATCCAGGATTTGGGCCACCGCGCGATCCCCGGCCTGGTTGAGATGGCAACCGTTAATGGTGAACTGCTCCGGTGCGCTGTCATCAAATAATTTGTGAGTGGGAGTGAACAAATCGACGAAGGCCAAGCCGTGTTTTTTCGCCACTTCCGCCACCGCTTGGGCGTAGAGTGTCAGGCCGGCATTTTCTTTCTTGCCGTCTGGATAAAGCGGATCGCCCGTCGGCTCGAAAGCGATGGGGGAGACCAAGACGAAACGCGGCAGCGCGCCGGTTTCATCCCGCGCATACGTCTTCGCATAATCACGGAGGAATTTTTCGTAGCCGGCCTTGAATTCTTCGATTCCCGCCGCGCCCGCGAACGATTCATTGTAGCCAAAAAAACAAAAGAAGGTGTCCGGCCCAAACGCGAAAAGAGGATCGTCCAACGCGGTGTAATCATTGGCCCGCTGGCGAAGCCCGACTTCATCCGCCGGGCGTCCGAAATTGCGCACGACCAATTCCTGCTCGGGGAAACGCGAATGCAGCAGTGTCTCGAAGTAGCCAAAACGATTCATCCGCTCGGCCAGCGAACCGCCGACAAAAGCAATCCGTTCATGCGCAATAAATTTCAACGGGATGGCGCTCGGCTCGAGCGCGGCGCGGGCCGGACGCGGCTGTGGTTCGAGCAAATCAGCGGCGGACGGCGCGGTAAGGCTGGCTGGCGTCACCCCTTTCTGAAAGCCGTCGTTGCCATACATCCTCGGACGGAAATCGCCCACGATTCGGACATCCGCCTGCGCCGGGACATCCAGGCCAACCGCCCAATAAACTCCGTTAACCAGCAGCCGTCTCAGCCCTTCGTTGCGCAAATCGGTCGCCGCGCCCATCGTCGTGCAAAGGATGCGATTTGTCAGCCCGGCTTCGTTGCGATAAAGCCGCGTCCAGACGATGGGCTGCATCGGATCGTTTTTGCCGCCGGTCACCGGAGGGCTGTTGCGCGACATGCCGGAGAGCACTTCGCCGCGAACCAATATTTTGGCGTCCGGCGGCGGATCGGCAGTGTAAACATCGGTGTTGCCAAAAATATCCGTCACGCCGCGCAGGATGGGGTCGTCGCCAGCGCCCGGCTCGATGATCCCACGAGTGGCTTCCTTGCGGTGTTCGCCGTGATGAGAAATCCACGTCTCGCCCAGCACTTGTTTGCCGAAGCCGCCAGGCCACGCTTTGCTGTTATAACTGAAGCGAGCGTAAGGACTGGAGGAGTCGCCGGGATAACTAAACGCATGAGTGCTGGTGCGCAAAGCGATGATCGGTTTTCCGGCCAGATAGGCATCGACAAAATGTTTCATTTGCGCGTCCGGCCATTGGCGGAAACGCAGCAACATGACAATGGCGTCGGCGCTATCCAGCGCCTCCGCGCCGGGCAGATTGGTTTTCATGTTGGGATCAATCGTGCCGTCCTGCGGATTGATCGCAAAAAGCACCGTGCATTTAAAGCCGTGTCGCTCGGCCAGGATGCGCGCCAGTTGCGGCAGCCCTTCCTCAGAGCGGTACTCCTCGTCCCCAGTGAGAAAAACAATTTGTTTGCCCAAGCCTGGACCGCTTTTGCCTTCGCAAACAAAAGTCTGCGC
>DASRLE010000050.1:0-6932 GCA_035648615.1 Saccharimonadales bacterium (SeqCode) | reverse complement strand
GGCTTACGGGCGTGACCGTCACGCTGCCGCCTGCACCTGTGAGGGTGTAATTGGCCGCCGCCGCGCCGCCCAAGGCCAATGTCCCAGGCCCAACCGCTTCCGACCCGGCATTCGGGCTGGTCAAGACCCCGGCGCCAGAGGCCAAGGCAATGTCGTCACCGCTAACCGCATTGGCGATCTGCAAATTGGAAACAGGGACAGCCGTGCTGCCGTCATAAGGCTTGATGCCGGCCAAAACCACCGTCAACTGGCTGACGGCCAGCGTGCCCGGATTATAGGTAATAGTATAGTTGGCCGGGGTAAAGGTCCCGCCGGTCGCACCGCTGGGGGTCAAGGAGTAATTGCCCACCGGATCGGTCGCGTTCACCCCGCCGCTGGCGGCAATGGTCACCGACCCGATCGTTTCGCCATTAACCAAGCCCGTGCTGGAGAAGTTAGTTAATCCCGCCCCGTATGTCTTGGTCTGGCCATACACTTTGCTGTCGTCGTTGGCGGTGATGGCCAGCGCGTCAGCAGTCACGTTCTCCGCGCCGCTCGCGCCAATCAAGGTGTAATTGCCCGCCGACGCGCCGCTCAAGGCGACGGTGCCGAAGGAGTTAATCGGCTCGGCTCCGGCATTGGCGCTGGCCAAGTCGCCGCTTCCAGTCACCGTCACGACATCGCCTGTCACGGCGTTCGACACCGTCAATCCAGATGTCGTGGTGCTGCCGTTGTAGGCCATGGTTCCGGTCAAGATCGCGGGAAGAGGATTGATGGTCAAAGTAGTGCTCGCGTCCGTTGAATTCGTGAAGGCGCCGCTGACGGCGTTGGAATAGGTAATCGTATAGGGCGAACCGCTGACGGGCAATCCAGCCGTATTGAAATTGTTGGTAAACGCTCCGGCCGCGTTCAGGGTGGTGTTGTGGGGCGTCCCATTAATGGTGACGGTGACAATAGTGCCATTGGCCGGATGCGTATTGCCGACGGCAGTCACTGTGCCAGTCAAGGCTATATTCGTCACGCCATAGGTAATGACGGCGTTGGTCAAACCGACGAAACTGGGCGTGGCCGCATTGGTCACCGAACCGCTGCCTCCCGTGAGCGTGTAGTTGGGCACTCCGAGAACGCCGGCCAAAGCTTTGAACCCGGTGGAGGAATTCGTTTCCACGATCCGGTCATGCGCGGAATCAGAGACGAGGATGTCGCCGGCGGGATCGACCGCTATGCCTGCCGGGCCGGTGAGGTTGTTGAAGAGAAGGGTCGTGACCACGCCCGCCACGGACAATTCCTTGACGTTGGCGCCGCCATAATTGGCCGCATAGATGTTGGTATTGTTATCCACCGCCACGCTGGTGGCGAAGTTCAGGCCGCTGAAGGCAAGAATCGACTGCACTCCGAGAGCGCTTAGTTCGACGATATTATTGCTGCCGGCGTTGGCCACGAAAACGTCGCCGTTGGTGTCCACCGCCACGCTGGACGGCAAATAGAGTCCTTCAATCCCGCTGAAAGGCAACGTCGTTTGGACGCCGTTGGTAGCGTATTCCACCACCCGGCTGTTCAACGTGTCCGCCACGAATACATTCCCGCTCTGATCCACCGCGACCCCGGCCGGATAATTCAGATCTGGAATCGGAAGATTCGTCTGGAGTCCCCCACCCCCGGGCAACACGACAACCTCGTTCAGGCTGGGGTCCGCCACAAAGACATTGGTATTAAGGTCCACCGCGACTCCTGCCGGACCGGCTAAACCGGTGAAGGGCAGCACAGTCTCCACTCCCCCTGGCGTAACTTCCACCACCCGGTTATTCGCCGTGTCGGCTACATAGGCGTTCCCAGCGCCATCCAGCGCGACCCCGGTAGGCGTATTAAACTGCGCCGTCGGTCCCGTGCCGGTGCCTGTGCCTTGATCGCCCGCATTGCCCAAGGCCAGCGTGCCGAGGGACGCAATAGTCTCGATGCCGGGATTTGTGCTGGCCATGAAGCCCAAGCCCAAGGCCACGTTCACCGTATCGCCCGCGACCGCGTTCGACACGGTCAAGGTTCCCGCCGTGACCCAGTTGCTGCCATTGAAGTTCTGGAAGCCGGTCAATTTAACCGGCAACGCGGTGAGGGTCAAAGTGGCCTTGGCATAAGTGATGGTGTAGTTGCCCGGATTGAAGTTTGTTTTGCCCGCCGCTTCGACTGCGGCGCTGGGGATGATGACATTTGCATAGGGCGAGCCGGACACCGGCGAATTCACCGTAATCCCTGAGTAAGTCAAAGTTACGGTGATCGAGGCGTTGGCTTGCCCGTTAACCAGGCCGCTGGAGGTAAAAGTCGTCTGGCCCGTGACCGGAGTTGAAGTGACGCTGCCGTACGCCTTGCTCGCGGCGCTGGCGGTGAGGGTCAAAGCCTTAGGACTAACCGTGAGGGTAGCAGGAACGTACGTGATATTATAGTTCGCTTCCGTGTTATATCCGCCCGCCGCGGCGCTAGGTGTGAGTGTTAAACTGCCCGCAGGTTCATTGGTCGTTCCCACGCCCGTGCCAGCAGTGCCACCGCTGACCACCAAGGTCACCCACCCGATCGTTTCTCCATTCTGCATCCCGCTGGTGGTAAACAAAGTACTGGGGCTGGTAATCACAGTGCCATAAGTCACCGTCTGGGGGTTGGCGGTTACGGTTAACGCCGCTTTATTGATTACTTGAGAGCCGGTCGCCGAACTGGCTCCATCGTCGGAGGTGCCGCTGTAGGCCGCAGTCACCGTGTAGGTTCCAACAGCCTGCAGCACGCTGGTGGCAGGAGAAGTGGCTGTTCCACCGACGACTGGCACCGGGCTGCCGAGAGCCGCGCCGTTGAACAGGAACTGAACTTCGCCTCCATCAGGCGTCGGGGAAACAGTGGCCGTGAAAGTAGTTGATTGCCCATAGGTGATGGGTGACAGCGTGCCGAGTGTCGTTGTCGTCGAATTGGCGGTGGCGGCCACCACCAGATTGACGGTTGAGCCGTTGATGGCGAGCGAGGCCGACATGCCGGCGGCCAAGCCAGCGCCATCGACCACGGCATTCGTATTGGGTGCGCCGTTAATTGTTCCGGTCGTGCCATCGCCCACCTGGATCAAACTATAAGTGCCCGCTCCGAGCGCGGTGGCGGCTGCGTTGCTGACCGTGATTAGATTGTTGTTCAAAGTCAACGCTGCTTGATTGACCAGCAATGCCGGATGAGTCGTGTCGCCTGCGAAAGAAGTGGGAACAAAGCTTAACAGGATCGGCTGCGATTCCAAGTTGACCACACCGGCAGAGGCGCCGTTAATTGTCGCGGAAGAGGTCCCCGCCGTAGCGCCCGCTCCCGTGGCCGCGAGCCTCGTGCTGCTGCTGAGGGTAAAAGAATTAACGGCCGAGACATCGAGAGTCGAATTTGTCCCAATGACTAGCGAGGGCGAATTGCTGATGGAGCCGGTTGAAGTAAGAGCAAGAGTCCCGCTGCTGATAATCGTATTGCCGCTATAGGTATTGGTCGCGTTCAACGCCAGCGTGCCTATCCCAAATTTGGTAAAACCATTGGTGCCGCTGATCAGGCCAGAAATAGTGACCAGATTGGCCGCCGCGCCGCCGGAGCCAATTAAAACCGGCCCCACCACTGGCTGAGAACCGGCCGCGCCCGACAAAGCCCACGGCCCGCTAAACGTCACGCCTGCAGGATTCCCCACGATATTTAGGCTCGCTGTGCCGTATTGCAGTTGAGAAACCGGATTCGTGATCGTGATCGCCGAGTTCCCTTCCACCACCAATGCGCCGCCTGTCAAGTTGGAAAAGTAGATGCCACCGGTGCCGAAAGAGGCCGAATTGTTGAAGTTCCAAATTCCATTAAACGATGCGCCGCTGAAACCCAAATAACTGCCGCCTCCCCATGTGTTTGCCGCATTTAGATAAAGTTGGCCGTTGCCTTCCGCGCAAATTTGAGCGGAAGAAGTGCCAGCGATCACGACACTGCTGGTCAAGAGCGCCAACGATCCGTCACTGGCGTTGACCAAATCGATCCCGTTAAACGCAGCGGTCGGAAAGGTGATGATGCCAGTGCCTGAAATGGTCACATTGCAGGAATTTGGAGTCAGCGGGCCAATGAAAAAGCCCGCCACGGTATGATTGCCATTCATGGTCACAGTAAAAGCAGGCGTGCCAATGCCGGTATGAACGGCAAAGCAGGCGGCGCTTGACTCCGTCCAGGCGACAGGGGTTGCAAGTCCACTCGAGGATGTGCTCCACAAAGCGCTTTCCCATATGCCGGTCAGGGAAGTAAGGACGGGGTTGGCGCCAGTCGTGCCTTGGGGGTCCCAATATATCACCGCAGCCTTAATTTGAACTGCACTCAGAATCAAAATGACGGCTGAACATAAGCCAATGAGAGAACGAAGCGAAAGAAAATGGGAACGAGAATTAGCAAAAGAGTTTTTCATAATTTGATTCTGGATTAGACCGGGATCGTCCGTAAATCGATCCAGCCGGCGAGCGCTTTGGAAACAATACTTCTGACTGGAATTGCGTTGAACAAGGGCCGAGACTGAAAGAAACGGACTTTTTAGTCAACCAAAATATGTAACTTTTTCGCACGCCATGAAAATGAAGCGTTTTTGCGCGCTTTCCCGTCTTCGCTCCTAATCTTAATCGTAATCGTAATCATAATCGTAATCTTTTACTGCCCAGAGGATTAAGATTACGATTACGATTACGATTACGATTAAGAAGGGAGGAAATCGCCCGGCTAAAAATTAACCGCTTGCACCGAGAAGAATTGCTGGCCGATAGCGCTGCTCACGGGCTCCGAGACCTGGAAGGGCGCCCCGGTGCCCACAAAATACGATAAGGGAGTCCAGCTCATCGCTCGCAAATCAACACAGTTCCAAATGACATAGTATTGGTTGGTGTAGCTCGGCACGTTGAAAGTAAGATTTGTTCCCGACAGGCGCGGCGACAGTATTTGCGCGGGCGGGGTGGGAAGCCCGACAGTCAGCGGTTGGGATTGCTGGGCGCTATTGCCGGCTTCGTCCTGGGCTTCCACTTCCAAGGTGTAAGGACCAGGCGGAAAAACGCCAAAGGCGCCGGCGGAGTTGTTCAGCGTCAGCGCCCAGTTGGTCAGTCCGAAAGTATAGTTGGTAATCGAAATGCCTCCATTCGGAAAAGCGCCATTCGATTCGCGCAACGGAATCAGTTCAGCCCGCACCCAGGCCAGCCCGATGTTGTCACTCGCTGTCCCTTGCACCGTGATGGCGCGGCCATTGCTTGACACGAGGCCCGGGGCGGGAGACACGATGGCGAGGGTGGGAGGATTGGTATCGGCGGTGATAAATTGAAAATCGCCGAAGACCAGGTTTGCATTGGCCGGCAAGTTGGTGCCGGCGTAATTGACCGGCAGGTTTGGAAATACGCCCGCGTAAAGCGTCCCATTGTCCAGAAATACGCCGTTGCCCACCAAGCCATCTCCAGCGGTTAACGTATTGAAATATTGCAGCGCATTGGTCGAGTTGATGACGCGTCCGAAAACAGTGAACCCGCCATCCTGCCCGTCCAGATTGGCTGAATTATCCGCCAGATTAAAGAAGAAGGCATTGGCCGCCGAGTTGATTTGGCCGCCGACCTTGGCCATGGCAATGGTGCCGAAATCATTATGAATGAGCGGCCCGTTGTTGAATTCGTTGGTGATGGCCGTCGGGAATGGCGGGGCATAGTTTCTACTTTGGACGAGGTTCCCTATGTTCCAGCCGCTGACTGGCGACGCCGCGGCAGTGCGGTTCGAGGCGCCGTAATCGCCGCCCTGCAAAACAAACCCTGGAATGCAGCGGTCAAAGAACATGTTCGAATAACCTCCCGCCGTGATGTAGTGAATAAAGTTCTGCACGGTGATAGGTTTGTCGTGGTCGAACATTTGCACATCGACATAGTTGGTCCCGCCGCCAAGCAGACCCGAAAAAATAAAGCGAATCACCGTTCCGGGCACGAGGGTGAGGAGCGCTGGCGGCTGGCTTGTCACCGACGTATCCGAGGAGCTGACGACCACCGTGTAAGCACCCGCCTGGTTCGTCGCGACATTTTCCAAAGACAACGTTGCGTTGGTGGCGCTGGGAATATTGCTCCCTTGAAATTGCCACTGATACGCCACCGCATTGCTGGCCACGACCGTAAAGCTCGCGCTGGAGGCGTTGTTAATGGTCAAACTCTGCGGCGGCGACACGATGGCCGGCGGCGCGGCCTTGGCGTTAAAAACGAGCGACAAAAAAAGCGCGGACATCCCCCAAAAAAACTTCTTCATGCAAAGCGATTCTGCCCGTTCGCGCATTGGTTCTAAAGGCAAAAAAACGGGGAACAGAATAAAAGGCAAAAAGATGGCGGCAAAAAAATCTTCCGCCCATGTTTTTGCCTTTGGAATCAGCCGGAACCAAAGCCTTGATGGAAGGAATCGGAACTGATATATTTTGAGGATGAGCAAAGATGCGATTCAAGCCGTCCTGCAAGAGTTGGAAACTCTCCCAGAGACCGATCAGCGCCGCGTTTTAAATTTTTTGGCTACACTTAAGCGAGACCGCACTACAACCGTTGCCGGCGCATCCGTTGTCAAAGAAAATTCCGCCCTCGTTATAAAAGACAATCTTCTCGTTTTCACCGGCAGAATAGATGCGCCCAATCTCGATTGGGTTGCACTGACGCAAGATGACCACGATGAGAGCTTGATGCAAGCAGCGTCAGTATGACGACTCGTTCAGGAGACCTTTTCCCCTTCGTTATCTTCGTTTCCTTCTGTTCAAACTCCGGATCAGAGCAGATGCCTTGATCGGGAATTTTTACAGAAGAGCTCTGAGTTGTTCCGGCAACATATTTTTTGAAAATTATTCACCTTTGGCCGCCGCCTCTTTTTTCATCAGGCTGGCCAGTGGGCTGCCGTGTTTTTCGAGCGCTTTTTCGTAGAGATTAGCGTCATAG
>DASRLE010000049.1:0-6847 GCA_035648615.1 Saccharimonadales bacterium (SeqCode) | reverse complement strand
TTGCTGGATCGCGTCTGTGCTGCGATTGGATTGATCCTTTTGTCGCCGCTCCTGGCCGTCTTGATGGGACTAGTGCGCTGGAAGCTCGGTTCTCCGGTTTTTTTCCGGCGCCAGCGGCCGGGATTCAAGGGCAGGCTGTTCGCCCTGGTGAAATTTCGCACCATGACCGACGCGCGCGACTCGGCGGGAAATTTGCTGCCCGACGACGAGCGATTGCCCGACATCGGCATCCTATTGCGGCGCAGCAGCCTGGATGAACTGCCGGAACTTTGGAATGTGCTGTGCGGCGAAATGAGCCTTGTCGGCCCGCGGCCCCTCTTGATCGAATACCTGCC
The DNA here is from genome assembly GCA_035648615.1 of Saccharimonadales bacterium (SeqCode). Taxonomy (GTDB): domain Bacteria; phylum Verrucomicrobiota; class Verrucomicrobiia; order Limisphaerales; family Palsa-1400; genus DASRLE01. Next base: position 6,512 of record DASRLE010000049.1, on the reverse strand, counting down.
CCGCTACAGCCCTGAACAGGCGCGACGGCATGACGTCAAGCCCGGCATCACGGGCTGGGCTCAAGTGAACGGGCGCAATGCCATTTCCTGGGAGGAGAAGTTTAAGCTGGATGTATGGTACGTGGACCATTGCAGTTTTTGGCTCGACCTCAAAATTCTTGCCATGACGGTCCTTCGAGTCTTTCAACGCAAAGACATCAGCGCCGAGGGCCACGCCACGATGCCAGCGTTCATGGGCAATGAAGAAAGACAATCTTATGACAACTCCTGATACCCGGTTTCCAAATTGGCAGCCGCCAGTCATTGAGGACGGCAAACCGACTAAGTATAATTGGGTGGTCCAACATAAGGCTGGACTGCAGCTTGGTGACCGGACGGACATTGGAGCATTCACCTACATCAATGCGAAGTTCGGCGTAATCATTGAAGCCGGGGTTCAGATTGGATCTCATTGCTCCATTTATTCGGTATCTACCATCGACGGAAAACAGGGCCCTGTCGTGCTCAAGAGGAACTGCAAGGTCGGGACTCATTCCTCTGTCATGGCGGGAGTGACCATCGGAGAAAATGCCGTCATTGGCGCGCATAGCTTCGTGAACTCAGATATCCCCGCTAACTGTGTTGCCTATGGCGTGCCAGCCCGGGTGATGCAAACTCTAAAGTCCAAGAACGCGGTTTGATAAGCTATTATTGCCTATGAGTGATCGCCTGTTTCTCTCACCACCGCACATGGGCGGCGAGGAGTTGGAGTTCATCCATCAAGCCATGGCCAGCAACTATATTGCGCCGCTTGGGCCCATGGTGGATGCCTTTGAAAAGGAGTTTGCGGAGTACGTCGGAATTCCCCACTGCCTGGCCTTGGCGAGCGGCACCGCCGCCATGCATCTTGCTCTTCGCGAAATTGGGGTTGGGCCGGGGGATGAAGTCCTGGCCTCGAGCCTGACTTTCATCGGCAGCATCACTCCGGCGATTTTCCTCGGCGCGTCGGTCGCCTTCATTGATTGTGACGAAGAATCGTGGAACATGGACCCCGACCTTCTCGCCGCAGAACTGGCCGAGTGCGCCCGTCGCGGCAAGCCGCCGAAGGCGGTCATCCCCACGGATCTCTACGGCCAGTGCTGCGATTTGGAGAGGATTATGCAGGTCTGCGAGCCTTACGGAATCCCCGTGGTCGCCGATGCCGCCGAAGCGATGGGCGCCTTTCGGCAGGTGGAAAGCGGGAGCCAGGCAACTGCCCAACCTCGAACACCGAACTCACGCCATGCCGGATTCGGCGCTAAAGCGGCGGTGTTCTCGTTCAACGGGAACAAAATCATCACCACCTCGGGAGGCGGAATGCTGGCCAGTGACGACAGCGGCTTGATTGAGCATGCCCGCAAACTCTCGCAGCAGGCGCGCGAACCCGCCCCGCACTATGAGCACAAGGAGATCGGCTACAACTATCGCCTGAGCAATATCCTCGCGGCGATCGGGCGGGGCCAGTTGCGTGTGCTGGACGAGAGGGTGAAGGCCAAAAGGCGCATCTTTGCCACCTACCGCGAACTCCTCGGAAACTTGACTGGCATTGAGTTTATGCCGGAGCCTTCCCACCGCCAGAGCAACCGCTGGCTCACCGTCGTCTTGTTGCGCCCGGAGGAATTTGGCGCGACCAGCGAACAAGTCCGCGTGGCCTTGGAGGCCGAGAACATCGAGTCGCGACCCATCTGGAAGCCGATGCATCTTCAGCCCGTCTTCAAAGGTTGCCGGATTCGCGGTGGCGCAGTCAGTGAGCGGTTGTTCCGCATCGGCCTCTGTCTGCCTTCCGGCACGGCGATGACTGATTCCGATATGGAGCGGGTGGCGAGGATTATCCGCCAGCGTGCCGGCTCCCTGGCGAATCGATGAGCCCCTTCTTTGCTCCACTCGCCGAACCCGTCGGCGCTTTATGGGGATTGATGGTCTTGGGAGTATTGTATCTACTCTGCCGTCGGCACTGGAGGTGCGCGATGTGGCTTGGATTCCCCGTGGTTATGCTTTTTGTCATGGGCAGCACATCCTTGACTGAAAAGCTCATCTCAGCCGAGGAGCAACCATACGCCGGTCAACCTCATCTCCCTGCTCTCCCAGCCGACGCCGTCGTCGCATTAGGCGGCGACGAGCATCTTTCGCATAACGACCTGTTGGGCTTTGCCATGGGCGAGGGTGGCAGCCGCGTTCTCACGGCGGTGGAATTGGTGCGTTTGGGCAAAGCCAGGACCTTGGTGCTGGGCGGCAGCTCGCCGATTCCAGGAAGGCCGGACGCGCCTTCGATGGGGGTCCTGCAGGACTGGGTAACTTCCTGGGGACTGACCGCCGGTTCAGTGACGAACCTGGGCATCTGCATTAACACTCACGACGAAGCGGTTGCGTTTAGGGCGCTGGCGCGACGCCAAGGCTGGTTGAAAGTGATCTTGGTCACCTCTGCGCTTCACATGCGGCGTTCCGTGGCTCTATTCAAAACACAGGGCATCGACGTTACCCCCGTCGCCGCCGATTTCAAGGCAGCGGGTGTGTCACCGCCTTTGCCGCTCAGTCCGTTTCCACGCGAGCGTCGGCTTTTTCTCATGACTCTTTATATGCACGAAAAAATCGGCTGGTGGGTTTATCGGGCACGCGGATGGGTGTAGAACGAGATGCAGCTTCGTCGCCTTGGCTCTGAGCATTGGTTCCCATCGCCAGTTTCACAGCCTGGGCTCCAAAAGCCACCGTCCAGTGCGCAAATTATCTTTACACCAGCCAGGAAATCCGCAAGCTGGTTAGTCCATACGCCGAAAAACGGTGTGAGTTCATCGAACTAAGAGCGTGTTTTGAAAATAGATCGGCAAAGGGATTGCGAGCGCGGCGGGGCGGAGGGCGAGGCGCGACGAAGGAGAATATCCCCTCGTGGATCTTCGACTGAGGAGCAACGAAGCCCGCCGCCCCGCCCCGCCGCAAGACCGGCCGAGCTATTTTCAAAACACGCTCTAAGAGATTCGTTCTGCGATGACTGGCGAAAACCAGGAATGTTAGATGAAATCTGATCTCAATCTCACCAAAGAGCGATCGAAGGCAGGCCGGGCCGTTCCGGTATGGTCGCGACATCCGTGGGTCCGCAAACTGATTTTGCTGTTCCTCTACGCAGGGGGGCTCTCGTTGAGCTTTTTTGTGGCCTATGAGTTGAGATTTGATTTCGCCATCGAGGAGAATTTCCGAGCGCAGCTTTTTGGTTTATTGCCCTTGGTGGTCATGCTGCAGTTGATTCTGCTTTACGCCTTTGGCCAGTTTGAAGGGTTATTGAGCTATTTCAGTTTGCCCGACTTGGCTCGATTGTTTTGGGCGTCATTTCTCGCTTTCGCGATTATTGTTTTAATCTGGCTGGTTTCCTGGGGCGCTTACGCTCCTCCCCGCGGAGTCATCCTGAGCGACTTTCTCATCTCGTTCGTGGGGGTGGCCGGCACGCGCCTGGCCTTTCGACTGGTGCGCGAGCGCTATCTGGCGCCCTACAGCCGTAATCATCCGCTGGCCCGGCGAGTGGGCATCGTGGGGGCGGGGGATGTCGGCGCCAGCCTGGTCAACGATCTTTTCTCCAAGCGCGGTTTGGGTCTGCTGCCCGTGGGATTTTTCGATGATGATAAAAAGAAATGGGGTTCGCGTATTCATGGGGTGCCAGTCCTTGGCGCGCCGGAAATAATTCTGGAGCGGGCGGGCGTGTTGGATCTGGAACAAATCATCATCGCCATGCCGACCGCTCCGGCGAAACGAATCGGCGAAATTGTCGCCTTGCTCCGAAAAAGCCGCCTCAAATTTGCCATCGTTCCGGCGATGGACCAGCTCGCCAGCGGACAATTGAAAGTCTCGCAAATACGCCCCGTGGAAATTCAAGATTTGCTCGGTCGTGACCCTGTCCAGATCGAAACAGAAAGCATCAGGGGGGTCCTGGTTAACCGGCAGGTAATGGTCACGGGCGCCGGCGGCAGCATCGGCAGCGAGTTGTGCCGCCAGATTGCCGCTTTTGAACCCAAGCAGTTGCTGTTGGTGGATCAGTCAGAGGTGCAATTGTTCGCCATCGAACAGGAACTGATCGGCCTGGGCTACGGCGGATCAATTACCCCGCTCATCGCGGATATTTTGGATGAACCACGGATGAGCGCCCTCCTCCGCGAGCACCGCCCGGATGTCCTGTTTCATGCCGCGGCCCACAAGCATGTGCCGATGATGGAACGCCAACCGGGCGAGGCCATCAAGAACAACTCCCTCGCCACCGCGCGCCTGGCGGATCTGGCCTTGGCACACGGCGTCGGCCAGTTCGTCATGATCTCGACGGACAAAGCGGTCAATCCCACCAGCGTGATGGGGGCGACCAAGCGATTGGCGGAAATTTATTTGCAGGCCCTGTTCGCAAAAAATCCCAAGGGCACCCAGTTCATCGCCGTCCGGTTTGGGAATGTCCTTGGCTCGTCGGGCAGTGTCGTGCCGATCTTCACCAAGCAAATCGCCGCAGGCGGTCCGGTGATGGTGACGCATCCCGACATGGTCAGGTATTTTATGACCATCCCCGAGGCGGTGGGATTGGTGCTGCAAAGCTGCGCGCAAGGCCAGGGCGGGGAAACCTTTGTGCTCGACATGGGCCAACCGGTCAAGATTGCGGAATTGGCGCGGCAGATGATCGAATTGTCCGGGCTGCAACCGGAGGTCGATATCGAGATTCAGTTTGTGGGCTTGCGGCCGGGCGAGAAATTGTTCGAGGAAATCACTTGTAAAGGCGAAGCGTATCGTCCCACACAGCACCCGAGAATCATGCGATTTGTCACCGCCCCGGAAGACTGGAGCAAAATAAAAGCCGTCTTGGAGAATCTCAGCAGTGAATTGCACCAGGCCGAACCGGACCGGCTGAAGCAACTCATCAAGCAAAGCCTGGCCGAATACACGCCCGATCTAGGCGCGAAAGCAAAACCCGCTTTGGAGACGGCATCGAACGCCAGCCGCGGCGTATAATTTCCGCCTCAGCCAGCGCATCCTGACTTTGCCGCGCGACCCGCAGCCGCCTTTTCCTCACCGGGCTTGCCTTTTACCGGCTCCAACGGTTTGCGCTATGAGAATAACCGCCTCCTTTGCTTCGTCTTCTCTCCTGCCCGATTCTTTGACCATTCTCCATGAGTTTCCAACGTTATAAACGGCGGCTTCACCGGATAAGCGATTGGATTACGGAATGGGTGATCTATCTCGCAATTTTATTTGGACCGTGGGCCTTTGGCACGACGCAACCCTGGGCGATTGAGGTGATGAATGGCGTGGGGTTTGCCTTAGGTTTGCTTTGGCTGGGCAAATTATTCATTCGGGCAAGCGGCTATCACCCCCTGCGCTGGACACAATTTTCAGGCAAGAGCGAATCAGGGCGCGCGATTCGACCCCAAGACCGCTTCACTTGGATTCTGGGCACGGGGACTTTTTGCATTCTGCTCTATAGCCTGATCGGCGCATGGAACGCCCGCGCCATTTATCATCCCGCCCAATGGAGTTTTGAATATCGCAACGCCGTCCGGTGGCTGCCCCACAGTTATGATCGTGCGAAAAGTTGGGCGGCGTTTTGGAAGTTTTTAGGTTTGGCCGGTTTGTTTTGGGCCTTGCGCGACTGGCTGCTCACCCTCTCCCCAAGGGAAGCGGCGGAACTAAAGGACAAATCTTTTTCCATTCACGGAAATTCCGCCCACCTGCCGGTTCGTTTATGCCGTTTATTTTGGGTGTTGGCCATCAACGGCACGCTTTTGGCCACGCAGGGTCTTATGCAACGGGTCGAAGGCGGGGACAAATTGCTTTGGCTCGTTGAACCACGCATCAACCAGACGGCGGATTCGCAGTTCGGTCCCTATGCCTATCGCGCCAATGCCGCGCAGTATTTTAATCTGCTCTGGCCGGCTGTCCTGGGGTTTTGGTGGGCATCGGTCAGTTCCCGGCGGCGCAGGAAGACACCAATCCCCCCGCGCCATAATCACGCCGGCGCGCTCTTGCCCTGTATCGTGCTCATGGCGATCTGTCCCCTTATTTCCACCAGTCGCGGCGGCGCTATCGTGCTGGGCATTAATCTGATGATGGCGGGTGGAATTTTATGGATGGCGCAATGGCGCAGTCATTGGACGGCCAAGGCTTTGCTTTTCCTTTTACTGGCGGCCATTATCGGGGTGGGCGTGTTACTGGGCTGGAAATCCCTCGCGCCCAGAATGGAAATGTTTCACCAAGGATATGAGTCGCGCGCGGGACTTAACGTGACCGGACGCTACATGGCCCAGGACAATCCCTGGTTCGGCACCGGTGCGGAGACTTATGGGACGATGTTTCAACTTTACCGCCGCGCCGAGACAGACGACTGGCTGGCCTTCCTGCACAATGACTGGTTGGAAACGCTGATTAGCTTTGGCCGAATTGGCTTCGCCGCGATCTTGGGGACGTTGCTGCTCATTTTCAGCCGTTATTTTTTCCCAGGCGGGATTCCCGGGAACAAATACTTTGTCCTGTTG
>DASRLE010000048.1:0-23890 GCA_035648615.1 Saccharimonadales bacterium (SeqCode) | reverse complement strand
GGAAGGAGTTCCCAAAGGCACGCTGGAAGGCCCAATTCTATTTAAAAGCCGGATATTTGAAGGCACGATTCGCAAATATTGGATCTACGTTCCGGCCCAGTACGATGCCGCGAAACCCGCTTGTGTTCTGGTGTTCCAGGATGGCCATCGCGCCTCAAACCCCAACGGCGCTTTGCGGCTGCCGGTGGTGATGGATAATCTCATCGCCAAAAAGGAAATGCCGGTAACGGTGGGAATTTTCATTACTCCTGGAGCCAGAGGGGTCGAGGATTACGATTACAATAAGAGCAAGGATGCCAATAACCGCAGTGTGGAATATGATTCGCTGGGCGACAGGTATGCCAAATTCCTCATCGACGAAATGCTACCCGAAGTGGGCAAGAAATATAATCTCACCAAAGACCCCGAGGGCCGCGCTATTGGCGGCACCAGCAGCGGCGCCATTTGCGCATTTAACGTGGCGTGGGAGCGGCCCGACCAATTCCGCAAAGTCATCAGTTGCATCGGCAGCTTCACCGACCTCCGGGGAGGCTATGTTTTTCCCCAAAGGATTCTCGAAAGCGAAAAGAAGCCGATCCGCGTTTTCATTGAGGACACTCTCCATGATCTTCCGAACCCGGGCAATCCGAAGCGCGATTGGCACCTGCAGAACATAGCCATGGTGGAAGCGCTGAAAAGCAAGGGTTATGAAATGGACTTCGCCTTTGCCGAAGGAACTCACAGCGACAATCACGGGGGTTCCATCATGCCCCAGATGCTCAAATGGCTCTGGCTAGATTATAAGAAATAGTCCGACTGCGGCCCCGTCTTCCCCGTTAAAATTCAGTGGCTGACTTGCGCTGCTGGTTTGCCGTAGCCCTCTTTCGGCTGGCCATTGTCATCCAAGTCATTGCAGGCCCAAAGCAATCCACGGGTCAAGAGATCCAGATAAACGTCGCTGGCCATGGTGACGTCGCCATGGCCGAGGGTGGTGCCGAAAACGCGCGCTTTGCCGTAAGTATTGACCCAGATGCAGGGATGTTCTTCCCCCGTTTTGCCAATGCCTTTGGCCAGCGGCGTGCAGTTGGGCCAGACTTTTTTGATTCGATATAATTCGTCGGGCTCGGGTTCGTGCCAGAGGGCGGGGAAGCCTTTCATGACCGGGTGGTCGGGCTTGATGTTCACCACGTCGAAGGGCCGCGCCCCCTCATGGTTGTAGGAACTGACGCCGAGCAATTTGCGCCACTCGTCGGTGGTGGATTTGCGATAGCTGTGGGTGGAACAATGAATCGTCACGGCAGGCACGCCGTCGAAATGGCCCTTGGCGATGTGATCGATAAACTCGGCATTGGTCACGTCGCCAAAGCATTCATTATGCACGATGACGTCGTAACCTTTGGTCCAATCGGGCTTCTCGTAGATGCTCATCCGGTGGTCGCGGATCACCCCGCCTTTGGAACTGCCGCCTTCGTAGAGGATGGTCCAGACCACATTGGCTCGGGCGCTGATGCCCTCGGTCAATATTTTCTGCTGTTCGCCATAGTCATGGCAGCAACCGCCAGTAAGCAAGAGGGCGCGAATCGGTTCAGCCGCGCGGCTGGAAACACACGCCACGGAAAATAAAAAGCCGAGAACCAGCGGTTTGAAAGACGACGAAAGGAAGCGGGATATTTTCATTTTTATACGTCACAGAGCTTAACTGCTTGACTCAAAGAAGCAACCTTATCCCGCAACGGAACAAATTCCTGGCCGACATAGCCCTTGTAGCCGGTTTCCAGGATGGCCCGCATGATGGGCGGATAATTGATTTCCTGGGTGTCGTCAATTTCGTTCCGGCCTGGATTGCCGGCGGTGTGGTAATGGGCAATGTAAGGCTCGTGCTGGCGAAGGTGCGAAATAATGTCGCCGTGCATGATTTGCACATGGTAGATGTCAAACAATAATTTCATCCGCTCCGAGCTGATTTGCCGGCAAATGTCCGCCGACAGATCGATATTGTCGCAAAAATAATCCGGATGCCCCTTCATAAAAATATGAACGCGCGAATTGAGCATTTCGAGGCAGAGCGTGACGTTTTTCTTTTCGGCATAGCCCACGATTTTCTTCAAGCCTTCGACCATGTTGCGCGTCGCCGCCTCGGTGGACTGGCCGTTGCGAAAGCCGGAAAAGGTGATCACGCGTTCGTAGCCGGCGGCGGAACATTGGTCAATCCGCTCGCGCAAAATCTGCAAGCATTCGTCGTGCTGTTCCTTTTGGGCAAAGCCCTTTTGCCATCCATGGCTGGGCGCCATCGCGCAAACCATTCCGTGCTTTTTCAGCTCGGCCCAGTTCTCCGGCGGAACCAATTCGACCGAAGCCATCCCTAGGTCGGCGGCGTGGCCGATGAGTTCATCCGCCGTCATCGGCTTAAAACACCACCAGACGACCGATTGCTGGATGTGGCCATTTTTTATTTTGTAATGGCCGTCGGCTTGTTGCGTTTCGGCCAAGCCGCGCAAACCGCCGACTCCCAAAGCCAGCGCACCCAGGCCGGCTCGTTTGAGAAGGCTCCGCCGATTGATTGAATTACTGCTGTTCATAGTTCTACTATAAGGTTGGACGGGCCAATTGAACAGAGCTTTCAATCTATCGTGCATCATATTCGCGCGTGACGGGGCGGTGGGTTCGTGTATTTTCTTTCGCTGTGACAACGGATGATGCCATAAAGCTCCTGGAACGATTTCGTGACGGCAAGATGACTTTGTCGCAAACGGTGCGGGTCTTCCAAACGCCGCCGGTGGCGGACCTTGGCTTTGCCCAAGTCGATATGCACCGCGCCTTGCGCAAGGGGTTTACGGAAGTCATTTACGGGGCGGGCAAGACGGCGGAGCAGATTGTGAAAATTGCTGCCGAAATTTTCAGTCGTGAAGATCGACTCCTGATCACGCGCCTGACTTCTGAACAAGCGCAGGCGGTGCGGAAAAAATTCAAAGCCGCCCAGCATCACGCGGTGGCGCGTTGTGTGACTCTCGAGAAAAGGCCTCTGGTCAAACGACCTGGAACGATCGCGGTCCTGTGCGCTGGAACGAGTGATCTGCCGGTGGCGGAGGAGGCGGTGGTGACGGCTGAAATTATGGGAAACCGGGTGGAACGAATTTACGACGTGGGGGTGGCTGGGTTGCATCGGCTGTTGAATAAGCTGGACGCGATCCAGGCCGCGCAAGTGCTGATCGTCGTGGCAGGAATGGAGGGCGCCTTGCCGAGCGTGGTGGCGGGATTGGTCAGTCGTCCGGTCATTGCCGTTCCAACCAGCATCGGTTACGGCACGAATTTTGGCGGGTTGACGCCGCTGATGGCCATGCTTAACAGTTGCGGCAGCGGTGTGACGGTGGTCAATATCGACAATGGTTTTGGCGCGGGCTACGCGGCCAGCCAGATCAATGCGCTCGCCACAGGCGGTTTATGAAAGCACTTTACCTTGATCTTTTTAGCGGGATCAGCGGGGACATGTTTCTCGGAGCTTTGCTCGATGTTGGACTCGACTTTTCTCATTTAGAGGGCGAATTGCACAAGCTCCGCCTGGAAGGCTATCATCTGCACGTCTCCCGCGCCACACGCGCGCAAATTGAAGGAACCAAATTCGACGTTCATCTCGGTCATCATGCGCATGGGGACGGACATGGGCACGAACATGAACATTCCCACGCTGGCGAACATCAACACGGACACGGACACGAACACGGACGGACTTATGCGGAGATCAAGCAACTAATTCTCGCCAGTGGAATTTCCAGTTGGGTCAAAGAAAAGAGCATCGCTGTTTTTGAGCGCATTGCGGTGGCCGAAGGGAAAATCCACGGTATGCCGGCGGACAAAGTCCATTTCCATGAAGTCGGCGCGGTGGATTCAATTATTGACATCGTCGGCGCCTGCATCGGCCTGGAGTTTTTGCGGATGCCGCATGTCCTAGCCAGTTGGCCAACCGAAGGCGTCGGGTGGATTGATTGCGCCCATGGCCGTTTTCCCATCCCGGCTCCCGCCACGTTGGAAATCCTCGCGGCGCGATCTGTGCCTCTGACGCAATGCGAGGAGCCGCATGAACTAATCACCCCAACCGGGGCGGCATTGCTGGCGGAATTTGTGGAAGAGTTCGGGCCGATGAGGAATTTCGCGCCCAGCCGCATTGGCTTTGGCGTTGGTTCGCGCGACAACAAAACGCGTCCCAATGTTTTGCGGGCCATTCTGGGAGAAGCGGGCGCCGCCTCCGAACATGATTGGGAATCTGATTTGATCGCCGTCCTGGAAACGAACCTGGATGACATCAACCCGGAGGTTCTCGGACCTTTTATGGAAATGGCCATGGCCGCTGGGGCGCTGGATGTTTCTTACGCGCCGAGGCAAATGAAAAAAAACCGGCCCGGTTTGCTGCTGAGTGTTTTGTGCGCCGCCAGCCAGGCCGATCAATTCAGCGAATTGATTTTGCGGCAGACGAGCGCGTTCGGAGTGCGCCGCGTTTTAGCGGAGCGCCGGAAATTGCGGCGCGAGTTTCACGCCGTAAAAACACCTCACGGCGAAGTGACGATTAAAATTGGCAAACTTGACGGCGAAGTCTTGCAAGCCGCGCCGGAGTTTGAGTCATGCCAAAAACTGGCCGAGAGCAAAAAACTTCCGTTGCAACAAATTTACCAGGCGGCGCTGGCCGCCTGGAATAGGCCGGCCTAAGTGGCCTTCGCCATTTTGTATTCCGCGTCGATCACGATACCCGGCTGAGGAATCGGGTAGCGCCCATCGGCATCCGGCATGACGGGAGCCCGGCCGTTCATCGTCATGGTCGCGACTTCGGGGGCGTATTCCTGCGGATGATTGAGCATTTGATCGTAGGTAATTTCCTGCCCGGTGTGGGCGGCCATGCGTCCCATCGAGGTCACGACGCTGGCTTGGACGCCGCGGACCACTTCGCTGTAGGGCTTATCGTCGCGGATGGCGTCCACCAAGTCATTCCATTCGTTGACGTAGGGATTCGTCTCGTGCGGTTTCACATGGGAGGTCCAGAGCAGATTGCCGTGCGCCGGATTCTGGCTTGAGTAAGTGGTCGAAGGCATTCCGCAATCGCCATACTTTGAGATGATCGCCATGCCCTTGGTGCCTTGGGCATAACTGGAGTAAATGGCATCGCAACCATACATACATCGCCCGTCCATGATGAACTTGCTGCCGTCGGCAAAAGTATATTCCACCGAGTAAACGTCAAAGTTTTGATCGACGTCATTGCCGCGATAATGCCGGCCGCCCATCGCCTGCGCCTTGATAGGCCACGCGTTCTTCATCCAGCAGCAATGGTCAATGTGGTGGATGTTAAAATCGCTATAACAGCCGCCGCTGGCCCAGAGGAAACTGTGGAAACGCGAAATCTGATAACCCACCTCCGAGATGCCAGCGGGTTTGCGGGGTGAAAAACAAGCCGCGACCGGTTCGCCGACCCGATAGCCGCGCATCAAAATAATGTCGCCGATTTCGCCATCTTGAATTCGATGCGAAAGTTCCTGCAAAGCCCGCTGGTGCCGGGACATCAATCCCACGCCTACTTTAAGATTTTTCTTATTGGCGTCCTCCGCGAGTTTTAACATTCTGACTGAAGTCGGACCGTCCGCCGTCAATGGTTTTTCCATGAAGACATTCAGGCCTTTGTCGATGGCGTAGCCGAAATGCAGCCAGCGGAAAGCGAGAGGGGTGGTGAAAATGGCGATGTCGCCTGGCTTCAAACAGTCCATCGCATGCTTGTAACCGTCGAACCCAATAAACCTGCGTTCCGGCGGCACGTCCATTTTCGCGGAGTGCTCCTTGGACAACTCGGCGTAGCTGTTGTCGAGGCGGTCTTGAAAAACATCGGCCATGGCGACCAGTTTGAGCGGACCGCGTTTAACGTCCATGGCTTGCCCGGCTGCGCCCGTGCCGCGCCCGCCACAGCCGATCAGCGCCACTTGGATGGTGTCGTCGCCAGCGGCGTGGACAGCCGGGATGGCCACACCCGCCAGCGCGGAGACGGCAGCGATGCGGCCGGTGGTTTTGATAAATTCACGACGTGAAGTGACAGAAATTGTTTCGTTCATAATGATTTAGCTTAAATTGGACGCTTTGGATGGTCGAGCATTCAAATTAAAAGGCAACTCAACAATCATCACCGGCACTTTTGCGGATGCCGTTTGCATCTGTAATTCCGTGCCAATCCCATTTGCTTCGCGGCGGACGTAGCCCAGGGCAATGTTCGCTTTCAGAAACGGGGACGCCACCGCGCTGGTAATATAGCCCACTTCTTTTTCATTGAGAAAAAGTTTGTCGCCTTTGCCGGGAAGGGCGTTCAAATCACCGGGCAGCAGAAAACCGCGAAAGGCTTTGGCCACCTGCCCGTAGGTCCGAACACGGGCGATGACTTCCTGCCCGATGTAGCAGCCTTTGGAATAGCTGATCGCCCCGGTATCCAGCACCTCGGGCGCAAGATTCGTTTCATCCATATCTACGCCGAAGCGCGGCAGTCCGGCTTCGACACGAGCGGTCTCCAGCGCGCGCCAACCGCAAGGCCGCCCTCCCATTTTCTGGGCCTCGGCGATCAACTGGCCCAGGACCGTTTGCATCGCCGCCACCGGCACGAAGAGATCATAGCCGCCGCTCCGAGTACGGGAACGGCTCGATAAATAGATTTCACCTAAAGTGGCATCCTCGCTTTTGGCTACGGCGCCGGGCTTTTCCGGGAGGGCAAAATTCCAGGGAAGCGCCTGCACGACGGCGGCAGCCTTCGGACCCTGCACGCTCAACAAGCCGTAATGCGGGGAGACATCGGTCACCCCGGCATCTTCGGCAATAATATACTTTTGGAGTCGTTGCTGAACGGCTTCGTTCAATCCCGGCTCAAAATCGAGCAAAATCTCATTTTCCAAAACATAGATATGGAGGTCGCTTTGGATTTTGCCCTTCGCCGAGACCAGCGCGGCGTAACAACCTTCGCCGCACTTCAGGTCCTTTACATTGTTGGTCACTTGGCCGTTGAGAAATTTCGCCCGGTCTGTTCCCAGGACACACAGGCGCCCTCGAAAACTCAAGTCCAGCACGCCGGCTGATTCGTCGAGCGCCGCCTTCTCGGCCAGCGGCGCGTTATAATCCAGCACGGCTTCCTGGCCGTTCACCTCCGTAAACCTGGCATTGATGGACTGATGAAATTCGTGCAACAAAAGCAAAGCCATACCGGTAATTTAGGGCAGGCGGCAGGCAATTTACGAGTTGGAATTACGGAGCCAATGCTTATTCTTGCCCCAACCATGTGTGGCATTATTGGATATGTTGGAAAAAAAGAAGCCGGCCCAATCCTGATGGAGGGATTGCGCCGGTTGCAATACCGCGGTTATGACAGCGCCGGCATCGGCGTGCTGGACGGAGGCCGGCTCGAGATCAGAAAACGCAAAGGCAAGATAGACGAAGGGCTGGGCGCCTTGCTTTTGGAAGAGCCCGTGACCGGCTCCCTCGGCATCGGCCATACCCGCTGGGCCACACACGGGCCGCCTTCCGACGAGAATTCCCATCCGCACCTCGATCAATCCGGCAAAATCGCAGTCGTGCATAATGGCATTATCGAGAACTGCGACCGGCTTAAAGAAAAGCTGGTCAAAGCGGGCCATTCGTTTTCTTCCGCGACGGACACCGAAGTTTTGGCGCATTTGATCGGCGTCCATTACGCGGCCAAACCCGGGGACTTGGCGCAGGCGGTTTGCGCTGCGTTGCGCGAGGTGATTGGCACTTATGGGATTGCCGTCGTCAGCAGCGACCATCCCGGCGTCATCGTCGGCGCGCGGCGCGGCTCGCCCTTGATCATCGGCATCGGCGACAACGAGAATTTTCTGACCAGCGATGCCAATGCCATCGTCGCCCACACCCGCCAGGTCGTTTATCTGAACGACTACGACGTCGCCACGGTCGCGGCCGACCGGTTCGACGTGCAGAATCTCGGCACGGAAACGGCCAAGGTGCAAATCAGCCAGCTTGAATTTGGCTCCGAAGAAGCCGAGCGCGGCGACTATCCGCATTTCATGCTCAAAGAAATTTTCGAGCAACCGCGCACGGTGGAAAATGCCCTGCGCGGCCGAATTGATTTTGAAGGCGCCACCGCCAAATTTGGCGGCTTGAACATGACCGCCGCCGAACTGCGCTCGATCGAACGCATTGTCATTGCGGCCACTGGCACAAGCTGGCACGCGGCGCTGGTGGGAGAGTATCTCATCGAAGAACTGGCGCATTTGCCGGTGGAAGTGGAATTCGCCCACGAGTTCTACAATCGTAACGCGCCTTTGCAGCGCGACACGGTGTTGCTGGTCATCTCGCAATCGGGCGAAACCGCCGATACGCTGGGCGCGCTCCGCGAAGCCAAACGCCGCGGCCACCGGGCGCTGGCCATCTGCAACGTCGTCGGCAGCACCATCGCCCGCGAAGCCGATGGCGGCATCTACATGCATGCCGGCCCGGAGATCGGCGTGGCTTCAACCAAGGCGTTCGTTTCCATGCTGACCGTCCTGACCTTGCTCGCCGTGCATTTGGGCCGGATGCGCATGCTCTCGGTGCATCGCGCGTTGGAAATTCTCCGCGGCTTGGAGGCGCTTCCCCAACAAATCGCCAGTCTCCTGCAACAAACCGAAACTTTAAAGAAGCTGGCGTTAAAATATGCGTCGGCCGACGATTTTTTCTTCTTGAGCCGTGGCTACAATTTCCCGATTGCGCTGGAAGGCGCGCTCAAGCTCAAGGAAATTTCCTACATCCACGCCGAAGGCTACTCCGCCGCCGAAATGAAACACGGCCCCATCGCCCTGATTGACTCGGACACCCCCACCGTATTCTTGACACCGCGCGACTCGATGTACGAAAAAACCCTCGCCAACCTGGCCATGATCCGCGCCCGCAAAGGCCCGGTCATCGCCGTGGCGACCGAAGGCGACACCCACATCCGAACAGTGGCCGACGACGTGATTTACCTGCCAGCCACCCTCGAGCCGTTATATCCCATCCTGGCCACCGTTCCTCTGCAACTCTTCGCCTACTACATCGCCGTGGCGCGAGGCTGTGATGTTGACAAGCCCCGCAACCTGGCTAAGAGCGTGACGGTGGAGTGAGGCGCGGCGTCTGAAAGCTGCCGATAGCCGGGTATTAAACTTCGCAAATTCTAACTCTGAGATCACAAGCACTCGCAGCCCCTGCCAAATCGAAGATTGATCGACCGCAGGCTTTAATGTAATTTGTTTCAAAGAAATGAATTGGAAATGCTGCGACATTTGCAGATCTCAGTCGTTCTGAGCCATGTTCGCCAAAAGAAAATCCTATAATCCAAAGCACTCGTTTGCCAGTGCCCCTGAGCGAACCGACCTGGATCGGTGGGTGAATGGCGTACATTACGGCGGCAACCCAGAGCACAAGAGAAACCCGGGGGATTATGGACTAACCCCTCCGTCGATTCCTCGTCCAGACAAGACCCTTTGCGATCTGGCGAGAGTATCCAAGCGCGAGCAAGCGATTAGGCTTCTGAAAGAGGGCATTCGAAAGGGACTGGTGAGCGAGCAAATCCGTAGTGGCTTTCCCCAAAACGTCTGGGCGGTGACCAAAGACGGCGTCGCATTGGAGGCGCAGTTGGAAAATGCCGGGAATGGAACTTATCATGGCTACCCGTTGCCTGAGGACGATCCATTTCGGGAGAAGGTGATCGAGAAGTGGAAGGCGGCATCGTGAGTGATGAACTGAATATTGATTTCAATTGGCTCGGCCGCCAGACGGGCGACTCGGTGGGTCGTGCCTTTTACGCGAACCTGGGTCTGGCCGTCGGCGGACAGTGGTTGACTCGGCTGGAGGATCTGGAAGCTCAGACCGTGCGGACCCATCTGCGCGGCTGCGCGTACCATCTCGCAACTTGGTTTGCAGCCAATTGGTGGCGCCTGCGTTGGGAACCTGAAACACGCGATTGGTCGACGGATGCAGATTGGCGCATCGCCCACAGTACCGCATCGGCAGGCGGCGGTTACGTCTGGCCGAATGTGCTCTTTGCCAGCGATGGAGACTCCCTAGCCGTTGCGTCTCTGCCTCGAGCCAAAGGGGCGGCGTTCGAACCCATCCGTTATCTCGACCGAGTTAAGACGCGCATCACAGCATCGGAGTTCGAGAAGAAGGTGGATGCCTTCATGGAAGGCGTGCTCTCTCGCTTAGATTCGCTTTCAATCAAGGGCGCAACCCTGCCCGGCCTTTGGGAGGAGGTAAAGGCAGAACGAAGCGATGCGGCGACGTATGAGCGCCGGAAGTTCGAAGCGATGGCGGGATACGACCCCGATGAGGCTCCGGACGACTTTCTCTTGCAGATGATCGAAGACAAGGCCAAATTGGGCAAAAGTGCGCTGGAAGAAGTAGCTGCAGGAGCGCGCCACTCCACTGGAACTGCTCTCCAGAGAATACTCGAACTCGACAAATCCAAGACCGGTGGAAGTCGAGGCAAGATGCCGTCACTCCACCACATGCCGCCGGCCGACGGAGACGAGAGACCGTGGCAGAGCGCGGCGAAACTTGCCCAGTTTGCTCGGCAGCAGTGGGATTTCGGCAATAAGCCCATTAAGAATAAGGCTTTGGCGAATCTCTTGGATATCAAAACAACTGTTTTTACCGACAAGTCCGCAGTGGGAACGCCGATGCCGTTTGCCCTTCGCACGAAAAAGCACGACACGTTCCATCTATACTTTGGCCTGCTCAACCCCACCACGCGACGCTTTGCAGCCAGCCGACTGATCGGAGACCAATTGTGGTTCGATAAACAGGAAAGGCTCTTCCCGGCAACTCATGCCAAAACCTTTCGCCAGAAATTTCAACGGGCTTTTGCACAAGAGTTCTTGTGTCCGATTGACGAGTTGTTAAAAATGCTACCGGATCAGAGTCCGGACGAGGACGACATTTCCAAAGCAGCTAACCACTTTCACGTATCGCCGCTGATGATCAGAACAACTTTGGTCAATCACCACGAACTCGGTCGCGAAGCCTTGACTTGGGACGACTGAGTCCGAAACCGCGCGTCAAAAATTGAAAAACCGGCCATTCGGCTCAACACCGGTGAAATCGCTGCTAGAGTCGCGGCTCTGAAGCCAGGGGATTTTGTGGAGATGTGATTTACCTGCCCGCCACCCTTGAACCATTATATCCCATCCTCGCGACAGTTCCCCTGCAACTCTTCGCCTACTACATCGCTGTGGCGCGAGGCTGTGATGTTGACAAACCCCGCAACCTGGCCAGGAACGTGACGGCGGAGTGAAGGCGCTGAAAGTCTGAAAAGGGCATGGGACCGCCGAATTCTCTCGACAGGCGTTTCTGGCCAGAGGCACATTGCGCAAAACAGGAAATCCGTTCCCGGCTGACGTGAGTTTTTTTGCAACTATTGAAGTGGAAACGCGCCAGCGCCGTTTGCCGTTTCTGGTCATCGGCGGTCATGCGGTCAATTTATACGGCTTTGCCAGGGAAACTGCGGATTTGGATTTCCTGGTTTGCTCGGATGATCGATCGTCCTGGATGAGCTTATTTGCGGATCTTGGCTACCACGTTTTCAGCGACGCCCCAAATTTCGTTCAACTGGCCTCGGATAAACACGCCGCGTGGCCGGTGGATTTGATGTTCGTCCAGCCGGCCACGTTCAAGCCGATGTTCGAGGGCAGCCGGGTAGTGGAATTCTACGGAACAGCTTCGCGCATTCCCGCATTGGAGCACCTGATTGCCTTAAAACTGCATGCCTTAAAAAACACGCGTCCGCACCGGTTTTTGAAGGACTTCCTCGACGTCGAGAACCTCATTCGCATCAACCATCTGGAGATTAAGTCAGAAAACATTCGCCGACTGTTCGAAAAATATGCTACCATGGAGCTGTATGAGAAAATGTCCGCCGCGTTCGACGAAGGAACATGAGTTGGTCCTTGAATTTCCGGTCGCGCCTGATTGTCCGTCCCAGTCCCCACGGATTAATCCGCAAATGATGCTCGAGCGTATCACCCAGACCATGCCTTTACGGAAGAAGCGTCCGGGCGAGGATGCCCGCCGCGCCGCAGAGAAAATCCCGGTCGAGTTCGTGCTCTAATTCGAAAAACCATTCTCGCCCTCGTCCCTCTCCAACTCTTCGCCTATTATATCGCCGTGACGCGAGGCTATCATGTTGACAAGCCTCGCAACCTGGCCGAGAGCGTCACGGTAAGCGAGGCCCTAGCAGGATGCAGGACGAATAGGCTTTGTTCCGCAAGGACGCAGCCAAAGGCCCGAACACTGTGGGTTAACACGGAAATCGGCGGTCAAATTCCTCGTGGTTGCCAATCCACACCCAAAGCCAAGTGTCTTTTTCCCGCAGGGCAACGGCTCGATAGTCCTTTGTCACTCGAACCGACCAAGCCCGCGAATCGCACCGCAGTCGTTCTACTCGCAAACTTGGGTGTGATTGATTCTGATCAAACTTCCGATACGCATTACGGGCCGCGACCTTTATGTTCAAAGGCAGGGCGTGATAGCATTGCCAGAAACTGGACGCATCTCGCGAGATCACGAATGGAGATCGAAATCCTTATCCTTGATTTCGGAAAGCGTCGAGGGATTGCTTTTATAATCGGCCTCACAATGATCCAGCAAGGCGGTTAGTCCAGGTCGCGAGCGCGCATCGCCAATAATTCGATTCCACGCCAGGTCGCCGTCCAACTCGGGCAGGAGAGCCGGCAAATCCCTAATCAATTTTTCGCGTTCAAGCGGGGAAAGTGTCCTAATCGCCGCTTCGATTTCGTGGGCGGTACTCATCTCCCTTAAAATGTCGCAAGCGGGGTGCCAAAGCAACCTAAAACGTGCATAGCAATCCCGGAAGGGTTTGGGCGACGGCGCATCCCGACGCGGCCTCCGATATGGCGGCAAAGTTACACGGCGCCACAAATGCCAACCTCGAAAACACGAACTGGATTTGCTACACCAACAGGATCGGCAATGGCTCGCTCTACCAAATAGCCGTGCCCTCAACCGATCCATCGCAGCTTTTCTTTCGCGTCACGGAACCGTGATTCCTTGCCCAACCCGGTGCTGGGAGCCTGGGCCGGGTCAAGGGACCGGCGGATGTGGCCAGACCTAATTGACCAGGCGATAGAATGTTCTCGATCCCGTGATAGCGTTGGTGACCGTGTATTGGTTGCCGATGGCGACGGGCGACGGGTTGACGGTGGACCAATTGGTCTGGACGATATTCGTCGCAGACTGGAGGGTGAAGCCCGGTGAATTGGTGAGCCAGGTGAGGATCACGTTGTTGCCGGAGCGGGCGATGTTCAGTTGAGGCGACGGTTGTGTTACGACCGAACCACACGATGCGCAAGGCGCCGTCGGAAAACCGTCGTAATAGGTGGTCCAGCCAGAGGCGCCGTTGACGAAGAGGACGTTGGCGAGCGAAAGATCATAATAGAACACACTGCCGCCATCGACGGGCGCGTTGCCTTCAAAGCACACATTCGTCAGTATTTGGCAATCGCCAAACGCATAAGCGGACAAGGTCTTCACGCTGGCGGGGATGACGACGCTGTTCAAACTGTTGCAATCGAAGAAGGCCTCCTGGCCGATGTTGGTGACGGAATTGCCGATGGAGACGCTGGAGAGATTCGGACAAAAGTAAAACGCTTCCAGGCCGATATATGTCACGCTGTTCGGAATGACGACGCTGGTGAGACCGAGCGCATCACCGAAGGAGCCGTCGATGATGTTGGTGACGGTGCCGGGAACGGCATAGCTCCCGGCAACCGCGATGGGATATTGGATGAGTTGCGTCTGTGCTTTGTTGAAAAAGACACCATTGCTCGAGCTGTAGTAGGCATTGCCGGAATTCACGTTGAGCGAGGAGAGCGCAGAGGAATCGAAGAACGCCGCGTAACCGATATTCGTGACGCCGGGGCCGATGGCCACGCTGGCGAGGTTGATGGAATACTCGAACGAACTGCCCAGAATGATGGTGACGGTGGACGGGACGGCATAACTGCCGGAGGCGCTGCCTGGGTAAGCGATCAGTTGCGTCTGGGTTTTGTCGAACAGCACGCCATTCAAGCTGCTGTAGATGGTGTTCGTGGCATCTGCGGAAATGGAGCTGAGGCGGTTGCCGATGAACGCCTCGCCCACATTCGTCACGGAAGCGGGAATAGTGTAACTGGCAGTGACGCCGCCGGGGAATTGGATAAGGTAGGTCTGGGATTTGTTGAAAATGACGCTGTTGGAGACGGTGATGAAGTTGTTGGTGCCGCTCATGGTGATGGACGTCACCGACGTGCAGTCATACAAAGGACCATCACCGATATTGGTGACACTGCTGGTAAACGCAATGGCGCCGAGGCTCAAGCATTGAAAGAATGCGTTCGTGCCGATGGTGGTGAGGTTGGTGCCCATGGTAACGCCGGTCAAAGTGCCGGCTTGATTGAACGCGTAGGGCGCGATGGCGGTGACAGGAAAGCCGCCCAGTGTGTCTGGAATGACGATGGACCCGCCGCCGCTGTAACCGGTGATGATGGTTGTGCCATTCTGCGTGGTGAAAGTGTATTGCGCCTGCAAAGCAGCGGGCAGCGCCGCCAGCAGCAGCAGAACAAGGGGCCAAGTATGCAGGAACGATCGTGAAGAACTATGCAGGTCGGAATTCATGTTTATGGTGTATGGTTTGCCGTGTTTCAGTTTCACGAAGAAGATGGCGGCCTCCACGCCACTTTCTTAGCCCGTGTGGCCTAACTTCGTGCGCCCAAGGTTAATTGTCAACGAGATGCTCTCTCAATTTCTACGGGAGGCGTTTTAGTCCGATCGAGAGATCGGGTCGATGGAGGGGAAACACATCAGCCTCCATGGAAACGAGCAGAGCTGGATCCGCATTTGGAAACTGACCGAGAATGGCTTGGCTGCCGATTATGACAATATCTGCCTGGTTGGTAATGACACTGGCGGCGCGGATAATATGTTCAAGCTCGATTCGCTTCATATTCTTTAAATATGGCGAGACGTTCTTCAGGAGAAAGGATTCCACAAAATAGACTTGACTGACGTAAACGACGCGATGTCTCGTCTGAGCTGGTCAATAGATCCGAAATCTTTTCCAAGGGCCAGTTTTCCAGGATTTCCCGCCATTCGATCAGCACAGGTGGAATGGCAGACTGTCGCTGATGAATCCACCGTTGCAGAGTATCTTTGGCGTGCTGGAGCAAATCGGGTTGAGACCGCAGCATTCGCGCAATGGCATAATCCAGAGCAAGACTGCGCCGGTCAATCCACTCGTGGGTTCTCGGTCGCGGTGGGTCTTTTGCTAACATACCCGGAGGGGTTTTAAAGCCCCTGCTTCTGCAACTCGACTTGCAGTGCGATTTGGAACTCCTGCACGTCTTGGGGAGAAGGTTTGTAGCCTTTCTCGGCGGGCAGGACGGCCAGGCGGCCGGCTTGGTCCAGATACCACTCCGCTTGTTTTCCGTCGCTGAAAGTTGTTTTGCCGCTGACCAGCGCTCCAGGCTTGGTCAATTGGTCCACACTGATGCTGACTTTGCCGCTGGGCAGGCCGGCCTCCGGCGCGGGTGTGGCGGGCGCGGGAGGTTTGGGAGGCAGAATGGGGTCTTTGGGCTTGAGTTTTAAATCGTCCACTAACATGCGAACGTCGAGATAAGTCACTCGCATCCCAAATTCCGATTCCAGCCGCTTTTGAATTTCAGCCAGCTTGAGGCCCTCTTCGATCCAGTCGGCGACTTTCTTCCGTTGTGCTTCGTCCAAATTCATATGCGTATCATAGCACGCCCGGCGCCTCCTGGCGCGAGCCATTTCTACAGCGCGGCGTCAATTCGCTGTAAAACCGATTTTTTGCCGAGGACTTCCATCAGGTGATACAGACTCGGGCCGGCGGCCGCGCCGGTGCAGGCCAAACGGGTTGGATGCACCAGAAGACCCGCCTTCACGCCGAATTCCGCGGCCACGGCTTTGAGCGCTTTTTCGATGTCCGGGGCCTTGAATGGCTCAACTTGAGCGAAGACATCGCGCAGTTTTTGCAGCCGGGCTTTATTGTCGGCGGTCAAGTCCTTGGCGGCCAGGTCGGGGTCGATCTTCACCGAGTCGGCGAAGTAAAAGCCGGCGTATCCCGCCAATTCGCCGAAGCGCTTGATTTTACCTTTGCAAGTGGCCAGGGCGGCCTTGGTGTACTCTTCGGGGTAAGTATTGACAGAGTAACCGGCGCGGCGCAAGGCTTCGGCTCCCAATTCCTGGAAGCGGAGATCGGTCATCTCGCGGATGTATTCGCCGTCCAGCCAATGAAGCTTGTCAATATCGAAACGGGCGTTGTGGCGGAGCACTTGCGGCAGATCGAAGAGCCGGATGATTTCGTCAATGGGCAGCTTCTCCCGGTTTTCCTTGGGCGACCAGCCAAGCAGGCAAAGATAATTGATCACCGCTTCCGGGGCGTAGCCTTCGTCGATGTAAGTCTGGAGAGAAGCGCCTTGGTCGCGCTTGCTCATTTTTGCGCCGTCGGGATTGAGGATGAGGGGAATGTGCGCGTAGTGCGGCGGAGTCACCCCGAAGGCGCGGAAGAGGGCAATATGTTTGGCGGTGTTGGAGAGATGGTCTTCCCCGCGAATGACGTGGGTGATTTTCATTTCCAGATCGTCCACCACATTGACGAAGTGAAACACCGGCTGACCGTCGGATCGGACAATCACGAAATCCGGCTCAATCCGTTCGCGGTCGGTCAGTTCGCGGGTGACGTCGCCGACAATCAAATCGGGGATGACGATGGGCTGGCGTTCCATCTTGAATTTAACCGCGCCTTCTGAGTCGTAGGCCAGGCCCTTATCTTTCAGTTCCTGGACCCGTGCCCGGTAAATTTTGCCGCGTTGCGACTGAAAATAGGGGCCGCTGTCTCCTTTGCTTGGCGCAGATGGAGCGCTGGTAGTCGGGCCTTCGTCCCAAGTCAGCCCCAGCCAGCGCAGGCCGCTGAGAATGACCTCGGTCGCTGCGGTGGTATTGCGCGCCGCATCAGTGTCTTCCACACGCAGAATGAAAGAGCCGCCAGCGTGGCGGGCATAGAGCCAGTTAAACAGGGCGGTGCGGGTGCCGCCAATGTGCAGATAACCGGTCGGGCTGGGCGCAAATCGAACACGAACATTCATAGGCAATTAATGGGGGCCTGCTTTAAGGGTTTCGCCTCTTGTCGAAAAGGCCCGCGTCCATACTATAACGACAGTCAACTCATCAGTTCTGCGTTTGGAACTGAAAGTGCTGAGAAAGGCTGTATGAGAGTGATTCATGCCAATTGCCGGGTGCAATTTACAGCGGAAGACCTTGATTTCATCATGGCGGTGTTGGGGAGAAAGCGGGAAGGGGCGGCATCCCTGGTTTCGTTGCTGACCGATCCTGAAACCCGTGACTTGATCCTCGACGACGACCAGTTGTTCCGCGCCTTGTTGGAACAGCGCGGTTTCCTGCGGGTTTCGCCTCATCTTTATTTTTATGTGCTGGTGCGCCGGGTCTTGCGCCAGTCGGGCCTGGAAGACCGGGCGGTGGCCGATTACGTGGCGGAAGTGCTGACGGAATTTTCGCGTGAGGAACGCACACGTTGCGTCGTCCGGGGCCAGCCGCAGTCCTTGGACTATTTCTTTGAAATGCTGGCCGCGCTGCAAACCGCCGACGATTACACGGCTTTTTGCATCCGGGCGCATATTGGCAATCATTCGCTATTTTTATCCGGCGTGTTTCCTGACCGTATCCGCCACCGGGCAGATCGGCGGGGCGCGCCGGGGATGAGTTACTACCAGGAATTGGGCCGGGCGAGCTACCGGGCGGCCAGCCATCACCGCCTGGCCAACGAATTCGATCTGGCCCCCATCTTTGACACGCTCTCGGCCCGGTTCGAGCCGACCCGGCTGGCCTTAAACGATCTGGCCGAGCGCGTTCTTTCCATTGGCGATCCGGAAATTCCACAATTTTTTAAAGGTTGAGAGGAAGCGGCAGTCCGAGTTGACGCAACGCGGCGATGGTTTTTTCCGGCGTTTCGTGAAGCAAGGCGTGCCAGCCCCGCTCGCGGGCGGTGGCGATGTTGTCGGCGCGGTCGTCCAGATAGACCAGCGCTTTGCCTTTGTGGCCGGTGAGGTGTTCGACGGCTTCGTAAATTTTCGGGGCCGGTTTCATCACGCCTTCCTTGAAGGAAAGCGTATAGCCATCGAAATGGGAGAAAAAGGGGAACTTCGCGCGGATATGCTCGACGGCGATATCGTTGGTGTTTGAAAAAATGTAAACCGGCACCCCCTTCGCCCGCAACGCGGCGTGCATGGCGATCATCGGTTTAATTTCGCAAAAAATGTCGGCGAAAATCGCGCTGAAATCTTCCATGCTGCCTGAAAAGCCGCACTGTGCGCAAACTTCGCCGTAGAACTCCTCGTTGGTGAGGAGGCCCGTTTCGAACCGGTAGAGCAGGGGAGAATGGTCGATCAGTTGGCGGATTTGAGCCGGTGTCAACCGGCTGCGCGCCGCGAATTTGCGGGAAGAGATTTCGTAATCGAAATCCACCAACACTTTGCCCAAATCAAAAACGACTGCGGATGGGGCTGTCATAGTATCAGGATTGAGCCAGCAATTCCCGCCGTCCTTCCAACGCGCGGGCTAAAGTAATTTCATCGGCGAACTCCAGTCCGCTGCCGGCGGGGAGCCCATAGGCGATGCGCGAAATCTTCGCCCCTTTACCGGCAAGCCGGCGGGCCAGATAAAAGCCGGTGGCATCGCCTTCCACATCGGTGCTGAGAGCGAGAATGATTTCGGTGACGCCGCGGCCCATGCGCGCTTCAAGAGCGGCAATGCGCAAGTCCTCCGGTTCGACGCCATTGAGCGGCGAAATTTTCCCGCCGAGGACATGGTATTGGCCGCGAAATGTGCCGGATTTCTCCATGGTAAAAATGTCCACGGGACGCTCGACCAGGCAAATAATCGAGGGATCGCGGCGCGGGTCAGAACAAATGGCGCATGGCTCCGTTTCGGTCAAAGCCCCGCAAATTGAGCAAAGGCGAATCCGCTCACGGCTCTCGACCAGCGTTTTGGCAAGATGTTGCACGCCTGCGGAATCGCTTTGCATCAAGTACAAAGCCAGCCGTTCCGCCGAGCGGGGGCCGATGCCGGGCAGGCGGCCGAGCGCTTCGGTCAGAAGGGTGATAGGAGCAGGCAGGGGCATGAGTTACATCAAGCCCGGCAGGCTGAATCCCTGAGTCGCCTTGCCCATTTCGGCGCTGGAGATTTGCTTTGCCTGATCAAGCGCCTGATTTATGGCGGAAACAATCATGTCTTCGAGCAACTGGGCATCGTCCGGGTTGATGGCTTGCGGATCGATCTTGAGCAAGGAAATGGTGCCATCGCATTTGGCGACGACTTTGACGGCGCCGCCGCCGGTCGTTGCTTCCACGGTGCGGATAGCGAGTTGGGCTTGGATTTCGCCGATCTGTTGCTGCATGCGGGCAGCTTGTTTGACAAGTTTTCCGAGATTGGGCATAGGATTTAAGGGTTAGGAGCGGACCTCAACGATTTGGCCTTTGAAGACTTCAAGGGCCTTTTGGATTAAGGGGTCGTTCTTGAATTCGACTTTGGTGGAGGCGGCTGCGGGTTCGGGTTTAGCGGCCGGGACCGGGGCCGCAACGGGTTTGGCTGGCGCGGATGGCGATTGGGAGGATGGGACCTCGGGGACAGATGGGAGAGATGCGACAGATGTTTTCCATTGGGGTGGCGCGTCGGCTTGGATGAATTTTACCTGGACTTGCGGGTGGCCCATTTCGGCCAGCTTGGTCTGGATCAGGGCGTGGTTGCGGGAATTGTCCACCAGAGGAAGGTGTGTCGCGAATTCTGGATCGAAGCCAATGGTCAAAAGATTCCTGGTCAGCGAAACTGGATGGGCTTCGGTAAAGTAGGTGCGAATAAACGGGCTGGCTCGCCCGACGGCTTCGACCAGCTTGATCCAAAGCTGCGACAAATCTGTTTCTCCGACGGCTGCAACCTGCATCGCCGCGACGGGCGCGGGCCGAATGGCGGTTGGCGCGGAAGCAGGCGTTCGGGGGGCGGCGGCAACGGGAGCGGCGCCAGCGGCTTCGGCGCGCAGTTGTTGCACCTGCTTGAGGACGGTATCAATGCTGACCGCGTGCCGGGCCTCGATCATTTTCAGCAACGTTATTTCGACGAGAATTTTCTTGGACGCGGTATCGCGCAGGCGGCCTTCGCAATCTGTCAAAACTTCCATGATGCGGGTCAAGCCATCGCTGTTAATCCGGGTGGATTGCTCGCTCAGGGCGGCGGCTTCGGTCTCCGAGGCTTCGATCAGTTTCAAGTCCCCGCGCGAAACCTGGAATATAAGTAAATTACGAAAATGACTTAACAACTCCGAGACCAGCCGCGCCAAGTCTTTGCCTTGATGAGCCAGATCGTGCAAGAGCCGCAGGGCTGTTTCCGTTTCACCGTTGAGCACGGCTTCGGCCAGCGCCAAAATCTGGCCCTGCGAAGCCAGCCCAAACATCGCCAGGACATCCGGTTCGGCGATTTCCTTGCCGCAATAACTGATCAATTGATCGAGAGTTGATTCCGCATCGCGCATCCCGCCATCCGCACCGCGAGCGATGGCGTGCAAAGCGGCCTGATCGATCCTGACCTCCTCCTGCCGGGCGATTTGGTCCAGATGTTTCACAATTAACGCGGAGGGAATCCGCCGTAGATCAAAACGCTGGCAGCGAGAGAGGATCGTCGGCAGCACTTTCTCAGGCTCGGTGGTGGCGAACATGAATTTGACGTGGGGCGGCGGTTCTTCCAGCGT
Organism: Saccharimonadales bacterium (SeqCode); assembly: GCA_035648615.1. Lineage (GTDB taxonomy): Bacteria > Verrucomicrobiota > Verrucomicrobiia > Limisphaerales > Palsa-1400 > DASRLE01. The sequence goes on along the minus strand of DASRLE010000048.1, from coordinate 3,075 downwards.
CTTGAGCAAGGCATTGAACGCTTCCTTGGTCAGCATGTGAACTTCGTCGATGATATAGATTTTGAAGCGCGACGAAGCCGGCATGTATTTAACCGTTTCGCGCAGCTCCCGGACTTCATCAATGCCGCGATTGCTCGCGCCGTCGATTTCCATCACATCCATCGAACGGCCTTCGGCAATTTCTTTGGTCTTGGGATCGTCCTCGGGAAAATCGATGCGGGGACCGTCGGTGGCATTGAGGCATTTGGCAAAGATGCGGGCGACGGTGGTCTTGCCGGTGCCGCGCGGCCCGACAAACAAATAGGCGTGGGCGATGCGTTTTTGGGCAATGGCATTGGCCAGGGTCTGGGTGACGTGCTCCTGGCCGACGACATCCTCGAACCGTTGCGGACGGTATTTACGCGCTATGACTTGGTACGACATTTTAACGAAAATCAAGAATGCCAGGGACACCACGGCGGACGCGGAGCAAACTGCCGTTGCTGCATTCCTGCCCTGGCGGGGTTCGTAAGTCCACATTCCATGGGCCCTGGCAAAAACCACCGGCACAATAAAGCCCGCGCCGAACCTCAGCAAGTTTTTGTTTGTACCGCCGTCTTGAAAGAGTATAACGAATCCATGGATCTCGAAAAATCGGTTGAAGATCAAACTCTCTGTGAACCGGCCCCTTAAGAATTGGTTGCTGGGGCTGCTTTTGATCGCCGGGGCGGCGGTTCGGATTTACGGCGCGTGCAATGATTTGTGGCTGGACGAAATTTGGTCGTTGAGATTGGCCGCCAAGATTTCGTCGGCCTGGCAGGTGTTTACCGGAATTCATCACGATAACAATCATTACCTAAATACCCTTTGGATTTACTTCTGCGGATTCCGGGGCAATTGGCCGGGGTATCGCATCCCTTCGATTGTGGCGGGGATCGGCAGCGTGATTTTGGCGGGAATTATCAGCCGTCGCTGGAATGCGCGCGCTGGTTGCTTCGCGATGGCGCTGGTGGCCTTTTCGTACGTGCAGATTCTATACTCGTCGGAAGCAAGGGGATATTCGGAGGTCGTGTTTTTTTCGTTCCTCTCGTTTTATGCGCTGGAAAAATATTTCGAAAAGCAGGGATGGCAGTTCGCGGTTTTCTTTTCCATCAGTTCGATCCTTGGCTTCGCCTCGCACTTGATTTTCCTCAATTTCTTTTGCGCGGCCTTTTTTTGGTCGTTGTGGCGATTTATCAAATCGGGACTGGGGTTGCCCAGAACGATCCAGGGTCTGATGGCTTGTTATGCCGTTCCGTCGGCATTTTTGGCCGCGCTTTATTTTGTTGATATTCGCCATCTGGTCGTTGGGGGTGGGACAGAGAATGGGCCGGGCGTGTATGTCGATTCTTTCGCCTGGACGCTCGGTGCGCCGCCCGGCCGGTACGGCATGTTATTCACCGCGCTTTTGGCTGTCGGGGCGTTTATTGCCGGCATTTGGATTCTTCGCCGTAAACAGTCTGATTCGTGGATTTTTTTTATTGGCGTGATTTTTGTGTTTCCAATCCTGCTCACGGTGATTCGGCATTCGGAAGTCATCTATGTCCGGCACTTTATTATCGGGATGGCCTTTCTGCTGGTGCTTTTCGGTTTGGTTCTGGCGAACCTCTATGAACGCAGCGTGCAGGGCCGAATCGTGTGCGTAATTTTGATGGCCGGTTACCTTCTTCTGAATGGCTGGCAGACCATGCGCCTCTACACGTATGGCCGTGGACATTATAGCGAGGCGGCGCAATTTATGGCCGAACATACCCAAAGGCCGGTGGAAACAATCGGAGGCGACCACGATTTTCGCATTCGGTTTGTCCTTCAGTTTTATGTTAAAGGCGCCATCTACTACCCGCATGATTCCTGGCCGCAAGGAGGCCCCGAATGGTTCATTGCTCACAAGGAATCTTTTACAGATCCCGCTCCTCCGGCCATGCAATTCATTGACGGCGCGGGCGATCGCTATGAATTTGTCCAATCCTTTCCAACCGCTCCGCTTTCCGGTTTGCATTGGTATATCTATCACAACGCAGCGAAATAGCGTCTGTCGATTCGAGGCGTTTTTACGGTTTTCACCGATATGACGGGGAGCGGAAGAGGTGTTAAATTGGGATATGAAATCGGACAAACAAACGACAGTGGACCCGGATAAACAAACAACGGTGGCTACCTTCAGCGACATCGAAAAGGCGGAGGGCGTCAAAAAAAGGCTGGCGGAAGCGGGTATTCCTGCGGAGGTTCTGGACGAGTCTAATTTGCAGAAGTTTTGGTTTTTCTCCAAACCGCTCGCCGCGGATAAGGTCGTGGTGGACCAACATGATTTTGACAAGGCCCGCGAGTTTTTGCAGGCGGCGGACGCGCAGGATCATATCCTGGATGGAGAAATCCGTTGCCCGCAGTGCGGCTCGGCGCGGATTGATTATCCGCAGTTCACCCGCCGGTTTATGACCACGACGTTTGTTGAGGTTTTTTGCCTGCTGCATGTCATCGATAAGCAGTTCTATTGCAAGGATTGCCAGCATACCTGGCCCGTGAGCGTAGCGCTTCGGCCCGCGACCGATTCGTTGAATTGGCCCAAGAAGGATGCGGACTTGGTCAAAAAAGAGAAAGTCTGACTACTTCGGCGGTTCCGGCGGTTTTATAACGGCCAGCACCAGGGCGTCCGGTTGCAGGTATTTGCGGGCGGCGGCTTTGATGTCGGATAGCGTGACGGCTTCGTAAGAGGCGTCTTCGAGGTCGATGTGTTCGTAGCCGAGGCCATATAGCTCGTCCAAGGCAACCGCCATGGCGTAGGCGCTTAAATCCTGGCGGCCGATTTTCTTTTGGCCAATAATTTTGGCCTTGGCGCGTTTTAGTTCTTCTTCACTGAACCCTTCGCTACGGAGGAGTTTGACTTCTTTGAGCAATTCTTTTTCGACCAAACCCAGTTTTTTGCGTTCGGTGCCGACATAAAAAGCGAAGTAGCCGGGGACGACGCCGAGAAAATTTTGCGCGCCGACGTAATAAGCCAATCCGAGCTTTTCCCGAATGCGCAGAAAAAGACGGGAGCCGAGATCACTGCAACCCTCC
>DASRLE010000047.1:0-8606 GCA_035648615.1 Saccharimonadales bacterium (SeqCode) | reverse complement strand
GGCGGGCGGACGCCGGGGTTTTGACTTTGCGCCAGATCGGCAGCGCGAGTTCCACTTGCTGCGCGAGGGTCAGCGCTTCGGCGCGCTGGATGAGCAGGGCCGGATTTTCGGGGAAATTTTTGACGGCTTCGCTGGTCCAGTTTTGGGCGAATTCCAGAAACTCTGGCTGGCTGAGGGCGATTTGTCCCCCAAGGTGCCACGCCGCCAGTTCAGCGGGGTTTTCCGCCACCAGTTCGTTCAATTGGGTCAGCGCCTCGACCGCGCGGCGATCCTGGAATTGGAATTTGGCGAAATCAAATCGGACGGCGCGGGATTTTGGATCTTCGCGCAAGGCGTCGCGGAAGGCTTGCTCGGCGGCCGTCGTCTCACCGAGAGCGGCGAGGGACATGCCCAGGCAATGATGAGGGCCTGCCTTGAGGATTTCCTTATTGACAGGCGAGAGCGCCGGGGTCTGCCGCTTGGCCAGGCATTGACGCATTTGCTCGGCGGCCGGGGCGGGTTCCTGGAGTTCCATGTGGGCCAGCCCGAGCATGAAATGTTGCGAGGCGGTTATGCCGGATTGGGCAAACGGCTTCTGCCAAAGTTGGATGATTTCAGGGAAACGTTTGGCTTTGAGCAGGTGGCTGGTCAATTGCGTCAGAAGGGTTTCGCGCAATTCCGGCACAACCTGCGCGGCAGGGAGCGCGGTCATGAGTTGCAAGGCTTCGCGATACTGTTCCAGGCCGGCTTCGATTTGGCCGGAGCGGATCAATTCCAGGCCGAGGTTCATGACGAGATTGGGTTCGCCGGGCAGTTCGTCGAGGGCGAGTCGCAAGAGGCGCAGGTTGCGCGCGATTTTGTCGCGGCTGGCCACCACGTCTGGGCGGTAGCCGTGATGCAGGAGCGCGGCGCGCCCGAGGCGATTTTCCAGGCCCCATTCCTTGGTGCGCACTTCGATGCTGCTGAAGATTTGCTCATGGACGCGGCCCAGGAAGAAAATGCCCGGCGCGTTGCGAAAGAGGCGCGGCACGTAACTGCAACCTTCCTCTTCCCGCCCAACGTCAAGTATAGGGAGACGGTAGGCCATTACTTCGGCCGAGTGCATTTCCTCGACGAGTGTGCGCCGGTGATCGGGCAACAACTCTTCGTCGGCGTCCAGACTGAGCACCCAGTCGCCCGTGGCATGTTTTAGAGCCTCGTTGCGAGCGGCGCTAAAGTCGTCGTTCCAAGCAAGGAAATGCACTTCGGCCTTAAATTTTTTGGCGATCTCGATTGTGCCATCGGTGGAACCCGTGTCCACGATGACAATTTGCGTGGCGATGTCGCAAACGGATTGCAGGCAGCGTTCCAGAAAAGCTTCTTCGTTTTTGGTGATCAGGCAAACGGTCAGTCGCGGGGTTGGCGGAATTTCCGGCAAGGGCGTCCAATTCGTTACGACAGGGCGGTGCTGATTTTGCGCCGGTTGCTGGAGAGGTTTCCAATGGGGCGCGAGTTGCCGTCCGCGCTGTAAACACTGCTTCGCTTGCGGAGAACCATGGGCCGCTTGGGCCAGAATAAGCCACGCTTCGGGATGGAAGGGACGCGCCCGGAGGGCCGCCAGGGCCAGATCCCAAGCCTCGCGATGGCGTTTGCGGTGCAGCGCCTCGCGGGCCGGCCCGAGATGGCCAACCAATGCGGTGGGGGGCAATTCGATCTTTGCGCTTTTGGCGGCTTGTTTCGCGATAGGACGAGTCATCTTCGCCACGGCGTGGAGGCGGGCTTTCATCAGCCCGGCGATATGCTGCCAAGTATAATTTTTCGCGGCCGCCGCGCCATGCAGGCCCCGCGCTTTTGCCTCGTCGGGATGAGCCAGGACATGTTTTAGTTTGTTGACCAAATCGACCCCATCCGGTTCCAGCCACCAGCCGTCCGCGACCAATGGGATCGTGCCCACTTTGGGGCCGATCGATTTTCGCTCGGCTGCAATAAACCAGCCGGCATTCTCGCCCACAAAATCATCGGTGGCGCCACCGCGCGTCACCACCACGGGCAAGCCGCAGGCCATCGCTTCGAGGACCGGCATGCCGAAGCCTTCGCCCCGATAGGGATGGACCAGGCAGTGGCAGGCGGCATAGAGGCGAGGCATGTCCTCGGCAGGCAGTTCGGTGTTTAAGTATAAAATCTCCGGGGAATTTGGTTTAAGCCGGGCCGCTTCTATTTCCTTTTCGAAGGTCTGGCCTTGATAGACCGAATTGCCGCCAAAATCTTTGATGACCAGACAAACATCGTCGGCGGCGGTGAACGCTTCCAAGTAAGCTTTCAGCAGCACGTCGGGGCCTTTGCGCCGAATGGTCCCGCCGACAAACAGGAAGCGAAAATTCTTTTTGGTGGCCAGCGGCAGAGGTCTCAAGCCAGGACAATATCCCGCTGGATTAATGCCGTTGGGAATCACGGTAACTTTGTCGCCCGAAATTCCCGAGTCGATGAAGACCTGACGCACGTAGCGGGAAGGAACCCAGAACTCATCGACGCCTCGTGCGGCTGTGACCCAATCGGCCGGCAGCGCGCCGAATTCCCATGGCTGAATAATAACCAGCGCGCCTTGCTTGGGACGGCTCCAATCTGGCGGCCATTGATGGCGGACGGTGACTTGGGAGGAAGTCGTGGCGCCGCGATTCACCCGCAAACCATCGAGGGTGCCAAGCGCCTGGGTGCAGGCCCGGTTGACTTGGGCGAGACTGCCATAATCCTGAAACGAACCCACCCAATCCACGCGCACCATTTCCGGCCGCGGCAAGGAGGTTGGGCTGGCCGCTTTTTTCAGCGACGATTTCACGGCGACCACCGTTTGCGGCGAGTGCAGGGTTTTCCATTTCAATTGCTCAAGATGCCGAATCAGATGTTGCACCGCCTCGTCGGGGGTGGATTTTTCCTGGAAGCCAAGGCCTTCCACGAAAGCGCGCCGGCGCACGGCCAAACAGCGGGCGGTCGGGGCCGTCGCGGAACCATTGGAGGCTTCCAGCGTCGGAAACACGGCGGCAACGTCCGCGGAAGCGCGCAGCGGTTCCAGCATTGACGTGTCCCAACCCGCAGGCAGAAAAGTGTCTTCCTGGAGAAATAAAACAAAAGGCGCGTCGGATTCGTCAGCCGCCCCGTTCATGTAAGTATTGACAGAATCGCGCGATGAAACTTCGGCGATTTTGAAGCGGGTGAACTGGCGCAAGAATTCCCGGGCGGCCGCCAGCAACGCGGTGTGGCCGGTGGGGACACAGACCACCAGCTCCAGGCGCAGACCTGATGCACTGGTGGCGCGCAAGCGGTTCAGGCATTCGCTCAACATCGCTGGATTGCGCAGGGCGGCAAGACAGACCGTTAAGTCCACCTGCATTCCGTCGGCGTCGCGTTCCGGGTTGCACAAAAGAAAGGTCTTGGCGTAAGAGAAAAACTCGGAGTTGCTTCTGGGATTTTCCGCGGCATGGACGCCTTGGGGCCAATAAACGGCGGCCTCGCCCAGAAGCCGCGCATAGCCCTGCTGCCGCAACGCTTCGCGGTCTTTCGGACTGCACAAGGTTTTCATCGCATCGCCGAAGTAATGATCGTCCAAGGGCAATGCGCCAAAATGCGAGATCTCGGAAGCCAGCGGAAACGCCGTGGCCCGCGCCAGGATAGGCTGGGAGTTCGTATCGATATCCGCCAAAATCCGGCGGGAAAACTCGGACTGCCCGTTCAACAACTCAGGGCGGCTCTTTTCCAAATTCAGCCAAAGATTTTGAAAAAGGAGCACTCCCTCCTTAAAGGCTTTCTGTCCGAGCAGCATTTCGGCATCGAAGGGTGTTTGCTCCAGGACGGGCGTGACCGCGCCATCCGCGCCGCGCTCGTAACCGAGCGTCGTGCCCACAGGAGCGACCAGGGCTTGTTCGATGAAAGCGGGCGAGCGAAGGAACGTGCGGAAATAATAATCCGGCTTCCCAAATGATCCGAGAAAGTGACGGACATCCATGCCTTCCAAGACCCGATCAGCCGCTTTCTCGTAAGTGACCAGATAACACCCGATCAGTTTCGTCGCGTTTTGTTCCAACGCCAGGATGCGGAAAAGCTGGGATTGGGCGGAGGCGCTGTAACCGATGTCGCACACGCCCAAAGCGCCGCTCGAGTCCAGCCACGGAGCAAGGTAATCCATGACCTTGCCGCGCTCTTCCGCGCTCTTCGCTTCGATCTGTCCAGCAATGCGGGGGGTGAAAAGGAATTCGGCCAGCTTGAGAATTTTTTCCTTGGTATCCGCTTTCTCATCCAGGGAAAAAGGCAGCTTGCGCAAATCGTCGGCGCTCAAACCAAAATGTTTGAGAATATTTCGGATCGTCAAGGTGCAACGTCGCTCCAGCCAATCCAGCAAGCTGGTGGCGGAAAGTTTGCCGATGGCGGCGAGGTCGGTGGCCTTGCGATTGATAAAAAGAGGTTGAATGTCGAGGTCGTAGCCTTTGGCTTTCGCTTCGTGTCGCAAAACCTGGGCGAATAAATCTCCTTCGCGCATAAAAGCGCCCACTTTGCGAACGCCCGCCGCCAGGTATTGTTCACAGGCCCACGAGGCAAATCGCGTCATGAGGGGCCCCATCAAGAGCGCGCCCGTTCTGCCAAAAAATCCTTCGGCGGTTTCGGTGGGAAAATAGCGCGCCGTCAGCATGCGCAAGGAATTGAGGTTAAACGTGGCCGCCTGGCCGCCCAGCAGAACGTGCTCGCGCTCCAGGATGGTGCGTATCTCCGCGCTGGCCTGCGGATAATGACAGGCGTGAATACCGGCCTTGCGGGCGCCGATCACGTCCGCATGATAATTATCGCCCAAGTGCAGGAGTTGCTCCGGGCGAAGAGCCAGCTCTTGCAATGCGCGCTTAAAAAGGTTGCCCGTGCCTTTGCAAAGGCCCGCGTCGCAAGACGTCAAGACCAACTCGAACAAGGCGGGATCCAAATGGTTGGCCGTAAGAATGGCGCGCAATTGGCCGGGAGAAAAATAAATGTCCGAAATAATCAGGACGCGGAGCCCACGCTGGCGCAGATAGTGGATGAATTCGACCATGCTTGGATTCAGCAGGCAAAGGTCGCACTCGACCGCGTGCTCGACGGCGGCGGCGGCGGCGAAATCGGGCAAGACAGCCTGCATATTGCCGTAGATGGCTGATAGGCTGATGTCCTCGCACTTGGGATTACTGATATTCTGGCGCTCGCGCGTTTTGTACTCGGCATGGCGGCGGATCGTCCCGTAATCCGACGGCGAAATGCCCGGACGCACCGCCTTCTGCGCGCACAAACGGTTTCCAACTTCGCCAAAGACATCAATGGGGCGATTGACCAACCGCCAGACCAGGGTGTCGAAAAAATCGAAGGAGACGGCCTGAATTTTCCCATCCAGGCGGTCCAATAGTTCTGCCGCACGGCAGAGGGGTTCATCTCTTCGCCACAGAGCACCGGCAGGGGATGCATTCATAATTAGTCCTGCAACAGACTAAAGACTGTGGCAGGGGAAAGATTGCCCTGGCTCAACATCGCCAGGTTGGATTGTTGCAATATGCTTTGGCGGGCCGAATCAACGCCGCGCTGCACGACGTCTTCGCCGGGGAATTCGGAGTTATCCTCGGCGATCGAAGGCAGAGGCGCGTCTTCTCCCTTGATGCCCGAATTCTGCCGCCCCGATGGCGTAACAGGGGACGGGGTGGGTTGAGGCACGTTGCTCGAGGGGACGGTGGAGTTGATAGTCATAAAGCGCTTCCGGTTACTTCACCGACATAGGCCTGGGGGTCGAGGCGGACAATCGAGGCAGCTTGGGATGAGTCTCAGTCAAGGCTTCCTGGTTGTTCTTGTGGATCTCGTCGTAAACTTCCTGGCGATGCACCGGCACCTCTTTGGGCGCTTCAATCCCCAATTTGACCATGTCTCCGTCCAGCCGGATGACTTTCACCACGATGCGGCCGTCAATAACGATGCTTTCGCCCAATTTGCGTGACAGGATTAGCATAAAATCAATGGAATTACGAGACGGGCAGCGGATGATTCAACGCGTATTGCGCCGCGTTGTTCGGGATGACCTGCTTGCCCACCAGCGTATGGCGGTTGATGACAATGGGGCCTTTCAAATTGATCGTCGCACGCCCCGGCCCGCGCAAGGTGCAGATATTGTAGAGCAGGGCGTCCTCCGGTTCGGTCAGCCCGAGGAACTCCACGTCATCGGTCGGAATGTCCGGCTGATAGTCCGGCATAATCAGAAACGGCGAGACGACGAGAAAAGCCTTCCGCGTGCTATCCAACATGCGCAGCCACAGGAAAGGTTCTTCCTGCGGATTGGTGAGAAGGACGTAATTCTTGACGCGCTCAAATCCCAACAACCCATAAGGAAGCTGGATAACATTCTGGCCGGCCAGACCTTGCTCTTGCGGTTCAATCATGGTTTCAGTATTCATGGTCAATCAATCTATTTCGCCGTGGTTGAGCAAAGGCTATGCCACGGCCTAATTTCACTAAATACCCGCGATAACGCGCCTTTAGCGTCCGGATTTTACCGTGTTCTAGGCAAAAAACACCTCTTCGAGGCCATTTTGGCCTATTCTTCACCATGCTCACGTCCGATTTAAGTTCTATCCTCTTCATGCCGATTGTTTAGCCAATGACTGCAATTTCCGCTTTCGACCGTTTCTAATGTTTCTGCAAGCTCCAATTGAAACTTGCCGCCCTGTCACGCTGGCCATGGCCGACCTGGTCGTCAGCCACGATCCCCGGGCCTCCCTTCGCACGCTCCCGCTGGGCGCGGGATTGGCCGTGGCCATCTACGACCCCATCGCCAAAGTGGGCGGCCTTTTGCACAGCTTGTTGCCGACCTCGGTGCTTGATCCCCAATTCGCCGTCCGCCGGCCGGGAATGTTTCTTGACACCGGTCTGGCTGCGTTGCTGGGCCGCGCCCTGCAATTCAAAGCCGGCAAAGAAAACCTTCACGTCTGCGTGGCCGGCGCCGCCCAGATCATGGACCAAACCACCCTTTTCGACATTGGCCCGCGCAATTACAAACGCCTGACAGAACTCCTGGCCGTCGAGGGCCTCAAGATCGATGCCGAGGATGTCGGCGGAAAAACCAGTTGCAGCATGGAATTAATTTTAGCCACCGGCGAAGTTCGTGTTAAATTCTCCGGCCAGCGCATCGCCAGGACCTTATGCAAGCCGTTGAAGACTATCTAAGAAATCTCCGCCATCTGCCGCCCGCTCCGCGCGTGGTCCCGGACCTGATGCGTCTGCTCAGCAAGCCCGACGTGGACAGCAGCCAAGTGGTCAAGATGATTTCCTACGATGCCAGCCTGACGGTCAACGTCCTGCGCATTTGCAATAGCGCCTACTTTGGCGCGGCCATGCCCACCTCGGACCTGCAGGAAGCGGTGACCCGCCTAGGTTTTCAACAAGTTTACCAACTCGTCGCCGCCGCCACTGGCGCGCGTCTCCTCAGCCCCGCCCAACCCAGCTACGGCCTCGAGCAAGGCGATCTCTGGAAACACTCCGTGGCCTCCGCCGTCGCCGCCCAACTCATTGCCCGCAAACTCGGGGACAACGAAAACCTTGTTTTCACCGCCACCCTCCTGCACGATATCGGCAAGACCATTCTTTCCCATTCCCTCAACGGCGCCTATTCGACCATCGTCCTGGAAACCGACCTGAACGAATACTCGCTCCTCGAAGCCGAGACAAAACTCCTGGGCGTCAACCACGCCGAAGTGGGCGGGCAACTCCTGCAACGCTGGAAATTCCCCTCCAACGTCGTCGCCGCCGTCTGGTTCCATCACACCCCCAAAGGCGCCGCCCCCCATCAACGCCTGGCCAGCTACGTGTACCTTGGCAACATGATAGCCTACTTCATGGGCCACGGCTACGGGCACGCTGGCTTCGCCTTGCGCGGACGCGCCGAAGTCCTCTCCACCCTCGAACTTTCCGCCGACTCCATCCCCCAGTTCATGATCGAAACCTTCGAGCAAATGACCATGATTGAAGCGCTCTTTTCCTTAGGAGCTTGACCTTCATTGCGTGCAAATGCCCCTACGAAGAAACGGAGGGTGGAGATTGCCCACCAGGCGGCTCTGGCTCGTTGGTCTCAACCAAGAGTTGTTTAAGAAAGGCGCCATTGCGCTTTGAGTTAAGTCGCAATGCAAACCGGGAACCCTGCGGGGCCTCCGCACATTTTCTAATTTCGTTCCAACTGCTGATGATTAGTTGAATCCTTTGAAATTGTTTTAGGTGTAGAATCGACGGCCCGACGAGAATATGGGTAACGTGATATGCAACGCAAATAGCGGGGAGCTTCGGGCCTGATTTTTTCCCTCGGTCAGCCGACAAAATCACCCATCCTTCGTTCGCAATCTCTGGAATCCAAGAATCATCTCTCGTTCCTCTTTTGAAATATTCCGTCAGGTGACGGATTTGGGGCGGCGGCGAATCCCACTTCAGCATTTTTTCTAAATCTTCAACCACCCTCGGAGCCAAGCATTCATCCACGAGCAACTTGATCGGTGGATTCACGCAGCCAATTCAAGCGAATCCAGATAATCAATGCAAAAATTTACTTGTTCCACTGTAACGCCATACATCCTCGCCGCTTCTTCCTGGCTGCCTTCGGTTTTAGC
>DASRLE010000046.1:0-24167 GCA_035648615.1 Saccharimonadales bacterium (SeqCode) | reverse complement strand
CCCATTTTAGTCACGCGTAATTATTGCCGGATTTGCGCCTCGAAAGCTTTGACGCCGGTCCTCAGCCTGGGCGATCAATATATCGCGGGCGCTTTTGCCGATCCCAAAGGAACTCCGCCGGTGCAACGCCGCATTCCCCTCGATCTGGTGCGCTGCGATCCGAGCGTGGACCAAAACGCTTGCGGCCTGGTGCAGTTGCGACATTCGGTGCCGCCGAATATTCTTTACCGCTCCTACTGGTATCGCTCGGGGATCAATCAAACAATGCGCGACAACCTGGCCGGAATCGCCCATCAGGCCGAGGCTGCGGTGGAATTGCAGCCGGGGGATTTGGTCATCGATATTGGCTGCAATGACGGCACGTTGCTCAAGTCCTACAAATCCCCGGGTCTTCGCCTGCTCGGGTTTGATCCGGCGACCAACATCATCGAATACGCCCGTGCCCAAGGCATCCCGGTAGTCAACGATTTTTTCTCCGCGGCCAATCTGCGCACGGTTTACGCCGATGAAAAACCCAAGGTCATCACCTCGATTGCCATGTTCTATGACCTGGAAAACCCGCATTCCTTTGTCCAGGACATCAAGAGCATTTTGCACGAGCGCGGCATCTGGATCCTCGAGTTAAGCTATCTGCCCACCATGCTGGAAATGAATAGTTTTGACACGATTTGCCACGAGCATCTCGAGTATTACGGCCTTGCGCCCATGGAACGCCTCCTGGCCGAGCACGATCTGCAAGTCATCGACGTGAACCTGAACGATATGAATGGCGGCAGTTTTCGAGTGGTGGCTGGCCATGCCGGAAAAGTGCGGCCGACCGATGAAGGACGCGCCCGCGTGCAGGATTTGCGTTTGAAGGAATTCGAACTCGCGTTGGATAGCGACGCCCCGTTCGCCGTTTTCCGCGACAAAATTCAAAAGATTAAGAAAGACCTTCAGGCGTTTCTGAAGAAGGCCAAAAAAGAAGGCAAGCTGGTGCATGGCTACGGCGCTTCGACCAAGGGGAATACCATCCTCCAATATTGCGATGTGACGCCCGATCTCGTGCCCGCCGTGGCGGACCGCAACAAGGACAAATGGGGATCGCAAACGATCGGCACGAATATTCCAATCATTTCGGAAGAGGAGTCGCGCAAACAAAAGCCGGCTTATTACCTGGTCCTGCCGTGGCACTTCATCACCGAAATGAAAAAGCGCGAGGGCGAATTTTTGAAGCGGGGCGGGAAATTTGTTCTGCCGATGCCCGAGGTCCATTTGTCCAGTTGAGATGAGGAAGGCGCTGATTACCGGAATCCTCGGCCAGGATGGCACATATCTGGCGCGCTGGCTCATTGCCAAAGATTACGAGGTCCACGGGATGATTCGCCTGCCTTTCAGCCGCGAAGAGGAAAGAATCCGCCGCCGCTTCACGAGCGAAGATCTCGCGCGCCTCCATTTTCACACCGCTGCGTTGGAGGACCCGTTCTCGCTGGCAGGCCTGCTGCGAAACTCCAGTCCTGATGAAGTCTATCATCTGGCCGGCCTGTCCGATTCGCGGCAAAGTTTTTTGGTGCCCGAACAGACCGTTCAATCGATTACTGTCGGCACGCTGCGAATTTTGGAAGCGGGACGGTTTCAGAATCCGGCCATTCGCTATTTTTTGGCGTCGTCCTGCGAAATATTTGGAGCGCCCGGCCACTCGCCGCAACGGGAAGACACGCCGCGCCAGCCTTTGACGCCCTACGGAATCGCCAAGCAGGCGGCGGACAATTTCGCCAGGCTCTACCGCGAAAAATTCAATCAGTTCATCTCCGTCGGCATTCTCTACAACCACGAATCACCATTGCGGCCGCCCAATTACCTGAGCCGCCGGGTGGCGCGGGCCATCGCCGCCATCAAGAAGAAAAAGCTCCAAAAGCTGCGCTTGGGCGATTTGCAGGCGCAACGCGATTGGTGCGACGCGCGCGACGTGACGCAAGGTTTCTGGCTGGCCTTGCAGGCAGAGCACCCGGACGATTTTATTTTTTCCTCGGGTGCCAGCCGGACCGTCCGCGAGTTTGTCGAGGTCGCTTTTGCCGCCGCTGGTTTGGAAGCGGAGGCGTATATTGAGACCGATCCCGCTTCGGTTCCCAGTTCGGTCACGGTCGGATTATGCGGCGACTGTGCCAAGGCCGAAAAAATTCTGGGTTGGAAACGGCGCTGGGATTTTTCCGGCATGGTGGGCGATTTGGTCCAGGCAGAGTTGGAAGACCGTCCCGAAATCGAACGGGCCAATCCTCATTCCAGTGCCACTGTTTCCGGGCTTCGCTTCGGGAGGTTAGCCGGCGGCGCGGCTGACCCATAAATCACTATGCAGCAGGCCCCATTCGAAGGTCTGCCGCTCGCGCAAGGTGAACCCGTTCTGCACCAGCCACGCATCCGGGCAGGTTAACTCCGCCGCCGGCAAACCCACCGCGCCGCGAAAAAATAAATACATCATCTCCAGAATCGCCCGGGCGCGCCAGCGGGCCAGACCGGCGGCAGGCTCCTGAAAATCCGCCAGCAACCAGCGGGCGTCCGGAGTGGCCGCGACCGCGAGAGAAGGCATGATCTTGGCCAATTGATCGGGACGAAAACAGTCCAGCACAAAATGGGTGACCACCAAATCGAAGGCTTCCGGGGGCGGAGACCATTCCAGAATATCAGCGTGAACGAAGTCCACCAGCGCCATGTCCAGCCCGCGCGCTTCGAGATGGAGGCGAGCCACCTCGAGCATCCGACGGCTGGAATCCACGCAAGTGCAACGGATATTCGGATGGGCGCGCAAGAGGGCTTCGGCGAAACGCCCCGTGCCTTGCCCGACGATGAGCGCGTGGCGCGGCGCGGGCAACGAATTTAGAAAAGCGGCGCGGCAACGTTGCAGTTTCGGGCCGGCCAGAATCCATTCCATCGCGCGATAATACGGGACCAGCCAATCAAAATTCGCCGAGGTTTCGGGCTGTTCCCGTTCGAACCAGCGCCACCACCCAAACGCGACCACTCCCCCCACCGCATACGCAACCGCATCCCAAGGATCGCCGGTCGTCGGCAAGATGTGCGGCCCAATGACCTCGAATAAAATAGACCATCCCACCACATGAGCGGCAACTTCAGCAGCGGTCGGAGGGCGGTCGTGCGTGCGCAATCCAAGCCAGCGCTGAATCAGCAAAAGCGGCGGAAGGGCGCAGGGAATGAGCAGCAAGTCATTGAACCAGCTATGAAAGAAAACGATATGACAATGCGGCTTGATCAGCCATCGATTCGTCGCATAAAGCAGGCAACAAATCAAACAGAGGGGATCAAAGACATAACGAAATCGCCTCACAGCAGCGCCAGGATGACGAGGCCAAAACCAAACCCGAGCAGGACCTTCAACAAAAGAACCTTTGAAAAAATCACAGCAATAAAATACATCCAACCCGCAAATTGTCCAGACCGCCCGCAAAATAAGCATTGTTTCCGGACGCGGGTTTTTACACGCTGGAGGGGATGGCAAAGCAAACGTTGGGTCGGAATTTGGAAACGCTTCTCCAGCCGCGCGCGCCGGCGGGTTCGGGCGTCCGCTCGCTCATGCGCGAAACCCAGCCGGAAGCCGCGCCTCCGGCGAAGCCGGTCATCCCGCGCTGGTATTTATTTGGCGGGGATCTTTTGCTCGCCAGCCTGGCGATTATTATACTTTACACAAGCCCGCATCCGTTGTCCTGGAAAAAGGAGCTGTTTTGCGGGGCCGTGCTGGCGCTGGGCGGATGCCTGGCTTTGGCCGCGCTTTTCCAACCGGATGCGTCATGCGCTGGCGCTGGTGTAACGCCGAAGTGAAAATCTCCAGAACACTTCGGAAACCACAAAACACACCGCTCCCATGCCGAGCAGCCAGAGCATTTCGCGCGGCGAATTGAGGCGGTTGAGCAGCAGCTTGACCGGCACGTTGGCCACCAGAAGCATCGGAATGGCGAAGGTGAAGAAAATGCGGAAAAATCCCTGGAAGGCCGCGTCCGGCAAGCGCGCGATGTTGAACAAGCTGTAGTAGCCCCAGACAATTCCCTGCGCCCGCACCGTCCAAAAAGCCACGGCGGAAAGAAGAAACATCAGCGAGTAATGGATAAGAATGCCGGCCATGCACAAGAGCAGAAAACCAATCGCCTGCGCCATGCTCGGGACCAAATGGAGTTGCCGGCCCGCGTAGGCCATCACGCCTAGGGCGGAGGCGGCGTTGACGAAGCCGCCCAAATCCACCTGACGCAAGGAAATAAGAAAGCGGGTGTTGATCGGCAATAAAAGCATGAAGTCGAGGCGGCCCGTGCGAATCAATTCGGAAAGCTGGGTGCAATTGGTCAGAAAAAAGGCCTGGAAAATTTGCTGAATAAAATGGCTGGCCCCGACCAGCATGATGACCTGCCATTTGCTCCACGACGCAATGTGATCGGTATGAAGATAAATCACGCCGATGAAACTGAGTTGCAAACCAAACCACAGAAGCTCGACCACAATCCAAAGCAGGAAGTTGCTTTTGAAACTCATTTCGCGCACGACGGAATTCCGCCAGAGCGCGAGGTAAATGGTGGCGTAGCGGCGAAGGTCCATGGTTATCCTCCCACCGCCGAATATTTTAGCAGGCCGCGCCGCCAGACCACGAGGCACAGTCCGTAAAAGAAAACCACCCAGCCGGTCTGAATGAGCAACCCGTGCCAGAGCGCCGCTCCTTTGACTTGTCCCAGATAAATGCTCACTGGAAAAAATAATTGATACGGAAAGGGTGTGAAACTCAAAGCGTACGCCAGCGCGGGCGGCAGGATATTGAGCGGAAAAAGATGGCCTCCGGCAATATATTCTAGCGCAAAAAGGATGAAAATAAGCGTCGAAACCTCCAACAGCCAAAAGGCCATCAAGGCCATGGTGAACGACATGAAAAACTGCAAGAAGCCAGTCAGTACTACAGATAATAAAAAGCAGCCAAAAGAAAGGCCGTCAGCCGGCCCGGTAAAATAGCGATGCCAGCAAAATATAAAAATGCCCACCGGAATCATCGACACTGCCGTGTAAATCAGCTTGCCGGAAAAAAAAAGACAGAGCCGATAAGTCAAAAAATTGATGGGCTTGAGCAAAAACTGACTGATGTTGCCGTCCTTGATGTCGGCCGCGATCTGCCAATCGTCCTCGTTGACCGAAGTCAAAGTGTCAACAATCGTAACCATCAGATAATAGGAAATCATCCCGGCCAGGGTGTAACCCGCCACCTTGCCGGTTTGGCCGCTGTAAACCGTTCGCCAAAGGTAAATGGTGGCCAGCAAAGGAATGAGGCTGAAAGCGCCTCGCACGAAAAAATTGACGCGATAGACCAGGGTGTTTCCGATGCCGATCTTGATGACGTGCCAGTATTTTTGCAATTTAGAATGCGGGTTGCAAAATGCCGAGCGCCGCCAGTTCGCTCTGCAATCTTTCCACCGGAAGGCCGACGACATTGCTAAACGAACCCGAAACCGATTCCACCAAAAGATCGCCCTTTTCCTGAATGCCATAACCGCCCGCCTTATCCAGCGGATTGACCTGCGCGAGGTAGCGGCGGATTTGCCCGGCAGTGAGCGCGCGAAAAGTGACTTCGGTCTGCTCGAAGAAAACTTTCTGATGATGCAGACGCAAATGAATCAGGCAAACGCCCGTCACCACCTGATGCGTCTTCCCCTGCAGAGCCAGCAACATCCTTTGCGCCTCCGCCAAAGTGGCCGGCTTGCCGAAAAGCCGCGAGCCGAGAGACACCACCGTGTCCACCCCCATCGTGACAGCGTCGGGAAATTTTTTGGAAATCGTCCGCGCCTTGCGATAGGCATTGATCTGCGCCACTTCGCCCGCGCTCAGGTTTGGTCCCTCAACTTCCGGGGCGTTGCTCGGCGCCACTTGGAATTCGATTTCCAATTGCCGCAACAACTCCGCGCGGCGCGGCGAGGCCGAAGCCAGAATGAGTGTTGGAAAGTTCATGTTGACGTTTCCTGGCTTAAAACTAAGGCAAGACCAGCGGCTTTGCAACCACCGCCAGCGCCTCTTTGAACTGCCGCAATCGGACGGCAAACGCTTCGTCATCCAGCACCGGCGCGACGTCCTCAGTGCCAATATCTTCGGCCAGTTCGACCCAGGATTTGCAGCCGCCGTAGGACTCGCGCATGGGCAGCTCAATCGGCGCGGGCAATCGATAAATGCGCACGGCCAAGGCGTGAATTTCCCTGGCGCGCCCCCAATCAAATCGTTCCGCAATCACCTCATCGCGCCAAATATGCTGGCCGCGCAACGCTTCGGCCGCTTGCCGCGATTCCAGCCGCTGCCAAGCCACCACCCGCGCCAGGCATTCCAACCGCACCACGTCCGGCCCCGGCCACTGCGGCGCAATCTCCGCATACCGCGCCTGTGCCTTCGGGACAACTGTCTCGCCCTGCTGATGAAACAAAGTGGGAAAAAGCCAGAACTCGGATTGCTCGATTTGGAACCCGCCGCGTCCCTCGCGCAAACCGCCCTTGCGCAAAACGATGATCTGTTCGCCTTGCCTCAGCGCATCCACCACGATGGCCCATTCCTTAAACGCCTGTCGCATGGAAGAAAAATAGGGCATTCCGACCGAAGAGTCGAGCGGGCTGCTGTTTCCTTCGACGTAACGAGGTCTCCCCTTGCAATACAAAGTGATGTCATTATGGTTGTAAGTATTGGTAGGCATAAAGTTGAAAAATATCCGAAAATCTCAGATCGCTTCCGCGCCGCATTCCCAGCGCGATCAGAAGTGGATTGATGAGGCGATCGCCAGTGGGCCGGAAACGCCATTGACAATAAGGAAGATGAACGCAGTCCGCGATCGGGTCTTGAGAGATAAATCCAAAGTCACGTTAAACAAAGTTTAATGGCCATTCTCGGCAAACGCAACACGCTCGCCATCGTCAGGGCATCGTCGCCCGGTCTCTACCTCGACGGTGGGGAGTTGGGGGAGATTCTGTTGCCGGGCCGTTATATTCCTGCGGACCTCAAGCCGAAGGACAAACTCGATGTGTTTATCTATCGCGATTCCGAGGACCGGCTGGTTGCGACCACCGAAACACCGCTGGCCATGGCCGGGGAGTTTGCGCATTTGAAAGTCCTCAGCGTCAATCAGAATGTTGGAGCGTTCCTCGACTGGGGATTGTCGAAGGATTTATTGCTGCCGTTTCGCGAACAGGAATTTCCGGTACGGCCCGGAGACTGGGTGATTGTCTTTGTCTGCGTGGACGAGAAGACAAACCGTATTCTGGCCAGCACGCGGTTGAACCGGCATCTGAGCCGGGATACGCCGAGTTATCGCGACGGGCAACCGGTCAACCTCCTGGTTCTGGGCCGAACACCGCTCGGTTACGACGCCATTGTCGAGAATGCTCATCGCGGCCTGCTCTACCATGACAACCTCGCCGCGCCGCTTGCCACTGGCCAGAAACTGAAGGGCTTTGTCCGCGCCGTTCGTCCCAATGGGAAAATCGACCTGCGGCTCGATGCGTCAGGCTACAAGCGCGTCGCCGGCCTGACCGATCAAATCCTCCAAGCTCTCGAGCAAAGCGGCGGACGTCTCGCCTTCGACGATAACAGTTCGCCCGAAGGGATTCGGCAAAAATTCGGGGTCAGCAAGAAAGCTTTCAAGCAAGCGCTCGGCAAGCTCTACAAGCTCAGGCGCATTCGTTTTCTTCACCCGGGGATTCAATTGCTCGAAAACTCCACGCCAAAATGAACGGCAGATAATCCGCCTCACCATCGCCAACTTTTCACCGAGCGCAGATTTTCACGCCATATCCAAAGCCATGTCCCACCCCAGCCGAAACCGACTCCTAATCATTTTGATTTTGGGCGCTCTCTCGACCCTCAGCCCTTTTGCCATAGATATGTATTTGCCGGCGTTTCCCGGGATCGCCGCCGCGTTGCATACTTCGACCGCCAAAATTTCCCTCTCCATCGCCAGTTATTTTGTGGGAATCGCCGCCGGCCAGCTTTTTTATGGGCCGCTCTTGGACCGCTTTGGCCGCAAGCTGCCCGTGTATGCCGGTCTGGCCTTATTTATTTTGGCGTCGGTGCTCTGCCTGCTGTCGCGGACGGTCGGTTGGCTGGCCGCCATGCGTTTGCTGCAAGGTCTGGGCGGATGCGCGGCCCAGGTCGCCGCGATGGCCATGGTGCGGGATTTTTTTCCGGTGCATGAAACGGCCAAAATAATTTCCCTGCTGATTTTAATCCTGGGGGTATCGCCTCTGCTGGCGCCGACGGTGGGCGGCTTCGTGGCGGTGACTTGGGGATGGCAATGGGTCTTTATCCTCCTGGCGCTGGTTGCATTTGTTATCATGGTGGTTTGCTGGCAGTGGCTGCCCGAAGGGCATCCGGCGGATCCCAGCATATCACTTCGAGTCACTCCTATTTTACACAACTATGCCGTGGTGTTGCGGGAACGGCAATTTCTCGTCTATGCGCTTTCCGGCGCTTTGGCATTTTCCGGTCTGCTCGTTTATGTGGCGGGCTCACCCATTATTTTTCTGGAAGTGTTTCATGTCAGCACGCGCGCTTTTGGGGCAATTTTTGCGGGGCTGGCAGCCGGCTTCATCGGCAGCAATCAGATCAATGTTTTGCTGCTGCGCAAATTCTCCAGCGAACAAATTTTTCGCGGAGCGCTTTTGGTGGAGTGCCCGGCGGCGCTGCTCTTTTTGACCGGAACATTTTTTGGCTGGTTCGGATTGGCTCCAACACTGGTTTTGCTTTTCATTTCGCTGTCCAGTCTCGGACTTGCCTATCCCAATGCCGCGGCGCTCGCGCTGGCGCCCTTTGATCGGAATATTGGCAGCGCGGCCGCCATGCTGGGCTTTCTGCAGATCGGCGTCTCGAGCATCGCTTCCGCCAGCATCGGGATATTTGATTCCCATAGCATGTTGCCAGTGGCTCTTATATTGGCCGTCACGTCATGGATGGGCCTGGCGATTTTAGTCATTGGCCGACGAAGCCTTTCCCGGTTGCGATTCGTCGAAGAAAAGGGCGCCACTCCGCTCGCGCATTGAAGGCGCCCACGGTCCGTTTCCAGTCTCGGATATTGATACGGCCGCACTTTACCCAAACAGATCGGTGTGATAACTATCTGTGTGCCGTGAAGGCGTTCAAACACATTGCAGGCCTTATTCTCGCGTCGATTGGTATCCTGGCCACGCTTGGTTCAATTGACCTTCTCTTCAGGAAAAAGTCGGATACGCCGGTGTGGGCCATTGGCCTGATGTTTATTGTCTTTGGCCTCCTTCCGCTCGCTGTCGCTTTCGGGTTATTGCGAAACACGACAGCGCCCGGTAAACCATGCCCAAAGTGCGGGAGTGCCGAGCGAGATCCCACTGTCGATTTGAGACGATCGCGGCGTTGGTGGGTGTACTATTGGGGCGGCTGGCTTTTGCCCGCCCTTTGGGGCGTAAGTCGTAAGAAGCAGTTTCGGTGCAAGCAATGCGAAACCATCTATGCAAGCCACACGAGGAGCACACAGATCTTTGGGCTCGTGCTCTGGGTTCTTCTTTTGCTCTGGGTTTTCGGTATAATGCTGGAGGCTTGGGGACGACGATAATTATTTTTACGCCAGCAGTTTCTCCACCACTTGTCCATGCACGTCGGTCAGGCGGAAATCGCGGCCTTGGAAACGGTAGGTCAGCTTGGTGTGGTCGAAGCCGAGCAGGCGCAGGATGGTCGCGTTGAGGTCGTGGATGTGGACGGCGTCGGTGGTGGCGTTGAAACCGAAGTCGTCCGAATCGCCCAGAGTCAAGCCGGGCTTCACGCCGCCGCCCGCCATCCAGATGCTGAAGCAGTTGGGGTGATGATCGCGGCCATCGTTGCCGCCTTGCGCCATGGGAGTGCGGCCAAATTCGCCGCCCCAGATGACCAGCGTGTCGTCCAGCAATCCGCGTTGCTTCAAATCTTTGACCAGCGCGGCGCAGGCTTGGTCGGTGTTTTTGCAGTTTTTCTTTAAGTCCGCTGTCAGATTTCCGTGCTGGTCCCAGGCTTCGTGAAACAGT
The DNA here is from genome assembly GCA_035648615.1 of Saccharimonadales bacterium (SeqCode). GTDB lineage: Bacteria > Verrucomicrobiota > Verrucomicrobiia > Limisphaerales > Palsa-1400 > DASRLE01. The sequence continues at coordinate 14,142 of DASRLE010000046.1, read as the reverse complement.
TCGACAAAGCGGACGCCGCGCTCGATCAGCCGGCGCGCCAGCAGGCAGTTTAAGGCGAAGGAAGGCTTGCCAGGCTCGACGCCGTACATGTCAAGAATATGTTTAGGTTCCTTGGAAAGGTCCATCAGGTCGGGGGCGCTGGTCTGCATGCGGCAAGCCATTTCGAAGGAACTGATGCGGGTGGAAATTTCGGGGTCGCCCACCACGTCCAAATGCTTTTGGTCGAGCGCGCGGACGGCGTCGAGGGTGTCTTGCTGGATTTGATCGTCCACGCCTTTGGGGTTCGAAAGATAAAGAATCGGATCGCCCTGGCTGCGGAACATGACGCCGTTATAGACCGTCGGCAAAAAGCCGGAGCCCCAATTGGACGCCCCGCCGCTGGGTCCCTTGCTCCCGGAACTGAACACGACGAAGCCAGGCAAGTTTTTGGCTTCGGCGCCAAGCCCGTAAAGAGTCCACGCGCCCAAGCTGGGACGGCCGAATTGTTGCGAGCCGGTGTGCATCAGGATTTGGCCGGGCGCGTGATTGAAGACGTCCGTGTGCATGGACTTGACGATGGCGATGTCATCGGCCACCTCCGCCAAATGCGGGAGGATTTCGGAAAGCTCTGCGCCCGACTGGCCGTGACGGGCGAATTTGAATTTTGGCCCGAGCAAGGTGGAATTGGGATTGATGAAGGCGGCCCGATAGCCCTTGAGCAATTCGGGCGGCGGCAAGGTGCCGTTGAATTTGGCCAACTGCGGTTTGTTGTCGAATAATTCCAAATGGCTGGGCGCGCCGGCCATGAAAAGATAAATGACGCGCTTGGCCTTGGCCGGGAATTGCGGCTTTTTGGGCGCCATCGGATTGCTGGCGGCGGCTTGGGCGGGTTGGGCGGCCTGGGCGGACTCGCCGAGGAGCGTGTGCAGCGCAATCGCGCCGAGGCCGACGCCGCATTCCTTCAGAAACCAGCGGCGCGACACGGCCAGCGGATGCTGCCTGCGGTAAAGATGTGTTTGACAGTTCATGGGTTTGACTCACTCTTTGGTGATTGTTTCATCGAGGTTCAGCAGCACTCTCGACACCACGGTGTAGGCGGCGAGTTGGGTGGGGGTTGCGCCTTGGGGCAAATGGGCGATCGGGCCGCTCTTGCCGGTGGCCAGTTCGGACGTATTTACCCAGCCTTCGCCGAGATGTTTTTCTTCGCGATGCAGCAGCCCGGTTAATTCCGCCAATTCATCGGCCTCGGGCTTTCGTCCCACGCAGCGGCGAAAGGCGTAGGTGATTCTTTCCTTGTCGGTCAGGCCGTGACCCAGCGAATGCAAGGCGAGGGACTGCGCGCACTCGACAAAAACAATTTCATTCAACGTCGCCAGGGCCTGCAAAGGCGTATTGGAACGCAGCCGGCGCACGCAGGAAAAATCGCCATTGGGCGCGTCAAAAATTTGCAGCACGGGGTAGGGAACGGAGCGGAAGCGAAAAGTATAAATGGCGCGGCGATAGCGGTCCGGCCCGGTTTCTTCATTCCAAGTTTTCGGCCCGTAACTGGCGGGCGGCTGGAAGAGAAAAGCGGGCGCGGGCGGTGTGACGCTGGGGCCGCCGAGTTTCTCGTTGAGCAGGCCCGACGCGGAGAGCGCGATGTCGCGGACGATTTCGGCATCGACCCGGAAGCGCGGACCGCGCGCCAGCAAACGGTTGTATTGGTCTCTTTGGTACAACTCAGGCGTGACGTGGGAAGATTGCCGATAGACGGCGCTGTTGACGATCAGCCGGTGGATGTGTTTGATGTCCCACGGCGGAGCGAGGGATGTCTCTCCGGGAGCGAGCGTGGCCGGTTTCATGAATTCCACGGCGAGCCAATCCAGCAACTCGGGATGCGAGGGATCCGGCGCGCGCAGGCCGAAATCTTCCGGCGTCTCCATCAAGCCGACGCCAAAATAGGATTGCCAGACTCGATTGACGAACGCGCGCGCAGTGGTGGGCGACTTGGGGTCCACCAGCCATTTGGCCAAAGTCAGGCGGCTGTCATCGGCGCCGGGAGGCAACGGATGCAGGAAAGCGGGCACGCCTGATTTTACTTCGCGGCCCGGCTTGAGCCAATCGCCGCGGTTGAGAATACGGGTGGCCCGCCGTTGATCGTCCGCCGCTGTGTTTTCGCGCGCGGCCATGGAAAGAGTGGGAGCGCCTTCCGGCCATTGCTTCCAGAGCGATTCGATCTGGGCGTTGGCCTCTTTAAATTCTGGAACCGTCGTGCGCCAATAGCTGAACACGGCGGCAATCTGGGCGGGGCTGCGTTGTTCGCGGGGGATTTGGAAAATCTCGCGCACGGCCGCCGGCAGCGGATCGGCCACGGCATTGGTCGCGCTCGTGACGCTGAAGCGAAAGCGGCCCAAGTTGTTATTTTGATTATCGTCGGAGTTCCACCCGCCGTGGAATTGCACGAGGCTGAAGGTCAAAACCACGCCGTTGGTCATGACAATGGGCTTGTCCGGGATGAAGACGGCTTTGCGCGACTGATTGCGCCGTCCGGGGCCGGCGTCGATTCCCCAAGCAGTAGCGTTCTTTCCGTCGATGGCATATTCTACCGGACCGTAAACGCGCTTTTCACTGGAACGATCATCGAATTCCGCTTCGAGCGGCTTTTCCGCATTGGCGAAATCCGCCGTGGCTTTGACAAACTTTACCTGGAATTTATTGGTCAGGTGTTTGGCATCGGCGGCTTCCACCTTGAACTCAGTCAAGGCCGACATGCCTTTGATGGAACGGCCCGGGCCGTTGCAGGGAAGGTCCGCGTCGGTCAATTGTTCGAGGCGGAACGCCCCAATGAATGGGAGGCTATTGGTCGTTTTGAAGACTGCTATCCATTTGGTCGGGGCGTAACTGGCGGCGCGAATGGAATTATCCGAAAAATAGTAGAACCGTTCGCCATTGTCGCCGGTCGAATTTTGGCAGGCCAGCGTCACCCACTCCGGCTGGTTGGTTCGAACGGAATCTTCCCAGGCGTCCATGCGCGCTTGCCAATCGCCGGTTTGATGGCGGAGACCTTCCTCGAGGTCGCGCATCTGGCGGAGCAAATTGTCGCGCTGCTCCTCCTCCGCCGGCGTGTAGGCGATCATCGACGCCTCGTGATCGCTGTTCAGAAAAGCGAACAATTTGTAATATTCCTCCTGCGTCAGAGGGTCGAATTTGTGATTGTGGCATTGGGCGCACTGGATGGTCAGGCCGAGGACGCTCTTGCCGATGGCATCCATGCGGTCCACGATGGCATCCATGCGAAACTGTTCGGGATCGACGCCGCCTTCCTCGTTTAACATGGAGTTGCGCAGAAAACCCGTGGCGATGCGCTGGTCCTGGGTGGGATGCGGCAGAAGATCGCCCGCCAGTTGCTCGATGACGAATTGATCGTAAGGCAGATCGCGATTGAAGGCGCGAATGACCCAATCGCGATAATTCCAGATAAAGCGTGGCTTGTCTTTTTCGAACCCATCGGAATCCGCATAGCGGGCGGCATCGAGCCAGATGCGTCCCCAACGTTCGCCGTAATGAGGCGAGGCAAGCAGGCGATCGACCTGTTTTGCGTAAGCGTCCTTGCTGGTGTCGGCCGCGAAGGCATCGAGTTCCGCAATCGTTGGTGGCAGACCGATCAGGTCAAGACTTAGACGGCGGAGCAGGGTGACCTTGTCGGCTTCCGGCGAAGGCTTGAGTTTTTCCTTATCCAAGCGGGCCAGAATGAAATTGTCGATCAGGTCGTGAACCCATTTACGATTGCTGACGCGCGGCGGAACGCTCTTGACGGGCGATTTGAAGGCCCAGTGCCGCAAGGACGCTTGACCGCCAGGTTGAGCGAGACCATCGGGCCATTGGGCGCCGCGATCGATCCAGCTTTTGAGCACGCTTATTTGTTGGGCGGCCAGCCTTTCGCCTTTTGGGGGCATCATTTCGTCCGGCTTGCTGGAAGTAATGCGCTGATACAAAGAACTTTCCCTACTTTTGCCCGGGACAACGGCCGGCTTGCCAGACTCGCCGCCGTGCAACACCACCGAACGGTCATCGAGACGGAAATCAGATTTTTGTTTCTTGTCGCCGTGACACTCGTAGCAGCGGCTGGCGAAAATAGGTTGAACGTCACGGACAAAATCGACTTCAGCCGGAGTCGCCGCTCCACCCAAACCTGGCCATGACAATACGCATACGCACACCCCAATCGCCGCTGCGCTTTTCCCCAAAAATGAATGAGGGAAATTCATTGATTCTGGAATACAATGCCTTTGGTTAAGAGAATTTAACAGAATTTTATTCGGTGACTGATGCCAAGGCAAAAACATAGGGGCAAAAAGATGGGAAAGAAAATATTTTTGCTCCCATTTTTTTGCCTTTTATTCCGATGGTTGGATTTTATTACCGGTTAGCCTATTGGCGAAGGGACGCTGGTCTTGCCATTTGGGGCGAATGATTCTAAGGTTCGCCTCCTTTATGGAAAAAGTCGTCATTATAGGCACGGGCTGCGCGGGGTTGACCGCCGCCATCTATGCGGCCCGCTCGAACCTCGCGCCTCTGGTCTTGACTGGCATTATGCCGGGCGGGTTGCTGACCACCACCAGCACAGTGGAAAATTTTCCCGGATTTCCCGAGGGCGTCGATGGCTACGAATTGATGGTGCGCATGCAGAAACAGGCGGAACGTTTTGGCGCGCGCATCAAAACGTTGCAGGTGGTCGAGCACGCCGATTTGTCGCGGCAGCCGTTCGTCTTGACAGTGGACGGCGAAAAGGTCAGGACGCACACCGTCATTATCGCGACGGGGGCCAGCCATCGGCATTTAGGATTGGAAGGGGAACATCTGCTGGAAAAAAAAGGCGTCACTTATTGCGCGACGTGCGACGGGGCGTGGCCCATGTTCCGCAATCAGCCGCTTGTTGTGGTGGGCGGCGGAGACTCGGCTTGCGAGGAGGCGCTGTATCTGACGCGCTTTGCCTCGAAAATTTTCCTGGTGCATCGCCGCGATTGCTTGCGCGCTTCCAAAATCATGGCGGAACGCGTGCATTGCCACGCGAAAATCACTCCAGTGTGGGATTCGGCGGTGACGGAAATCCACGACGTCGCCCAGGACAAGGTGACGGGCGTTCGCCTTAAAAACCTGAAGACTTGCGCCGAAAGCCTGCTGCCTTGCGCGGGAGTGTTTATTGCCATCGGCCATGTTCCGAACACCCAGCTCTTCAAGGGCGTCATTGACCTCGATCATAATGGTTATATCAAGCTCAAGCACGGAACGGAAACCAACATCCCGGGAGTGTTCGTGGCCGGGGATTGCGCCGATCATGTTTACCGGCAAGCGGTCACGGCGGCGGGAACGGGATGCGCGGCGGCGATTGACGCCGAACGTTACTTGGCGGGAATGGGGACGTGATTGCGCTTTGTTTTCCCGGCAAAGCGGGTTTAATACGAGAATGAAATCTCGTCGGGCACGACTCGAACGGCTCACCCGCGAAACGCGCATTGCGCTGGCGCTCAATATCGACGGCGTCGGGGAAGCGAAGATTAAGACGGGCATTCCTTTCTTCGATCACATGCTGACTTTGTTCGCGCGGCATTCCACCATGGACCTCGCCTTGCGTTGCGAGGGCGACTTGGAAGTCGATGCCCACCACACCGTCGAAGACTGCGGACTGGCCCTCGGCCAGGCGTTTGTGCAGGCTTTAGGTGACAAAAAGGGACTGCGGCGTTATGGAGCGGGGTTCGATCCGCGCAATCCGTTCACCGGCGAAGCGTATGTGCCGATGGATGAATGCCTGGCGCGATGCGTCATTGATTTCGGCGGGCGGGCCTGCCTGGTTTGGCGAGGATTAGATAAGGCCGCCCACAAGAAAATCACGGCGGAGGAGAAAACGCAGGATGCTTCTTCCGCCTTTCGGTTTGGGCTGGCACGGGAGTTTTTCCAGGCCTTTGCCAATGAAGGGCGATGTAATTTGCATTTGGAATTGCTTTACGGAGACGAACCCCATCATATCGTCGAGAGCCTCTTCAAGGCCTTCGCGCGCGCGGCAGATGCTGCCTGCCAACGGGATCCGCGGATTGCCGGGCGATTGCCCAGCACCAAGGGAAAGTTATAATTTCGGCTGAATATTTGGCCAGCCGTGCCGTCGAATTTTATGTCGAAACACCACGATAAGTCCGCTTGCAGTGACGTGGATTTAGTGGGTTGGGCGCAGAAGGGCGACATGACCGCCTTTGAGGAATTGGTCGGGCGGCATCGGGACAAGATTTATGCGCGGGCTTATAGCATGATGCGCAACGAAGACGAAGCGCTTGATCTTTCTCAGGAAGCGTGGGTAAAAGGGTGGCAGCGGTTGGTGCAGTTTCAAGGCGATTCGAGTTTTGTCACATGGATGACGCGGATCGTGATCAACTTGTGCCTCGACCAGTTGCGCAAGCACAAACGGCAGCGGGCCGAATCGATCGAGGCCATGGAAGAGGAATCAGGCGGGGTCGAACGCCACATGCCGGTGATAACACCCAATCCCACCGAAGGTTTGGAACGGGCGGAGTTAAGGGTGCGCATTGACCGGGCGCTCGGGCAACTGTCGCATGAACACCGCACGGTGCTGGTTTTGCATGAATTTGAAGAGTTGGAATATAAAGAAATCGCCAAGCGAATGGGGTGTTCGATTGGCACAGTGATGTCGCGGCTGTTTTATGCGCGGCGGCGCATGGCATCGTTGCTGGCGGCTTTGAAGCGGGAGGACTCGAGATGAACCATAATTTGGAACTAAAATTGCAGGCCTGGGTGGATGGAGAACTATCCCCAGCGGAAGCGCGCGGCGTTGGCGAGGCGCTGGCCAGCGATGCCGAGGGCAACAGTTTCGCGGCTGAGTTGCGCAGTGTGCGCGCCGCGATGGCTGGCCAGGAGATGCCGCGCAGCGTTCCCGAGACTCGAGATTTCTATTGGAGCAAGATCGCCCGGCAAATTGAGCGCGAAGCCCCGACGCCCCAAGCCGTCCACGCGCGCCCATTGGCGGGCTGGCAGCGCTGGCTGGCCTCGGCGGCCGGATTTGCCGCGCTGGCGTGCGTGCTGTTGCTGGCGCTGAAACCGTTCGCTCCCCCAACAACCTTCGACGAGATTTCCGCCACCGGCGAAGGGATGGAAGCAGTCACCTTCCATGACCAATCCGCCGGGATGACCGTGGTCTGGCTGCAAGACCCCTCGCAAGTGGAACAACCCGCCTCGGACGCCATGCCCGCCCCCGATTCCGAACAGGGCACCGTCGAAATGGAATGAGCCGCCCCTAAAGATTTTCTCCTCCCATGCAACGGCTACTGACATTCCTCTGCGCTGGCATTGTACTTATCGCTACTGCTTTGAGCGCGCGCGCCGCGGACCTGAAGCTGGAAGCCCGCCTCATCTGGGGCGCCAATAGCGACGACCCTTCCATCAACTACAAGCCAGTCGATGCCGAACTGGCCGAGAACCTCCATCGGATGTTCAAGTGGAAGAACTATTACCAGATCACCAATCAAACCGCGAAGATCGCCCTCAATAAAAGCTGCGAACTCAAGATGAGCGACCGTTGCACGTTGCAAGTCAAGAACGTCGGTGCCTCCCGCGTCGAGGTCAACTGCATCGGCCAAGGCAAGCAAGTCCACAAAGGCGCTTACACCCTGGTCCCTCCGCAATGGCTGGTGCTCGGCGGCAACGACAAAGACAACACCGCCTGGTTCATCGGCCTGCGCGCCATCGACACCGCCAAGCCCGACCCCAAAAAAGCCATCAGCAAGAACTAAAGATGGACGTGAGACCGGCGAGTGACCGCGCCACGTTCCTATTTCCAGGCCCGCAGGAAATCATCGGCTCACCGGCGGCTTAAGGAGCGTCCAGGCTCAATTCCATGTAAGCGGGCCGATATTTTGTCCCGGTTTGCGACTTCCTAGTTCCTAAACTTAATTTACTTTTCAGAAGGACGTGATCCCGCCAAACGCTCCAAACATGCCGGAGCATCCAAGCCTTCATCCATCGGGCCGCCAATTGCGTCGATAATGTCGTCGTCTGAAAGCGAAACTCGTGGGTCTTTCCGAACAGCCGAAATCATGGACGGCTCATCGTCAATGCCAAAATCTCCGTCCAGCCATGCCTGTACCGCATCAATCGGCGCAAGTGCTCGTAATCTTTCAAACCGCTCCTTATTTTGGGTATCCATCTTTACAACCTCTTCTTCCCCTCAGCCTTCACCTTGGCCCATCTCGCCTTCGCAATAGCCCTCAGCTTCGCCTTGACCGCCGCGCTCACCTTCCTCTTCTTGGCTGACTTGTCGGCATTGGCTGTCGTGCCTTTGATCTTGGCCCACCGTATCGCTCTCGCCTTGGCCAGAGTTTTAATGAGTTTACGTCTGTGAGCGGCCGTCATGCGATATTTGCGTTTAGCCGGTGCAGGGGCTTCAACCTGGGCTGGAGATGGAGCCTCGCCGCCCTGAATCGAATCGAGTTGGCCTTGCAGCTTTTCGATCTGCAGTTTGATGTCGATGGCGCGTTGGAGTTGAGCTATTGTTAAATCTTTAAGATTTGGCATGGGGAAGTGGTAATGCTGGAGGGGATTGGGAGTCAAGGTGGAGATTGCCCGGATTCCACCCTGCGACCAGTTCAAGAACGAAATAAAGCAAATGTGATTCTGCTGAAGAACTCCCCGTTTTCAAAAACGAGCGATTTTGAGGATCACCAAAATACTCCAACCGTCTCGGAAAAGTCGCTCCTAAACGATCCTGAAGCGTTCTCTACTTGACAGTATTTGAAGCCTTTTCGCACATTTCCAAAAACAGGGGGTTTTTCAGCAGAATCAAATGTACGGTTTGACCCCTCCGCATGATGGTCGCCATCATGCCGCCAAAATGGCTGTGACGCAAACTTGCAAGCCGATTGAAAACAACTATTCTCGTGGGATGGCAAAGAAATCCGCCGTGAAACCCGCCGAGTTAGGGGCGGCGCGACGTGACGACCAGACACCGCATCGCGATGTCGCTACCACTAAATTGAAACCATCGTCGCTCCTCGACACCCGCGTCATTTACTGCGGCGACAATCTGGAACAGCTCAAGAAATTGCCGGGCGCATGTGTTGACCTTATTTACATTGACCCGCCGTTCAACTCCAACCGCAATTACGAAGTCTTCTGGGGCGAGACCAAGGAGAAACGCGCCTTTGAAGACCGCCACGAATCCACCCGCGCCTACATCGATTATATGCGCCCCGTTGCGTGGAACTTGCACGCGTCCTCAAAAAAACCGGCAGCTTTTATTACCACTGCGACTGGCACGCCAGCCACTACGTCAAAGTCATGCTCGACCAGATTTTCGGCGAGAATAATTTTCAAAACGAAATCGTTTGGAAACGCAGTAGCGCACACAGCGATTCAAAAAGATACGGCGCAAATCACGATACAATTTTCTTTTACACCGGTGGAGCGAATGCATGGATTTGGAATAAACAATTCACTGCTTACGACGAGCAATACCTCGAACAAAACTATCGCTACAACGATGACAAGGGCCGCTTTCGAGTTTCAGACATGACAGCAAACAAACCGGGCGGAGACGTTTCTTACGATTGGACAACGCCCGACGGAAAAGTTGTGAAGCCATACAAGGGGCGTTATTGGGCTTACTCGAAGGAGAAGATGAAACAGATGGAGGAAGCGGGGCAGATTTACTATCGCACCACCGGAATGCCAATGCTGAAACATTACTTGGAAGAGATGCCCGGCGTTCCGCTCCAAACCTTTTGGGATGACATCAAACCTGTTATCTCCGGCAGCGAAGAACGCCTTGGTTATCCGACTCAAAAACCCCTCGCCTTGCTAGACCGGATCGTCAAAGCAAGCACCAGTGAGAATGACATCGTGCTTGATGCTTTCTGCGGGTGCGGCACGGCACTCGTCGCGGCACAGAATTTGAAACGCCAATGGATTGGCATTGATATTTCGCCAACGTCTTGCCGTGTCATGGCCAAACGTCTGCGCGACATTTGCGGCCTACCGGAAAGCGAACCGCTCTGGAAAGCCGAACGCGGCTTTGTCGTCCGCGATTTACCGTGGAGTGAAGAAAAGTTGCGCGCCATTCCGCCGTTTGAATTTGAAAATTGGGCCGTTATCGCCCTCGGCGGCATTCCGAACAAAGTGCAGGTTGGCGACATGGGCGTGGATGGCCGCATCTATCCCGTTTCATCCAGCACTGCGCCGCGCAAGAAACAGGAAGGCGAACTGGCACTGAAAGAACGCTGGTATCCCATCCAAGTAAAACAAAAGGACAAAGCTGGCCGCCCGGACATTGATTCCTTTGAAGCCATGATGATGCGCGAAGATTGCGAGAAAGGCTTCTTCGTATCGTTCCATTATTCATCGGATGCGTTGCAGGAGATCGAGTCATTCTTCAAGCGCAGCCACAAAGTCATTGTCGCCCTGACGGTGAAGGAAATTTTGGAAGAACAGATTGCGAAGAAGTTGGTGTAATGTGAATTCCCATTTGATATGAAATCTCCAACCGACCGGGACATCAAAAGATTATTTGCACTTTCCTGCAACCGTTGTGCTTATCCTAATTGCCACATCACAATTGTTCAATCATCGGGAACAATCACGGGCGAGATATGCCACATCAAGGCAAAGAGTTCAAATTGGCCGCGATACGACCCAAAGCAAAGCGACGAAGAACGTCATGCGTTCGCTAATCTCATCCTGCTTTGCAGTATCCACCATAAAATTGTGGACAGTGAACCGAATAAATATACGGTCGAATTGCTGAAGGATTTTAAGGAAATGCACGAAAGAAACGGAAATATCGAACTGACGCAGGACGATGCGTGCCTGGTGCGCAAACTTATTGATTCCTATTTGCAGATGCAAGCAACTGACGAAGCCCAAGTGATGGTTAATAGCCGTGCCGGAATTCAAGCAAAGCACATTACAGTCAAAGGGAATAAAAAAAGCATCTCTCGAAAGACGGTGAGACAGACTGTGGTGGGTGATGGGAATGTTTTTGCTGGTGGAGATATGATTCACACTGAAAAGATTGTTCAAAAAAATGTCACCCTGCCCGGCCCTCAACACATTATTGAAGAACAAGCATACGAAGTTAAGATATTGATTGATGAACTTTCGCAAATTGATGTTGATGCGGGACGGGAAGATTCACACAGGATGTGGTTCTCGCGGTTGTATAGAAAATTCAAGGTGACTTCTTACAAAACGATTCCATCAGAAAAATTTGAAGCTGTGATTTCGTGGTTGCGGCAACAAAAGGCAATCAATAGAAAAAAACTCCGGCGTCCTGCCAACGCATTGTGGCGGGATCAGTTATATGGGGCGATTTATGGCAGGTGGCGGCAACTAGGTTTTCAGAAGGATGAAATCTACGAGTTTGCTTTTCAGCGTTTGGAGTTGGATAAGCCAATTGGTTCACTCAAAGAACTTGGCGAGCAAAAATTGAAGCGGCTTTACGACATAGTAATTCGTATAAAGCTAAACCAGTGATAAACACTTAGTCGAATGCCGTGTCCTCTAAGGTTTGCCGATCTTCGTCCGGTTGCGGTCGCTTAGAATGCTCCACGGTTGCACCTGAGATGGTCACAGCTCGCCCAAGATCTGCTGCCGCTTGGCGTCGAATTAGGCCTGCGAAATCAGCTTTTTGCCGAACAAATCCATCAATTTTTGCAGCCGATCATCAACGCTGGGGCCACTGATCGCCGGTAATTTTGGCGGCGTGGCAGGCATTGGGTTCAGCATTTTGTGCAATGCGTCCGGGGCGAGAGCTGGACTTTCAATCGCAGTCGGCATGTCAGTAATGGCGGTGTCCGTTCCTTCCCTTTCCCTTTTTTCATAACGTCAACGGGGTCAAAACCGTACATCCGCTTTATTTCATGCTTGAGCCCACGACTTTTTGCGTTAAGATGATCGTCAATGCAACCTCAAATTCGCCTTCAGTAAGACAAAACTTGATCAATAGAGCAAATGTACGGTTGACCCCTTTCACGTTCGCTCCCCCAACAACTTTTGACGAGATTTCCTCCACGGGCGAGGGGATGGAAGCAGTCACCTTCCATGACCAATCCGCCGGGATGACCGTGGTCTGGCTGCAAGACCCTTCGCAAGTGGAACAACCCGCCTCGGACGCCATGCCCGCCCCCGAGTCCGAACAGGGCACCGTCGAAATGGAATGAGCCGCCCCTAAAGATTTTCTTCCCCCCATGCAACGGCTACTGACATTCCTCTGCGCTGGCATTGTACTTGGCGCTACTGCTTTGAGCGCGCGCGCCGCGGACCTGAAGCTGGAAGCCCGCCTCATCTGGGGCGCCAATAGCGACGACCCTTCCATCAACTATAAGCCAGTGGATGCCGAACTGGCCGAGAACCTCCATCGGATGTTCAAGTGGAAGAACTATTACCAGATCACCAATCAAACCGCGAAGATCGCCCTCAATAAAAGCTGCGAACTCAAGATGAGCGACCGTTGCACCCTGCAAGTCAAGAACGTCGGCGCCTCCCGCGTCGAGGTCAATTGCATCGGCCAAGGCAAGCAAGTCCACAAAGGCGCCTACACCCTGGTCCCCCCGCAATGGCTGGTGCTCGGCGGCAACGACAAAGACAACACCGCCTGGTTCATCGGCCTGCGCGCTATCGACACCGCCAAGCCCGACCTCAAAAAAGCCATCAGCAAGAATTAAAGGTGGAATGGGGTGGAAGCATCGTTTTCAGGAGCATGGCAGCGGCCGAACGTCCAGGCTTAATTCCATGTAAATCACATCAAGCCAGCGTCCGAACTTAAAGCCGACCCGCTTGAAGTGGCCGACCTTTTCAAAGTGAAATTTCGCGTGCAACGCGACGCTGGCGGTTTGTTCTCCATCAATGCCGGCGATGATGACGCAGTGACCGAGACGGCGGGAATGAACAATCAACTCTTGCAGCAGAAGTGATCCTATGCCGTGCCTCAGATGCTGGTGATGGACATAAATTGAATTCTCCACCGTGTAGCGGTAAGCCGAGCGCGGGTGATAAGCCGAAAGCGATCCCCAGCCGACCACTTGCGTTTCCATTTCAGCCACGATCACCGGATGGTTGTCATCGTGATGATTAAACCATCGCCGGCGGCTCTCGAGCGGCTCTGGTTCCTCCTGGTACGTGCAAGTCGAATGCAGCACGTAATGATTGTAAATATCATTGATAGCAACCACGTCGGATTCGACGGCCCGGCGAATGATATAGGACGTTTTCATTTTCTAGGTTTCCCTGGGTGAGAAAGAGGTTCGGACGCAATCACCACGGCATTTATACACCCGCTTTTTTGTGCTTCGAGGTTTTTTGCTCGCCACGACTTTGGAGGGGGTTAACCTTCATGCATGAAAGAACGAAGGATCAAATGCATCGGAGCTTTTTTACTGCTGGCGTCTTTCATTTTGCGGCTGATTGCGGCCGAGGAGAATGGCGGCGCACTCACGAACCGTCATTCGTTGTGGAAGGTGGAAGGCAAAAATAATGTCGTTTATTTGCTGGGCTCCATTCACCTTTTGAAACCGGAGAATTTTCCTCTGCCGGCAGCCCTCGAGACTGCGTTCAGCAAGTCGCAAGTCGCCGTTTTTGAGACGGATGTGGAAAAGCTGGCCGACCCGCAATTGCAAGTAACACTGATGAGCAAGGCCCAACTGCCGGCAGGACAAACGCTCAAACAACACCTTTCCGCCGAAACTTACGCCGCATTCACTAATCAGGCGACCGAGAGCGGCTTGCCGGTCGAGATGCTCGAATCCATGAAGCCGCCGATGGCGGCAATGATGCTGAGCATGGTGGCGGTGGCGAAGCTGGGGGCAGATCCCGCGAAGGGTTTGGATAAATACTTTGCCGATAAAGCTCACGAGGAGGGCAAGCAACTCATCGGGTTGGAAACGGCGGATTTCCAGATAGACATGATAACAAGCTTTCCAGAGGACGAGGACGACTTGGTGATGAAATCTTCTCTCAAGGAGATAGAGACGATGAAACAAAGTTATGGCGACATAGTCACCGCGTGGCAAACCGGCAACGGCGCTGCCATTGAAAAGCTTTTGAATGACTCGCTGCGCGATACCCCGGCCATCTTCAAGCGAATGGTAACAGATCGCAACCGGAATTGGATGCCCAGGATCGAAGAAT
>DASRLE010000045.1:0-14738 GCA_035648615.1 Saccharimonadales bacterium (SeqCode) | reverse complement strand
GCCTGGAAGCGGACGTGCAAATCGGCGCCATGATTGACGAGGCGGCCATTCAAAAAGCGCTGGAGCATATCACCGACGCGGTGAAACGCGGGGCGCGGGTGCTTTGTGGCGGAAAGCGGCTCGAACGTCCCGGCTATTTTCTGGAAACGACCGTTCTGGCCGACGTGCCCAAAGACAGCCTCTGCCTCAAGGAAGAAACATTTGCCCCGGTCGCCGCGCTGACCACGTTCGAGACGGAGGAGGAAGCGATTGCCGCCGCCAACTCCGCGCCGTTTGGCTTGGCTGCTTATGCTTTCACCCGCGATCTGAGCCGGGCTTTTCGGCTCATGGAACAGATTGAAGCAGGGATGCTCGGAATCAACGACGGCCTGCCCACCACGACCAACGCGCCCTTTGGCGGTGTCAAGCAAAGCGGTTGGGGTCGCGAATTGGGCAGCGAAGGACTCGACGCCTATCTGGAAACCAAGCATATCTCGATTGCCCTTTAATTAAATGAACCTTGCGCTTGGCCAAGTCATTATTCAGCCGCCCGGCCGCCAAAGCGGTTATTGGGCGGGAGCGCCCGGCGTCTTTTTCGACCCCGGCGAAAAGGCTTGGTATCTAACCTACCGGTTGCGCCGGCCCCGTGGCGTGGCGCCGGACCGAGGCGGTGAAGCGCGTATTGCGCGCTCGACGGACCTGGCCCGCTGGGAAGACGTCTGGAGTGTCAAGAAGAGCGACTACCACAGCGCCTCGATCGAACGCAGCGCCTTGCGCCGGGGCGCGGACGGGTTATGGCGCTATTTCACGAGCTACGTCGATCCCATCGATGGCCGCTGGTGTTTGTCGTTGATCAAGGGAACAGATGTGCGCCAACTCGACCCGAGGAAAGTGGAAGTTATTTTCAAGGGGCCTCCTCTCGGTTTGGAGGGCATCAAGGACCCTTGGATTTTCGAGCATCAAGCCCGGTTTTATATGTTCCTCAGTGTGGCGATTGCGACCCGAAAAACGAGCGAACAATCTCATGCGACTCTGGATATTTATAATACGGGCGAATGCCTCTCGGCCACTGGCCTCGCCACGTCCTCCGATTTGGATCATTGGGAATGGAAGGGCATCGTCTTTCGACCCGCCGCGACGGGCTGGGATTGCTATTGTCGCCGCATTAATAGTGTCGTCCCGTTAAACGGCCAATTCATCGCCTTTTACGACGGCAGCGCCAGTCATGCGGAAAATTACGAAGAGAAAACCGGGCTGGCTGTTTCGACGGATTTAATGACTTGGACCTCCCTAACTGAGTTAGGCCCCAGCCAGACCAGCCCGAACGGCACGCGCTCGTTGCGTTACATGGACGCCCAACCCCAGGAAGACAAAGTCCGCCTGTTCTACGAATTCGCCGGGCAAGACGGCGCGCACGATTTGCGCTTGTTGAGTGTGGACGTCGCGGAGTTTGGCCGCGCCTGCTCCAGCGCGCGCTCGTAAACCCGCCACGTTTCCTCAGCCGCTTTTTGCCAGGTGAAATTCTGGGCGCGGCGCAATCCGGCCTGCCGAAGACGTTCGCGTTTGGCGGAATCGGCCACCAAGTCTTTCATGGCCACGGCGATCGCCGCGACATTTTCGGGCGGAATGATCTCGGCGGCGTTGCCCAGCACCTCTCCCAAGGCGCCCGCGGCGGAGGCGAGCACCGGACATCCGCAAGCCATCGCCTCGATTGGCGGCATGCCGAAGCCCTCGTATAACGAAGGATAAATAAAAATACCGGCCGCGCGGTAAAGCGCGGGCAAATCTTTGTCGGCCACGAAGCCGAGGCAGCGAATGTCCAGGACGTAGGGCGATTGGCGCACGGCTTGATGGATGACTTCAGCCGCCTGCCAGTCGCTGCCCGCCAGGACAAGCTGCCAGTTGGATTTCGTATCCGCCTTGAAGCGGTTGAAGGCGTCGATCAATCGCCAATGATTCTTGGCCGGATGCTCCAGGCGCGCCACATAAAGAAAATAAGGAATGGCGGTTTTCTCAACCTCCGCCGGAAAAAACCGGTCGTGATCAATACCATTGTGAATGACCTGGATGCGCTCCGGTGGAATCTTGAAAAAACGCATAATGTCCGCCGCCGTGGTGTGGCTGACGGCGATGATTTCATTTTGACGGCGGGCCAGTTGTCGGGCGGCCATCTTGCCGTAAATCATCCGCTTCCACTCGTATTTTTTGGCAAGCTGGCAGGGAGCAAGATCGTGGATGGTCGCGACCCGCGCGCAAGGACTGGAAAAAAGCATCCGCCGGTAGCTGGGAACGTGGATGACGTCGATCTTCAATTCCCGCAGCAGGCCAGGCAGGACCCACTGATGCCAGAAGATGTTCTTGACGGGTGGCCGGAAACGTTCCGAGACCGGAACCAGCCGCACTGTTTTCGGGACGAAATCAAACAGCGGCAAATCTTCCTCCAGCACAAAAAGAAACAGGCGATGATCGCCGGCTTGCGCGGCCAGCGCGCGGACCAGCCCAAAGAGATATTGGGCAATGCCGGTTTTGCCGCGTCCAATGACCGAGGTGGACAGCCCGATTTTCATGACGCGCTGCCGAGAAGGAATGTCTCGGCCTGGGCGAAGCGCAAAACGTTGCGCACATTAGGACGGATGCCTGTAAAGACTATTTCCAGACCGTGTTGCAGGGCGTTTTTCTTGGCCCGCAGCATCACGCCCGCGCCGGTGCTGTCGATGAAGCGCAGCGCCGAGAGGTCAATCAGAAAATTACCGCCCGGTTTGGCGATGGCGGCCATGTGGCTTTCGGTCGAGCGCCAGACTTGTTCGGCATTCGCCGCGGTAATTTCGCCCTGCCAGAAAATGGAGGGGCGCGAGGGAAAATAATTGGTTTGCAGCCGCACCGTTTCCGGCGCGCCTTCTTCTTTCAATAATTTTTGGGCCGCCGCCATATCCGGGGCGATGGTAAAAAAATCGACCAGGCGCATCAGGCGAAGGGCCGAGAGCACCGCTTTGCTGGGGGCTAGCAGGATGAATTTGCGCTTTTGCGCGTGGGCCCGCTTTTGCAGCCGCAGCAACAGCCCCACTCCCGTGCTGTCAATAAATTTTACATTGGACAAGTCCACCAGCGAAACGTCTTCACACAGAGCGCTGTGGGCGCGGACGGTCTCCCCGTCCATGCGCGCGGGCATCTGGATTCGTTTCCAATTGTGGCGCGGCATCTGGGGCGGCGCGGCGACTAGGCGCGAGCCCGGGGCGGCTTTGCGGCTCCATTGCAGGCGCTGCCATTGCTGCAGGATGGCGCGGCTGAAGACGGTCAGATCGCGGGCATAGCGGCCCACCAGGCGGCGCGGTTCCTGAGCCAGCCGATAGCACCATTCCGTGCCGGTTTTTTGCATCCAGCGCGGCGCGCGTTTAGCCCGTCCGGCCAGAAAATCAATGGTGGCGCCGACTCCGACGGCGACGGGCACCCCCAGCGAGCGATAGTGCATCGAAATCCATTTTTCCTGTTTTGGACAACCGAAGGAAACAAACAACAAATCGGGTTTGGCTTCGCGCACCCGGCGGCAAATCTCCTCATGGTCCATTTCCAGCAAGGGCGCGAAAGGCGGGGAGTAATGCCCGGCGATAATCAGGTGAGGATATTTGGCCCGCAAATTTTCGACGGCCTTCCCCGTGGATTCGGGCGAGCCGCCCAAAAAGAAAATGCGATATTTCTTTTCCGCCGCCACGCGAATCAACAACGGCACCAAGTCTGACCCCGCCACGCGTTCGGGCAGCCGGTTGCCCAGGAAGCGCGAGGCCCAGACCAGCGGCATGCCGTCGCACAACACCATGTGCGCATCGGTCAGGATGCGGTGCAGTTCGACATCGTGCAGCGCCTGCACCAGGAAATCCACATTGGCCGTGACCAAATGATGCGGCTGGCGCGAGGCGACCATTTGTTCGATGACCGCCACCGTTTCGGCGGTCGTCACGTTGTCGAAGGGCACGCCCAACAACACAATGGGCGGCGCGACACTCGTCTGTAAATGAGCGGCATTATTCATGAGTGGACATCGAGGGCTCGCGGGCTGCGGCGGCGGGACGGGGCGGCGGCGTTTTTGCCCCTTCTTCTTTGGTTAAAATGATGAGGGCGGAATTTAATTGTTTCAATGCGCCCGGCACGGTCTCCAACGCCCCCACGACCCAACTGCTCAGGAGTGCGGGCAGCTTCTGGCGCAGTTTTTGGCGGACGTGATCCGCCACGAAGAAATCGATCTGAAATCCCGCCTGCCGGGCGGCCGCGTCGAAATCCGCGTAAGGAATTTGATGGTGCGAACCAGTGTCCGAGCCTTCTTTCTTGGCGAAAACCGTCTGGCGCAAAGAACCGAATTCTTCGTTGACCATCGCAATGGCCCCCTCCGGCTTCAGCACTCGAAAGCATTCCTTCAACGTCTGCTTATGATCGGGCGTGTGATGGAAAGAGGCGTTAAAAGTAATGCGATCCATCGAACTGTCCGCGAAGGGCAGGTGGGTCATGCTTTCCAGCACGCGCTCGAAATAAACGTCGTGCGCGGCAAAAAGCATGTCCGCCGTGCCCAGGCCGTAAAAATTGGCTTCGTTGATATCCAACGCGACGACTCGCGCGCCGCGTTGGGCCAGCAGGCGGCTGCTCCAGCAGGGGCCGGTGCCGATGTCCAGGACCCAGTCGCCTTCGCGCACCTTGATGCGGTCGATCAGCGCCGCAAAATCAGGCCCGAAGTGCGCGGTGTGCGGCCAAAGTTCAGCCAGCGTCCTCGGAAATTGGGAGATGATGGCGGGATCGGTCAACCGGGGGCTGCCGTGGTAGGTCGAGTTTTCGTAAGCCAGTTCCTTCTTGACCAAATCATGATCAAAGCCGGTGCAAAGATGAACGATGCCGTCCTTGATTTCAAAAAAATGGCGCAGGCGGCCATTGCACGAGAGATGGCCTTGGCGAACTTCCCGCTCATCGTGTTCGTCGTCCGTGAGGGTGAGAGGCGATGCGCAGTGCGGGCATTGCAAGACTTCTAGTAGATCCGGTTTCATGAGTTCTTTCAGTTCAGGGCGATTTTTTGTTCGGCGATATCCGAAAACGACACGACTTGCACATCCGGCCGCTCGGCCAGGTATTTGGCGGTTTGATGGAGGATGTTGATAAAGGGCGCGTCCTCGCGGCCATCGCGAAAATACTCCCACCAATGGGTGACCAGCACGGTCAGATTGCTGCTTTGAATGCTTTTCTCGATCTCCTCCATCATCTGGTCGTAGGAATGCTGGTAGGAAAGTTTGCAGCCCGGATGCGAGAGCAAGACCATCGGGCCCACCCGCCAATGCGGCGTGCCGGTCAGTTTCTTGACCAGATATTTTGGCCGCCAGGAAAGAGGCAATCGGTCCCACTCATACCATCCGGTGGACAACACTCGAAAACGGCAGGCCACTTCGCGCAAGCTGACGGTCGAAAGCTGGTCGTAGGGCGCGACAAAAGTCGTGGGATGGCCAAACCCGGCTTGCCGCAGCAGATGAGCGCCTTCTTCCAGACGGTGGACAATGTCCGCCTGGTCATCGTGATCAAACTCCCGCCGGCCATGAACTGATTCATGGCAGCAGCCGTGCTGGACGACGTGATAAAGCGGATTGGCTAAAAGGTAGTCCACCAATTCCTTGTTTTTGCCAATGGGCACATACTTCGCACTGGAAGGATTGGGGGTCATTAAAAATTTTTCCGGCTGCCCCGGCACGTACGATGCCTCGGCCGAGACTTTGGGGATAACGGCCAGATTGACCGGCAGGCCGCGATCCAGAAAAGGCCGGTAAAGCCGTTCCAAACAGGAAACGGGCATCAAGGCATTCGTATCATCATCGCGCATGACAATGTACTTCATGACATCTCCTGGATGAGTTGTTCATAGAGGCGCTTGACGCGGCCGGCCAGCACGACCGTGTCGTAATCGGCCTTGACGATCTTCCTGCCCGCTTCGCCCATCCGCGCCGCTCCCTCCGGGTTCGCCAGCGCCTGCCCGACCGCAACATGAAAACCCTCCGGCTGGTCGAGATCGAAAAGCCAGCCGGTTTTTCCTTCATCGATCAACTCGACCGCGCCGGATGTCCGGCTGGAAATGACCGGGGTGCCCGAGGCCCACGATTCCAAAATGACTAACCCAAACGGTTCGGAGAGCGACGGCAAAACCAACGCCTTGGCGACCTGAAACAAACCGAGCAACCGCGCATCCCCCGGCGGCAAACCACCCGTCAATAATATGTTTTCGCCCAGACCCAGGCGCTGGATGTCCTCTGCGATGGCCTTGGCATAGGGTTGGTCGGTGACGGAACCGGCCATGACAAACATGAGGTCGGGAAATTTTTTAATGAGGCGGGGTGCTTCCTTGACGACCCAATTTTGATTTTTGACGGTGTCAATCCGGCCCGCCATCAGGAGCACTTTTTTGCCGATGAGCGAGGGGAAGGCCGCGAAGGCGGCCGGGCGGCGGTCTTTTTCGTAGTCCTCGGCCGAAACCCCGTGGGGTTGCACCAGGACGTTTTGTCGCGGATATTTTTGCTCGAGCAGTTGCGCTTCTTTTTTATTGCAAGTGATGATGGCATTGGCCTCTTCGAGCACGCGGCGGGAACGCAGAGGCGCGCCCAGGACCT
The DNA here is from genome assembly GCA_035648615.1 of Saccharimonadales bacterium (SeqCode). GTDB lineage: Bacteria > Verrucomicrobiota > Verrucomicrobiia > Limisphaerales > Palsa-1400 > DASRLE01. The sequence continues at coordinate 8,130 of DASRLE010000045.1, read as the reverse complement.
TGCCCCATTCGAACCCGCCCTGCAAGGGCGCGGCCAAATGATCGCGGGCCGCCGCCGGCAAATCCAAAACTCCTCCATGAATCGAAACGACCAGAGGGATATTGCGCAGGCGCGAAACCGTCAGCCCAATGCCGCCCAGCCGGTTTTGCGTATGGGCGTGGACGACAGAAACGCCGGGTTCGCGCCACAGATCCCAGATCAAGCCAAAGGACATCAGGTTGCCGCCCATCGAGACGAGCGCGCGGCGATTCTCCGGAGTGATTCCCCAAACCGGCACGCAGGCCCGAAAGCGCTTCACGCTATGGCCGGCTTCCGCGAGAGGATCGTCGTCGGGGGTCGTTTCCAATTGCGGGCAGAAAGCGACCGACTGCACCTGATGCGCGCGCAGCCCATCGCACAGCCGTTTGACGGCCGTTTCCGTGCCTCCCCATTCGCTGGGGTTATACTTTCGCAATAGATGGGCGACTTGCATGTTTCGAGACTGTCTGACTGCGGCATCATTAAAGCGGCCCATTTCCTTTTTGGGCATCAGGGGACGGCAGGGTTAGGGAGTGGGACAAATTCCGGTTCGGCCATCGGGTGATTTCGTCATCCTTGGGTTCCCAGCGGCTTCCAATGCAGATCCATCACGCGCGGGTGTTGCGCCAGTTCCTTGACAAACGCCGGCGGGCGCGCGTCGGAATGCCGTCCGCGCCACTTGACTTCACAGCGAAAAGTGCGTTGTTGCGCGTGCTCCAGGTAGGCGACCGCCCAATAGTCAATATGAAATCCAGCGGCTTTGACGGTGGCCTCCAACTCATCCTCGGTGGGACTTTCCGCCCCGGCCGTAATGACCAGGGTCGCGCTGCGCTGGTGCGCGCAATTGTGCTCGACCCACTTCAACAGCCAAAGGGTCGCCATGCCCAGAGCCAGCGCCGTCAGTCCCAGGCCGATTTGCCCGCCCCCAAAACACAAACCCATGACCGTGACAAACCAAAGCGTGGCCGCTGTCGTCACACCGGTGACGCGATCGCCCCTCCGCAGGATGGCCCCCGCGCCGATAAACCCAATGCCGGACAAAATGCCCAGCGGCAAACGCATCACGTCCATGACGCCGAAGGAGTCGGCCCGCTTGCCGCCCACCCCGAGCAGGAGATTCATCTGAATCATGGCAATCGACGCCGCCAGGCAGACCAGCAGGGTCGTGCGCAAGCCGGCCGGCCGGCCGCGCTCGGTGCGATTAAAGCCAATCAAAGCGCCCGCCACGACGCTCAGGGCCAGGCGCAAAGCAACGTCGCTCCATCCAATGGTTGTGGACATAAAGATATTCGTGCGGTCAATGAATCCTAACGCAACCCTACAAAGGCATCAGGCCTTTCCTGATTACCGGACAAATAGAAAGGATAATTGCGTTCATGGTTCACTTTAATTTGGTTTAATTGGGTCAAATCGCCGGAGGAAGGGTTACATGATTTGACATCCGGCTCGACCACTGAGGGCCGCCGCCGGCACGTTTCGTATTCACATCATTCATTTCCATCACCATGGTGTTATACCATAGAACCGGAATCCTCTGCCGCTCACCGTGCGCACTATTTTTCAAAACCATCCGCTGGGCTTGCCTCGGCGTTTTGAAGATCGCTTCAAATCTCATTGAAAACTCGATTCGTCCTTTGGCGCTCGGAAAAAAGAACCTTTTTGTCTTTCGGGCATCCCGAAGCTGGCGAACGCAACGCGGTGATTTGCACGTTGCTGGGCCGTTGCGGACGGCATGGGCTCAATCCTTTCGAGTGGCCTAAGGACTTGTTTATTCGCTTGCGGGCGGCCAAGATCGGCCAGATCAAAGATTTCACGCCAACGGCATGGGCCAAGGGCCAGAGCGAAAAGAGCAAATGGTCGCTCAAGCTGCTTGAAACGTTTGATTGACCAGAACAGTCAAATCGTTGAAAACAATTTTGAAAGCTCGCGGACTGGGCATGACTTTGAGCCTGTTGCTGGTGTGTTCTTGTGCGATACAAGATCCGGTCCGCTCCCAACTCCCCCCTCCCGTGACCATAAACAAAGAGGCAGGCCGAGGAGGCCATTTGACTGTGACAGTCCGGTTGGAGAGCGGCCAAGAGTTGCCATTTGATGTGGACACCGGTGCGCCAGTCACCGTTTTCAACAAATCCTTGGAGCCACAATTGGGAAAACGGCTTGGCCAATCCTCGATCAACTGGTGGAACGGTCAGGAGGAGTGTCACATTTATGCAGCTCCCAAGATCTATCTGGGAAGCACCCCATTACCCATTGCTGGCAAAATCTTTACATCCGATCTCACGCGCATGGGACCGCATACGATGGGTGTGCTTGGCATGGACTGCTTGAAGCACTATTGCCTCCAATTGGATTTTGCAGCCGGGATGATGCGCTTTCTGAGTCCCGATCGGGTGAATGCTGCCGAACTGGGCAAAGCGTTTCCGCTGACGGTTTCCGGTATCGACTCTCAAAGGCCGTTTATCCGCCCCACTATTCATCATGGCAGCCTTATCGGAGACAGCACCAGCTTACTGATTGATACCGGATGTAGTATTGACGGCTTGGTGAGCGAAGGCGCTATCAAAGGAATCGCGGTGTTTTTGCCTGAATGTGTTTGGGAGGGCGAGACCTTTACAAACCTTATAGTCGCAGCCGCGGATCATGCCAACGTGCTTGGATTGAGCTTTCTGGCGCGGCATCTCGTCACTTTGGATTTTCCAAATCGGATGATGTATCTCAAACAGACGAGCGCCGGTCCGCTTGCCGGTGACATCTTGATGGAAATAACTCACTCTGACCATAGAGCCATACTCGAAGCCTACGAGAGCTTAAGGGAAAAAGACCAACTTCCCGGCTTGTCCAAAAATGATCAAGGAACGGTTTATCTTGAAGCAAGTTCCGGCGCGGGGTTTGAATCTGTTACATTTGGCTTTCAAAAAAACGGCGATCTGTCCACCTGTCATTACAAAGCGAGCCGGGCATCCAAAGAAAGCCCTTGGAAGCTGCAAAAAGCATGGGGGACGGATCCCGACGCTCATACCATTAAAGAATATCCTGTTCCTTGAGTTAAACCGTAAGTTTGTTCTATTCGGTCACGTTAAAATATTGCGGATAAATCATGATGCTGTTCGCGGCCCTGAATGCCGCGCCGGAATTTGTCCACTCCACCATCGCAAACTCAAGAAGGAGCAAAAATTCCGGACGTTTCCATGTGAGACAAAGCATTGTCGCCGGAACCCTCCTGCGATATTCTTGCCGCCTGCGATGAACACGCCGCCAGTTATTCGCCGATACGAGCCGGGCGATGTCCACAGCCTGATCGAAATTTATCAGCAGGCCATTCATGTCCTGGCTGCGCCGTTTTACAACAAGGCGCAACTCGACGCGTGGGCGCCGGCGGTCATGGATCCGGCGAAGTGGCACGCCCGCGTTTCCCCACAACAGACGTTCATCGCGAATTGCGATGGGAGGGCGGGGGCGTTTATCGCATGGGACTGGACGGGGCACATCGATTTTATGTTTACGCATCCGGTCTTCGCCCGGCGTGGGTTGGGCAGGGCGTTATATGCGGCGGCTGAGGAAACGCTCCGGCAACACGGCGCGCCGCGCCTTTTCGCAGAAGTCAGCCTGGCGGCGAGGCTGTTTTTCGCGAGCTGCGGATTTGTGGCCGAACGCGAGCGAGAGGTGGATTGCCGGAGGCAGCGAATTCGCCAGTTTATCATGTCCAAGACCCTGGCCTAGCTCCTCCGCCAAAGGGCAAACGCAAAAAAATAGCGGCGAAAAGATTGGGAACAGAATTTTTTTGCCTCCATCTTTTTGCCATTTTATTCCGATGGCTGGATTTCATTGTGGGTGGATCTACCCGATAATCGTTCGTCATTTTCGGGCGTAGCTTGCGAGGGTTGATGCGGTCCATTTCTTTTTGGTAGGACATCGCACTGCGATGTCCTTACCAAATGCCTCCAAAGGGGTCACCGTACCTTTGCTCTATTCTCTTTTGCCGTTTTGTTCGCAAAGTGTTGCGGGTTCCCATCGGTAAATTTGTAGGCGATCTATCCAATAGTCCTTCGTCATTTTATGGCGCATCCAGTCAACTCTAATTGTGTCCGAATGGCTTTTGGCTCGCTTGCTCAACCAGCCTTCTTTCCAACTGGACGCGGCACTAAAAATATGTGGCCTCAAACACAAAATTGGGCAAAGGTACGGTCTGACCCGAATGGCGCTTAGTTAATGCGTAAATCATTGAGGATCAATACAATATGAAATGCACCAAAAAGCTCCTTAGTTGAATGGGTAATGGGCTTCCGAGGAGGCGAATAACTCGGATTTTCACGGCGTTTGTGGACTTGGAAGATGAAGCTCTATAAGACACTGTAAATAAAATACTTACGAAACCGATTCCTTATCTAAGCGCCATTCCGGTCTGACCCCTTGGTCTGCGTCGTCAACTTTGCGTTGAGTGTCCCGGCGTCATCTATAGTGTCCTCAGCCGAGGGCTGGCCCAGAATTGGATTCAAGCAAAGCTTCAACAGACGAAAGCCACCCATGATCAATAGTGCAAATGTACGGTTTGACCCCGCTGACCCCGCTGATGACAGAGAAACCCTTACTGCCCGTCCGCTTCCTTGAGAAAATCGGACGCGGATTCGAACGCTTCCTTCATCGCATTGATCAAGTCCAGCCACTCTTCCGGACGAAGCTTAACACCTATCTCCGGCCCATCCAGCGGTTTCTTCGAAAGCACCCAAAGACGTAGCGCAAATCCTTCCATCTTTGTGTTACCCGCTCCTCCAGCAATGTTCGCATTGAAGTCCAACCTAATTTTGCTCCGATACGACTTTTTCTTCGGGAGTTTTATGTAACCATAGTACTCATTCGATTTCATAATCTATGACGGTGTCGCCGCTGCCGCAAAAGTCAAGCCTGCGACAACCGTATTCTCAACCCGAACGGACGTGACATAGTTCATCTTCGAGTTCCCCGTTGCCCCAGTCGGCCGCTTAAATTCCGGCCGAGGCTCGATCAATATCGGCAAACGTTCAAGCAAGAACTCGGAAAAAGTAAAAGTAAAAGGGGTCAAACCGTACATTTGCTCTATTCTCTTTGACGTTTTGTACGCAAAGTGTTGCGGATTTCCCATCGGCAAATTTGTGGGCGATCTATCCAATAGTCATTCGTCAGTTTATGGCGCACAACGTCAGCAAAAAACTGACGTCCTTATTGCGCTATCAATCGGTAAAACTGCGCGGTCTGGGATGACGAGATCGTTACCTGATACTGCCCGTTCACCGTCGGCGCCGTCCCCACATTCGTCCACGGCCCCGCCAGCGAACTACTCTGCTGCAGCACAAATTGAGTCGAGACCGTCGCGGGCCAATTGATCACCAGCGTTCCCCCGGCCCCGCGCCCCACGGACACCACTGGCGCTTCGCTGTAGGAGAACGAGAAATTGCTGATCTGCTGGACCGCATCGCTCCCGCCGGTCGCGCCAGTGAAGCCGATGTAGATGCCGGTGTCATGCCGGTGTCAGTCCTCACTATTGACACAAAATCAGGGTTATTTTTTCCGCAACAGGTTGGAGACGCAGGTCCAGCTCCCGTGTGCAGTCTTTGCGCTACCCATTTTAGGCTCATGGTCATTTCTCGTCGTAATCGGCGCGCCAGCGCCACTTTGCTTTTATCCCCTTCGAACAGAAGCGGCAAGTTTTTCTTCCTTCCCTTCCAGCTCGCCGCTGGAGTTCCGCGCGCACCAAACGCTCGGCCTTTCGCTCCGTGGTTTCCTGGCGGTCTGCGCTGTAGTGGCTGGTGCTGTAGTGGCTGGTGCTGGTGATCGACATCGTCCTTAAATATCCTTGCGTCGATCACCCCGGCTAATGAGGTGGTAAATCGCTCCAGGATACTCGACGCGTAATTTTCGCGGCATCAGTAAGGCCTATCCCAATGCCGCAAAAGTGTAAATAGTGAGGACTGACACCGGCACACCGGCATGACACCGGCACAAACCTCGCGGCGGCTTACACCATCGCCACGGACGGCCAAGCAATTGGCATTACCTTCAAACAATTGCCGCTGACAGCTAAACAATCGCCACGAACATTCAAGCAATGCCAGCAAACATTGGAGAAATCCACAGTTGCCGCCGCGCAACCGCCTCGCGCCGCCCGTCAATGGCCGGAAACAGCGGATTCCCTCACAAATCCGAATAATCGTATGCGGCTGACGGAGCACATCCGCACCTCACGCCTCAATCTCGGATGACCGGCTCGTCGTGTTTCATCGCTTGAGCCGGAAGAATTGCGCGCCGGCGGACATCGAATTGGTGACGACGAAGGAAGCGCCCGAGACGGCTGGGCTGGCGCCGTCCGTCCAATTCGTCGAGCTGGGGCCGGTTGAACTTTGCAGCGTGAAGCCCGTGTAGTTCGTGCTCCAGGAGAGCACGAGCTGATGGGCGGTGGACGACCAGGAGTGGATGTTTAGCGCAGGGTTCAATCCAATGGCGGAGCTGCCATAGAGAAAGCCGATCATGCTGGTGCCATCCAGGTAAAGCGTGCCGAGATTGTATATGTCCGCGCCATAATAGAAATATCCCACATGGTTCCCGGTGATGCTGCTGGAGTTTTCGACCGTCACCGTGCCATTGTTGTAGATACCGCCGCCATAATAATATGCGCTGTTGCTGGAAATCGTGCTCTGGGAGATCGTCACCGTCCCGTAGTCGTTGTAGATACCGCCGCCAAAGCCATAGGTCGGCCCGTTGTCGTCATAGTAATGGGCGGAGTTGCCGGAAAGGGTGCTGTGGGAGATCGTCACCGTCCCGGAGTTATAGATGGCGCCGCCTTTGCCACCGGAGAAGGTGCCGCCGTATTCGAGGAAGTAAGCGGAAACGGTGTTGCCGGAAAGGGTGCAGTTGGAGATCACCAGTGTGCCGAAGTTGCAGATGGCGCCGCCATTGAACGCATAAGCGCTGGGACCGTAATCATAAGCGTAGCCGTTTTGCAGAGTCATCTGATCCAGTGTCAGCGAAGATCCCTGTGCCACTTCGATCAGACGTCTCTGAGGTGCGTTGGTGTCCCGCTGGAGGGTGTCACCGTTGCCGAGGATGGTCAGATTGACGGCCTTCGCGCCGCCAATGATCGGCAGCATTTCGCCGTCGACCCCGTCGGAACCGTTAACTGTTAGCAGGTCGAAGGTGGTGTTTGGCTGCAGATTAATCGTGAAGGAGCCGCCATTTGTGTTGGCATAATTGATGGTCGCCGACCAACTGTGTCTCGTTGGTCACAGTAGGGTAAAACGTGCCGCCACCGGCGCGAACCCGCGGCGCCAGGCACAGGGCCGCGATGGCGGTGAGGCCCAGGAGCAAACGCATCTGGGTGAGGTTGGTTATTTTATTTTTCATAACTTTGATTGTAACTGATAAAACTGACCGATCGCAATAGGTGTTGCGGGTAGTGCCTCCACTGGGACGCCAGCGGCTGACGCAATGTGAAAACCAAAGACATGATTGATTCCGGAAATGCCTATGCCTTCGGTTAACATTTAACATTTGAATCATGTGTTCATCCGGGTCGCCAGTCAGCTTGTTGTCACGGCAGGCGACGCGGCAGCATTCGCCGCACACTCAATCTTCAACGACCGAGCCATACGGAAGAATGGTCAAAACCGAGGCAGTGTCAAAATATAAAAAAATCAGACATTACGTGGGTTGGCCCGTGCAACCGACAAGGCGGACTTGCCTCCGCCGCACCGCTTTTGCTAACATTTGCCCAGATGCCGTCCAATTTCGATCAAGCGTTTGACCGTGCCGGTGTCAGTCCTCACTATTGACACAAAATCAGGGTTATTTTTTCCGCAACAGGTTGGAGACGCAGGTGCAGCTCCCGTGTGCAGTCTTTGCGCTATCCATTTTAGGCTCATGTTCGTTTCTTGGCGCAATCGGCGCGCCAGCGCCACTCTGCTTTTATCCGCTTTGGGCAAAAGCGGCAAGTTTTCTTCCTTCGTCGCCTCGACGGATCCGTCACCTGTGCCCTGGCCGCGCCCGGCATCGCCGCCGCCTCCGCGCTCATGGCAGCGGGCGCATTCCCCTACGTCACTTGGATCAGCAACACCTTCATCCTCAACTCCACCACCGTTGCCC
>DASRLE010000044.1:0-47640 GCA_035648615.1 Saccharimonadales bacterium (SeqCode) | reverse complement strand
GGGCGAGGCGTCGTAGCATATTCCCCCGCATTCGCTCGCGCCGTAAAAGTTGCGGAGCTTGATTTGCGACCGTTGGAATACGGCGTCCTCCAAGGCCACCGAGAGCGGGGCGCCTGCCGAAATGGCGAGGCGGATGGCTGGCGAAATGACTCCGGCTTCGTGCCAGATTCTCCACAAGGCTGGCACCGCTGGAAGAGTAAGATTGGGGAATCGGGCGCAGGCATCGCGAATGGCCTCGGGCAGGCGCGAGGGCAATAAAATCAAGGGCACGCCATGACAAAGCAACGGCAAAACGAGATTGGAAAAACCATAAGAATGCGCCAGCGAGATGACCGCCAGATTGGGCCAGTCGCGGCGCAGACCCATGGCCGCCGCGATGTTGGCGGCATCCGCCTGGAGTTGCGCGGCGGTAAACGCAATAATCTGCGGAGCGCCCAAACTGCCCGAGGTTGTCTTGAGATGCGCGCATCCTTCCGGAAGGTTTTGCAGGGGCGGGGCCACTTGACCGGCGTCCAACGGACAAACCATCCGCCCGTGATGCCAGGCGCGCAATACGTCAAATATAAATTCGGGCCGAATCCCGGAAGGGAAGACCACCGGTTCCGGAGCGGGCAGCTTTTCCGCCTCCGCCTCCAGCTCCCGGAAAGTCCATTGGCGGCCGCAACTCAGGTCCGTCAGGGCAAGCTGGCCGCCGTGCGAGCGGGCAATTTCCTTCCAGGCGGCGTATAGCATTGTCAGATTAGTAAAGGCCGCTAAACTTGGCGCAAGTTTCTTATGGAGGCAATCCCATTAGCTGAAACTCGAAATCCCCCGGCGGGCGCGACGCACCCGGCGGAAAGGCGCGCTTTTGATTTTTACGCGGACACGTTTGCGTTTCCGAACGAATTGGTTTGGGAATATCGGTTTGACACCGCCACGGGCAAGGGCAGCGCGCAGAAGAGAACTCCCCCGCCCACTTATGCGCATCATTGTTTCGTGGTCGTGCGGTCCGTGCGGCAATTTTTCCTGCACAGCGTTTTCGAACCGAACCGTCCGGCGGCAAGCCCGGGCGAATATGAGTCGCTGATTCGCGCGGTCGTTTCCCGAAGCGCGCAACGCCCATCCCCGGCCGCCGGGCGCATTCGCATTCCGGGCTTCGCCAGCTTGCGGCGCTTCAGCGAGGCCCATCCCGAGTTGCTGCGCAACGGTTGCGGCGGCGCCTGGCAAAGCTACGCGCAACGCGGCAACTGGCGCATGGTCCTGCCCATGAGCCGCGCGCACCAGGAACGAATGGCCGCGCAATGGCGCCGGGAAATTCAACAATTGCCCATCGCGCATATTGTGACCTTCCCGCGATTGACCATCAATCACGCGGTCCTTCTGTTCGGCGCAACGGCCAATGAATTTCAGGCCTACGATCCAAACATTTGCGATAAGCCGCTGACCCTGGTTTATGATCCGGCCCGGCGCTGTTTCGAGTTTCCCCGCACGCACTATTTTGCGGGAGGCCGGGTCAACGCCTACGAGATTTATCGCGGCTGGTTTTTTTAGAATTATGGAACCTCATCGAATCGGCTTGATCGGCGGCAGCGGGCTTTATCATATCGAAGGCTTTACGCGGCAGAAATGGGTCAAGGTCAAGACGCCGTTTGGCGCGCCGTCGGATGATTTTTTGACCGGCGAGTTGGAGGGGCGGGAAGTGGTTTTTCTGCCGCGCCATGCGCGCGGGCATCGCCTCTTGCCGAGCGAACTGAATCATCGCGCCAATATTTATGGAATGAAAATGCTCGGGGTGGAATGGATCATCAGCGTCAGCGCCGTTGGGTCGCTGCAAAAAAAATACCGTCCTTGCGACATTGTTTTGCCGGATCAATTTGTCGATCGCACCAAGCGGTCGTTCGAGCACACTTTTTTCGGGCGCGGCATTGTGGCGCACATCGCCTTGGCCGATCCGATTTGCCCGGAACTACGCCAATTGCTTTTCCAAAGTTGCAAGGCCGAAGGGACGCGCGTCCATAACGGCGGCGTTTACGTCAATATGGAAGGCCCCGCCTTCAGCACCCGCGCCGAATCGCTGACCAATCACTCGCTGGGCTACGATGTCATTGGCATGACGAATCTTGGCGAAGCCAAATGCGCGCGCGAGGCGGAGATGGCCTACGCCACCATGGCCATGATCACCGACTACGATTGTTGGAAAAGCGACGAAGCTCATGTCACGGTCGAGATGGTGGTGGGCTACATGAACAAGAATGCCAGCCAGGCCCAGGCCGTAATTAAGCGGACGTTGCCGAAGATTCCCGAGACGCCCGGCTGGCCATGCCATGAGGCCCTCAAAAACGCAATCATGACCCGGCGCGAATGCTGGCCGGCCAAGACCATGGCCGAGCTAAAGCCGCTTTTGCGCAAATATTTGTAGAATAAATGCGTGGGTGGATTTCACTTTTTGGCTGTGGAAGACGCACAGGTCGTCTTAGGCCATGCGCTCTTTCAAATGCGCGGCTAATGGCTCGACATGCGGCGCGTCCAGTATCTCTTCGTGCCGTCCGGTGACACGCTTTACTTCCAAGCCGCCGCGGACGAGCTTGCGCCAGGCGCTGACTGCGTCCAAACGCAGCAAATGGCGTTCGTCGGTGCGGAAAAGAATGGCGCGGCCTTCGATGGGCTTGGCGTCGTAATTCATTAGGGCGTTCCAATGCACTTGCGCGAATTGCTTGTAGGCGGGCGGGTAATTGGACATGTCGATCAGCTCCTCCAATTTGGAAGCGGTGGCCGATTGGCTAGTCACGGCGGCTCGGCGTTTGAGCACGCGATGCAGCTTGCGCTTCAGGCCGAGGCCGCTGTTGCGGATCATTTTCCACATCGGGCCGGGACCTTGCGCCGCCATGTCGGTGAGCCAGAACGGCAGCGTCTTCAAAAAATGGATCGCCAGTTTTGCGCCGGGGCGGGTCCGTTCGCCGGTCAGGTCGGGCGGCGAACTGTCCAGAAGCGCCAGCAGCGAAACGGTTTCGCTCTGGGCTTCGAGTTGGCGGGCCATTTCGTAGGCGACGACACCGCCAAAACAATAGCCGCCTAATTGATAGGGACCCGCCGGTTGAATAGCCCGCATCTCTTGGATATAATGGGCGGCCATGCTTTCGATGGTGGTGAGCGGTTGCGCCGGCGCCACGAAACCGTAGGACGGCTGGTCCGTCCCGAGAAGATTGGCCAGCTTGCGATAGGTGAAAAATCCGCCGCCGCCCCCGCCTCCCAGCGTGTGCAGCCAGAACATGGGCAGTCTGGCCCCGTGCGGCTGGATTTCCACCAGCGAGGAACCGCAGGGCGGCGCGCCTTCCTGGCAAATCATCTCGGCCAGTTTCTCGACGGTCGGCGCCTGGAAAAGAATGGGCAGCGGCAATTTGATGCCCAGCACTTTTTCGATTTGCGCGATGAGCTGGACGGCTAAAAGTGAATGGCCGCCGATTTCAAAAAAATTGTCGCGCGGACCGAAAGCCTGATGACCGAGAACCTGTTCCCAGATTTTTTGAAGCTGGCTTTGCAAGTGCGTTTGCGGCGGCACGTCGGCGTCCGCATTTCTTATCGAGCCGGGTTTGGGCAGCGCCCGGCGATCAATTTTACCATTGGGGGTCAGCGGAAAGGCGTCAAGGTCAATAAAAACGGACGGCACCATGTAGTCCGGCAATTTTTGTTTCAGGAAGGCGCGCAAGGCCGAAGGGGGCGAAGTATCTTTTGCGGTCCGGCAGAGGTAGCCGATGAGCCGTTTGTCGCCCGGGCTTTCTTCGGTGACGATGACGAGGGCGTCGCGCACGCCAGGACATTGCCGAAGCACCGATTCAATTTCTCCCAGTTCGATGCGGAACCCGCGGATTTTAACTTGGTGATCGATGCGGCCCAGAAATTCCACATTGCCGTCGGGCAAAAACCGCGCCAGATCGCCCGTCTTGTACAGCCGCGCTCCCGGCTCGCCGGCGAAGGGATTGGGAATAAATTTGGCCGCAGTCAGGTCAGGCCGGTTCAAATAGCCGCGGGCCAAGCCGTCGCCGCCGAGGTGCAATTCCCCCGGTACGCCCACCGGCACGGGTTGCAGGTGACGATCCAGGATATACACGGTCGTATTGGAAATGGGCCGGCCAATCGGAATCGAGGCGGCGTTTTCCGGGACCTCTTTTATTTCGTAACAGACCGCGAAAGTCGTGCTTTCGGTGGGGCCGTAGCCATTGACCAACCGCGCCGGAGGTCCGCACTGAAGGATGCGCTGGGCCGCCTTGGGATCCACCGCGTCGCCGCCCGCCAAAAGATTCTTGACTGACTTAAAAGCCAGCGGAGCTTCCGTCGAGATTTGATTAAAGAGGGCGACGGTGAGAAAAAGACTGCTCACTTTTTCTTTTTCGAGAAACGCGGCAAAGTCGGCGGGCGAGAGCAATGTTTCGCGGGCAACGCCAATCAACCGCCCGCCGTGCAGCAGCGCGCCCCAGACCTCGAAGGTGGCCGCATCGAAGGAGCTATTGGAAAGCTGCGCGATGCGTTCGGCGGAACTTAACTGAATGTAATTGGTCTCGAATACCAGCCGCGTGATGCCGCGATGGACGATGGCCGCGCCCTTGGGTTTCCCAGTGGAACCGGACGTGTATATGACATAAGCGAGATTTTCCGCCGTGACCGCCGCAGGCGAAATGGCTTTTTCTTCGCGCTCAATCGTTTTCCAATCCGAGTCCAGGCACACCAAGCGGGCCGTTTCGGCCGGCATCCTTTTGCGGAAGGTGGATTTCGTAAGAACGACGGGCATGCGCGTGTCCTCGACCATGAAGGCAAGCCGTTCGCCGGGGTAGTCCAGATCGAGCGGCACATAAGCGCCGCCGGCTTTCAGAATGGCCAGCCAGGCAATAATCATTTCCACCGAACGATCCATTAAGACTCCCACGAGCGTGTCAGGCCCGACGCCCAGTTTGCGGAGGTGATTGGCCAGTTGGCTGGAGCGTTCATTAAGTTCCTGATAGGTTACTTCTTCAGACCCATAAACCACCGCCACGGCCGAGGGGCTGCGCGCGGCTTGCTCCTCGAAAAGGGTGTGGACGGTTTTATCGCGGGGATAGGCCGTCGTGGTGCGGTTCCAGTCCTCGACAATTTGACGCCGCTCGACCGGGGTAAGAATGGGGAGTTGAGAAATTCGTGCCAATGGGTTGGCCACGATGCCGGCCAGGAGCGTTTGGAAGTGGCCCGCCATGCGTCGCATCGCCGGGCCGTCCAGAATTTCGGTGCTGTACTCCAGCGCCAGATGGAGCGTGTCTTTTTTATCCTGCACGACAAACGTCAAATCGAATTTGGCGCTGTTCGTGGAAAGATCAATGAGGTTGAATTTCAATCCCGCAAATTCGGGTTCGAGCGCAGCCTGGTTTTGCAGCGCGAAGACGACGTCAAACAATGGATTTTGATTCGACCCGCGTTCCGGCCGCAGCCGTTCGACAATTTGTTCGAAAGGGAAGTCCTGGTTGGCCAAGGCCTGGAGATTGACATCGCGTACACGCACCAGCAACTCCTTGAACGCCGGGTCATCGGCAAAAGACGTGCGCAAGGCCAGCGTGTTGACGAAAAATCCAATCAAAGGCTCGGTCTGAAGTTGTCCGCGCCCCGCCACCGGAGTGCCAATAATAATCTCCTCCTGCCCGCTGTAGCGGTGGAGCAAGGTCTGGAAGGCGGCCAGCAATAAAACATGGAGAGTGACCGCTTCGCGGCGGCTAAAAGCTTTGAGCGCGGCGGTCAGTTCGGGCGAAAGCGCCAAATATTCGCGCGCGCCTTCGTAAGTTCGAATCGCGGGACGAGTGCGGTCGGTGGGTAATTCGAGGCGCGGTAATTCGCCCCCAAGCTGTTTTGTCCAATATTCCAGTTCTTTTCCCGCGACCTGTTGCCGCTGCCAGAGCGCGAAGTCCGCGTATTGGATGGGCAGTTCCGGCAAAGAGGGCTCCTGTCCCTCGCAAAACGCCGAGTAACAAGCCGCCAGCTCGCGCAATAAAATTTCCAGCGACCACTCATCAAAAGCGATGTGATGCACGTTCAAAAATAAAACATGCTCCGCCGGCCCAAGCTTGAAAAGCAGCGCGCGCAGCATGAGATCCTTGGCGAGATCGAAGGGCTGGCAGGCTTCTTTGCGCAAACGGCGCCCAAGTTCTCCCTCGGGGTCGGATAGGCGGCTCAGGTCAGTCAGGGGCAAATCGAAGGCAAAGCGATCGAGAACACGTTGCGCTGGACTGTCATTTGTAAAAAGGTAAACCGTGCGCAAGGCTTCGTGCCGGAGCAGGATGATTTCCAGGCTTCTTTTCAGCGCCTCGATATTGAGCAGGCCGCCGATTCTAAACGCGGTCGGGACGTTGTAGAGCGCGCTGCACGGATGAAGCTGATCCAAAAACCACAGCCGCTGCTGCGCGAAAGAAAGCGGAAGAAGCTCGCCGGCTTCTTCACGAATCGGCTCTTCCGGCTCGATGGCTAAGGCGGTGTGCATATCGGGATCAGTTGGGCGCGCGGACGAGCGCGGCGCGAAATCAAAGGCGGCGGCGGCGAAGCGCCCTGGTTTTCCTGCTGAATGATTTTCTCCGCCAGCAGGGCGATAGTTGGGTTTTCAAAAAGATCCCGCAACGGCACGGCCGTTCCAAAAACCTGATTGAGGCGCGAAATGACGCGCGTGGCCAAAAGCGAGTGACCGCCCAACTCGAAGAAATTTTGGTGAATGCCGACTTCTTTCAGCTCCAGAACTTCGCGCCAAATCCCGGCCAATTTTTGTTCTCGTTCATTGCGCGGCGCGCCTGAATTGTCCGCGCTTTGGCTTGGCGGAGCGGGTAATAACCGGCGGTCCACTTTCCCGTTGGCCGTGAGAGGAAGTTCCGGCAGCGCCACGAAATGCGCCGGCATCATGTGAGGCGGCAATTGTCCGGCCAGCCATTCGCGCAACACCGCATTTTCGAGGGAGGATTGCGGCACGAAATAAGCGGTCAACTGTTTGCCTTCCCGCACCATGACGACCGCTTCCCGCACGGCAGGATGCCGCAACAAGGCGTTTTCAATCTCGCCCGGCTCGACCCGGAAGCCCCGAATTTTGACCTGCCGATCAAGACGGCCAAGAAATTCAATTGTCCCGTCTGTCAAGTATCGCGCCAGATCGCCCGTGCGGTACAATCTTCCGAGATTCGAGTCATTAATAAACTTTTCGGCCGTCAATTCCGGGCTATTGCAATAACCCAGGGCGAGTCCATCGCCGGCGATGCAGAGTTCGCCGGGAATTCCCACCGGCGCTGGATTCCGCGCATTGTCCAAAATATAAACGCGCGTATTGCTGATGGGCCGGCCAATGGGCACGGATGATCCGTCCCAATGGCGGGGAATGGCGCAGCAGCAAGTGAAGGTCGTGTTTTCCGTCGGGCCGTAGCCGTTGATCAACTGGCAATCGTCCAGCGTTTCCAAAACCTTTTTGACATGGGACGGGGAAAGGACATCTCCGCCCGCCAGCAACTGCCGCAAGCCGCGCAAGGCGTTGAGGTGATGGTCCACCATTTGATGAAAAAGTCCGGCAGTCAACCATAAGGTGGTCACTCGATGCTGGTGCAATACTTGCCCGAATTGTTCGAGAGAATCAAAGTGCGGCGGGTACAGGGCGAGGGTCGCGCCATTGAGCAGCGCGCCCCAAATCTCGAAGGTGGAAGCATCAAAGGACGCCGGCGCGAACTGCAAAAAAACCTCTTGCGGCCCAAAGGCAGCGTAGTTGGTGTCTCGGACCAGCCGGACAATGGCGCGATGCGGAACGGCCACTCCCTTAGGCGCGCCAGTCGAGCCCGAGGTGTACATGATGTAAGCCGGGCTTGTCGGCACGACGGCGGTGGGGCGCGTCGTTTCGGCCTGGTCGGAAAACTCCTCATCGATCAATAGAGCCGGAGTCTGACTCTTGATCCGGCTGGTCAGACTCTTTGACGTAACTAGCAGCGATACTCCCGCATCTTGAAGAATGTAGGCCAAGCGAGTGGGCGGATATTCTGGGTCCAAGGGAACATACGCTGCGCCCACTTTTAGAATGGCGATCAGTCCGGCAATAAGATCGAAGGACCTTTCCAAGCAGATCCCGACCGCCGCGCCCGGCGTGACGCCAAGGCGTTGCAATCGCCCAGCCAGCCGGTTCGCGCGGCCATTCAATTCGTCGTAGGTCATGCTCTCCGTGCCCAAGGCCAAAGCAGTCGCCTGCGGGGTTCGCCGGGCCTGCTCCTCGAACAAGGCATGAACAGTTTCGTTTCGCGGGAACTTTGTGGCGGTCTGGTTCCAAGTCACGACCACCTTGTCTCGTTCCGCATCAGCCATCAGCGGCAGCAGGCCAATGGGTTGATCCGGCTGGCGGGCGATTGCTTCGAGCAGAACCCGGTAATGGCCTATCATTCGGTCAACGGTGTCCGCGTCAAAAATATCGGCGGCGAATTCCACGTTGCCCGCCAATCCACCGTGACTTTCCATTACGGTGAACGTCAAGTCAAATTTGGCCGTGCCGGTTTGCAAGGGAATTTCCTCGATGATTGTTCCCGGCAGAACCAAGGCCGCGGCCGGGGCGGGGATCATTTGGAACACGGTTTGAAAAAGCGGATGGCGCGTTCCATGACGAGGCAAATGCAATTCCTCCAGGACCTTCTCAAAAGGCGTCCGGGCGTGTCGATAGCAATCCAAGGCTTCGCGGCGGACGTGTTGCAGCAGGGTCGTAAAACTCATCCCGTCGTCCAGAACGGCGCGCAGAGGAATAGTGTTGACGAGCAGCCCAATCATCTTTTCGCATCCCGGATGATCGCGCTGGCCGATGGGCGAACCGACCGTGATGGCCCCGCCATTGGTATAACGATGGAGCAGGACATAATACGCCGCCAGCAGCGTCATATATAAAGTAGCGTTTTGCTTTTGGCCGGTTTGCTTGAGTCCGGCGGCCAGAGGAGCGGGCATCCGGATGGGCCGCCACCCTCCGGTGAAGGATTGCTGCGAAGGTCGCGGACGATCCGTGGGCAGGTCCAAGGCGGGAGAAGCGCCGTCGAAACGCTGGCGCCAGAATTGAATAGTCTGCGCCAAATCCGGCGTCGCGGCTTCTCGTTGAAAAGCCGCCCAGTCAGGAAATTGGACGGCCAGCGCGGGCAGCGTGAGATTTTGCCGGCGCGTCTCAGCCTCGTAAAACGACGACACTTCCTGGAACAGAATGCCAAGGGAACCGTTGTCGGAAATGATGTGATGCAAAGTGACGCACACCACATGCTCTTCCGCGCCGGTTTTGATAGCCATGACGCGGATGAGCGGGTCTTCCGTTAACCGAAAGGGCGCCTTGGCTTCCTGCTCGAGGCGTCGCGCCAATTCGGCGTTTCGGGCAGGTGGATCGAAACGGGTAGAATCTTCCACACTCATGCGAAATTCAACTTGATCCAGGACAATTTGCCGAGGCCCGTGCCCGTCGGCGGCGAAGCGAGTTCGCAAGGCGTCGTGCCGGGCGGCCACCGTCGCAAAGCTCTTTTCCAACGCAGCCAAATCCAGCGGCCCTCGAATGCGGAAAGCCAGGGGAATATTGTAGAGAGGACTGCCGGGGACCAGTTGATCAATAATCCACAGGCTTTCCTGCGCCAGGTTGAGCGGCTTGGGGCCAGCCCGCTTGGGGATGGCAGGAGAGTTGCGCCGCGCGAGAAGGCGATGTTCAAGCGCGGTGCGCTGCTCCAGGTTTAATTTGGAGAAGCTTTCCTTTGCAATGGTCATAGGAACTTTACTGTGTCTTCGTCGGTAAACACGCTCCTATTCTTGTGCCACATCGCGGCGGAATGGAGAATCAGGGTATCCCATTGCCAAAGTCTGCTGATTTCGCTCAAAGTCCTTCAGGGTGTAACTGATGCCTTAAGCCGTCCGTGACCCGGCGAGTGGAAGCACATGCCAGGACGCCCGCGCGGAGGCGGAATTTTCCCTCCCTCTTTGCGGGCGGTCGCGAGCCACAACTGGATGGCCTCTTCGGCATTGCGGATGGCCCGCTGCCGGGTGGATCCATGCGCCAAACAGCCCGAAAGTTGTGGCACATCCACGACAAAAGATTGGTCTTCGTCGCTCCACCAAATGATCATTTCGTAATGCTCGGATTTCATGGGGTCGCTGCTGACGGGCCGATGATGATCTGCCCGCTTGAGGCGCCGCTAACGAAGAATCCCCCCGCCGTGGCTTGGCTTTGCAATATCACCCCGCGCAGTGTCGTCGTCCGACGGGTGGCCGGATCCAAGAACGTGCCGGCTAGAACACCGTTCGCAGGGTTCAGCCTGAGCGCGAAACGGTTGGTGTTAGGAGCCATAAAGGCGAACTTATTGCCAGAATTCAACGTGAAAGATTGCATGATGGAGGCAGCCAGGCCGCCACTGGACAAAGTTGCCACGGCATTTGTCCACTTCACCTCGGGAGCGCTTCCCGCCGCCCGGGTATAACGGTCGCCAATCACTTCGATATCCTCGCCAAATGAAGGAGTTTTTTCCCAATGGAACGAGCCTTGCACGCTGGTCGAACTCATGCCAGAAACCGTCAGCCAGCCAAATACGGCCGCAGTCCCTTTATTGTAGGAGTAGTAAACCGGGACCAAACCATTTGGACCGAGAGGCACATTGCGCGCGAAGGACACCCCGTCAGCCAGCATTCCGCTGGTTTCCGCCTCGCCCAACGTCGTAACCGTCAGAGTCATATATCCGTCGCCGCTCGGGGAGGAACCTGAACCGCCGGGTAATAACACGGTGTATTGACCCGCATAATTGGTCGCCGGATTCGTCCGGCCAAAACCCGGCGTGTAGGCCATCACGCTGGCAGTCAGATTGCCGGCCGAAATCGTGCCGGCCAGCAGGTTGCCATTTTGAAATTGGAGGCTGACGTTGATAGGAGTTGTTCCCCGGCGCGGGATGATTTCTTGGGCGCCCAGGTTATTGGAAAACTGCCCGCTCCAACGGTAAGTTACGCCAACCCACATCAATTGCGCGCTGTAACTTCCTTTTGCCCCCAAGGTCAAAACAAAGAATCCGGCGCTGGCGTTGGTTACGGACGATGGATTGTAAGCTAAACCTTGGGAGGTTCCGGTATGGGCAAGAAATGGATTGGGAATGAAGTTGGCTTGCAAAGTCATTCCCGGTTGCATCACAAAACGCAAAGTCGCGGCGGAGGAAGTTAAAGTGCCCGTCCACCCGTTAAACACATAACCAGGCGCCGGCACGGCTGCGACCGTATAGGTGGTGGCGGCTAGCAGCACGCGACCGTTCAAACGAGGGGTAATCGTCCCGCCCACAGTATTTGTAATAGTCAGCATTTCGTGGGCCGCATAGATAAATTCGCGGGTTGTTACGGAAGTTTTCCCGGATGAATCCGTGGCGGCGATGGTTATAATGTTGGTTCCCGGCGCCAAGGTTGCCACAGCCGACCAATTGGTCGTTCCCGTGGAAGGCGCCACCACTCCTTGCAAGCTCGAAACTACGACACTCACTACCCCGTTTGGACTCTTCGCCGTGCCCTTCAGAGTCGCGGTATCCGTGTAAACACGGCTAACAGCAGCGGCGGGTTGGAGAATTTTGATGGCGGGCCCGTTGGTGGAAGCCGCCTGGACACCGTTGGTAGAAGGCAAAAGGCGGGCGATGCCGGATCGTGAAACGCCATCAATGTTTTGAAACCCTCCCGCAATAAGAATCCGGCCGCTGGGTTGAATGTCCATCGACCAGATAAAGTTGTCCACTGTTGCGCCAAACGTCTCATCCAGCGAGCCGTCGGCATTCAGTCGGGCGATGCTGGTGCGTGGCGAGCCATCCACTCTGGAGAAATAACCGCCAATCAGTATCTTGCCATCAGTCTGGCGGCGGACCGATTCCGTTTTGTCGGTGGAGACAGCGAGAAAGCTTGTGTCGAACGAACCGTCTGAATTGATCTGCGCCATATCGCGAATGAAATAGACATTGGTGTTCTGAGAGTCACCTACAACCACATATTGTTGATTCGGCAATTCAACCGCGCCATAAACCGCGGTCAAATCGCCAAAGTAGGGATGAAACGTCTGATCGGCGGTGCCATCCGGGTTAAGGCGAACCATCCGATTGAATGATTGGTTATCGTAGCTCGTAAACCATCCCGTCACCAGGATTTGCCCGTTGGCTTGGACGGTCAACGAACGCCCCCACGAAGCGGAGTTCAGGCCTGCGCCCACATTGAAGCTTGTGTCAAGGCCGCCGGTGGAAGTAAGACGAGCAATGCCATTGATATTGACACCATTGTAGTTGGTAAAGTTTCCCGTGATCAAAATCTTGCCGTCCGATTGAAGGGCGGTCGCAAAAATAAATGGATCAGCGTCGCCATCCACTGCGATGCCCAAAATTCCGACTGCGCCGGAGCCCGGATCAAAAGTCGCATCCAGGCTGCCGTCGGAATTTAATCGCGCCACCAAGTGTCTCGACTGCCCGGCCACGCTCGTGAAAAAACCACCTATGACAATCTTGCCATCGGGTTGCAAAGACATGGTGCGAACCCAATAGGAAACTTTTGCGGAGAAGCTGGTGTCCACGCTGCCATCGGAATTCAAACGGGCAATGTAACTGTTAGTGACTCCGTTAATGACGGTAAAATTTCCACAAATTAAAATTTTGCCGTTAGGTTGCGTCAAGACAGTTTCAATCAGCCCATTGGCGCCTGAGCCGGGATCAAAAGTTGGATCCAAGAGGGACGAGCCGTGAAGGTGAGCGCCGCACAGTATGGCGGCCGAAAAAAGTAGGGCGGTGATGTTACGATTCATAAAATTAATGGGCGACTATTCGATAAAAACGGCTCGAGTCAAGCGCAGCCGGATCAGTCAATGACACTATTGCGCCATTTCCGTTGGTTGAAACGATGGAGATCCAGTTGGTTTGTGAAACATTGGTGATGTACTGGAGGGTATAAGTGCTTTGAGGATTGGTCGGCACCGAAAGAGTGAATGCCTTGCCACTTATTTGCGGATTCATTAAAACAGGGGCGGAGCCAGACAGTAATCGGGCCACGCTATTGCGTAACACCCCATCGACGGTGGCAAAGCCGCCGCTCAAGAGAATTTTGCCGTCCGTCTGCAATGCTATGTCCCAAACAAAATTGTCAATCGACACCGATAAGCTCGGATCGAGGCTGCCATCGGGATTCAAGCGGGCGATGCCGGAGTAGCGTTGCCCATCCACCACCGAAAAATAGCCGCCCATCAAAAACTTGCCGTCCGCTTGCCGACGAATGGATTCCGTTTTGTCGGTCGAGACGGCCAGGAAATTGGTGTCGAAGGCCCCATCGGCGTTGATCTCCGCCATATCTCGAATGAAATAAACGTTGGTATTCTGAGAGTCACCCACGACGACATACTGTCCGTCGGCCAAGACCGTCACGCCATAAACGGCGGTCAAATTGCCAAAGTTAGGATTAAAAGTCTGATCGGCCGAGCCATCTGGGTTAAGCCGCACCATGCGATTAAAGGGATGGTTGTTGTAACTGGTAAACCATCCCGTTACTAAAATCTGCCCGTTGGATTGGACGGTGAGCGAGCGTCCCCACGACGCATAGTTCAAGCCGTTACCGACATTAAAAGTTGTGTCAAGCATCCCGTTAGTCGTCAAGCGGGCAATGCCGTTAATATTGACGCCATTGTAATTGGTAAAGTTGCCGGTAATGAGAATCTTGCCGTCCGATTGCAGCGCCGTGGCGAAGATAAATGGGTCAGCGTCGCCATCAACGGCCACTCCCAACACTCCCACCGCGCCCAAGCCGGGATCGAAATTTGTGTCAAGACTGCCATCGGAATTTAATCGCGCGATCAGGTTGCGGGAGTATCCGGCTACGTAATTAAAAAAGCCTCCGATAACGATTTTTCCATCCGGTTGCAATGCCATCGTGCGGACCCAGTAAGAGACCTGTGAGTTGAAATTGGTGTCCACACTGCCATCTGTATTAAGGCGGGCGACGTAGCTATTAGTTACCCCATTGAAAGTAATGAAATTTCCACAAATCAGGATTTTCCCATCGGGTTGCGGCAGCACCGTTTCGATAATGCCGTTGGCTCCGGTGCCTGGATTAAAGGTTGTGTCCAACAAGCTGTTGGATTGCGCGATGGTTGCCAGGCTACTCACGAGTAAGAGCCATCCTATCTCGAGTATTTTTAACCTCTTCGTCATAAAGTTGAGTCATAATCTCCAAAGCAAACTCCTCGATGGTAGGATGTTCAAAAAAACTGGCTACCGTAATAGGCGCGTCGAACTCGTGGCGCAGCCGGGCGATTACCTGCATGGCGGACAGTGAATGGCCGCCCAGAGCAAAGAAGTTATCGTGAATGCCAATTGGCTCAATCTTCAAGACATCGCTCCAGGCCGCCGCGAGGGCTTCCTCGATAGGGGTGCGGGGCGCGGTAAACGCTTTGTCCAGATCGGGGCGCGCGCTGTCTGGTTCTGGGAGTCTTTTTCGATCAATCTTGCCATTGGGAGTCAGTGGCAACTCCTGGAGTTGGACGAAGCTCGAAGGCAACATGTATGGCGGAAGCGGTTGGGCGAGAAAGGCCCGCAGTTCGCTGGCCGCGACGGAAGCTCCGTTTCGACTCACCCAATAAGCGACCAGGCGCTGGCCGGCCGCCGGATCGCCTTTGACGGCGACGACCGCCGCTGCGACCGAAGGGTGCCGGCTAAGGATGTTTTCAATTTCACCCAATTCGATTCGATAACCGCGCAGTTTAACCTGTTGGTCAACGCGTCCGCCGCACATCACGGTTCCATCGGGCAGGTAATACCCTGTGTCGCCGGTGCCATAAATTCGCGCGTCTGGTTTTGTGCTAAAGGGATTGCGAATAAACTTTTCCGCGGTAAGGGCCTCTCGTTTAAAGTAGCCGCGCGCCACGCCGTCGCCTCCGATGAAAATTTCTCCCTGCGCGCCGGTTGGAACCGGGAGCCAGTGTGAATCAAGGAGATAAATTTGCGTATTGGCGATAGGCCGGCCAATGGGAAGCGTCCCCTCCCCGCTGGTCACGCGCTCGACGGTGGACCAAATGGTAGTTTCGGTCGGGCCATACATGTTCCAAAGCTCCTTGCAGCGCGGGAGTAATTTTTCCGCCAAATCACGCGGCAGGGCTTCTCCTCCACACAGCGCCTTGAGACTCTTGCTCCCGGCCCATCCGCTCTCAATCAAACCGCGCCAGGTAGTAGGAGTCGCTTGCATGACGGTGGCGGCCGAGCTTTCCAAAAAAACGGCCAAGGCAGGAAAATCGAGCGCTGTCTCCGCGCGAGCTATGACCACACGGGCGCCTACGGTCAACGGCAAAAACAATTCCAAGCCCGCAATGTCGAATGACAAAGTTGTGACCGCCAGCAGAACATCTTCCTGTGACAACCCGGGAATTTTCTTCATCGAGGTCAGAAAGTTGACCACGGCCCGATGCGGCACCTGGACGCCCTTGGGCTGTCCGGTTGAACCGGAAGTGTAAATCATGCAAGCAATATTTTCCGGCGTGGCGCCGCTCTCGGTCGCCGCGCAAACCGAGTCATCGCTGGTGTGCAAACGAATTATCTCGCGCGTGAGAATGACTTTCAAGCCGGCATCCTGCTTCATGAAATCCAGCCGCTCTTTGGGATAAGCAGGATCGAGCGGCACATAAGCGCCGCCCGCTTTGAGCACTCCGAGGACGCCGATCAGCATCTCGATCGATCGCTCGCAATGAATGCCGGCCAGCGCTTCCGGCCCTACGCCGTCCTGCCGCAGTCGCGACGCCAGTTTGTTCGCCAACGAGTCAAGCTGCCGGTAAGTCAGGGTGGTCTCATCGAAAGTAACGGCGGCGGCTTCGGGCGTTTTCTCGACTTGCTGCTCGAAGAGCTGGTGGACGCAGATTTCGGGGTAATCCAGTGCGGTCGTATTCCAATCTTCGATCAACTGCTTATGCTCCTCGGGCGGAAGAAGCGAAAGCGTTTCATATCGCGTCTCGGGCGCCTTGGCCATCGAATGAAGGGCGTTGACGTAATAGTCGCACATCCACTTGATTTGCTCTTCGCACAGCTCATTGGGGTTGTAGTCGAAGTGCATCTGCAACTCAGAGGCCTCGGCATTGAGCATGAACGTCGCGTAGAAATTAAAATTGTTCGCTTCGAAGTAATAGTCCTCGAGAAAGGTGTGGCTGCCGTAACCCGGCAGATCGCGATAGACGTGAAACTGGACAAAATCAAAAGCGGTTTCAAAGAGTTGCTGCCCGCCTCCCAATTGTTGCACCTCCGACAATGGACAACGCCGATTGGGAATGATCTCCTTTTCCGCCTCGAAGGTTTGTTTAATCAGTTCCTTCCAGGTGCCGCCGTTGGCCGGTAAACGCAGCGGCAGGGTGTTGAGAAACAGACCGATGAGTTTTTCCCCGTCGATGGTTTGCGGACGGCCATTGGTAACCAATCCAGTCACCACATCGGTCTGGCCAGTCAAATAACTCATGACCCGGCAATGCGCCGCCAGCAAGACCGTCCGGAACGGAACGCGCAAAGAGTGACCCAGCCGTTTGAGACCCTCCAAAATTTCCGGCGGGAAAATAATTTCCGGCCCGCGGGTCTGCTCGCGTCCGCCTTGGCGCATTGACTTGGGCCATCGCGGCAAGCGCTGGACGTTCGCGCCGGCCAGTTTCCTTTTCCAAAAAGTCCGCACCTCGTCCGCCGCCATCGCCTCCCGCTCCAGAATCACAAAATCGCGGTAAGTGACCTTGGGCGCCGCTATCTCGCCGGCCTCTCTCTTGAGGAGCGCCGCGTAATCCTGGAACAACTCAGTCAACATTGCCGCCAGACTCCAGCCGTCCATGATCGCGTGGTGAAAACTGACGACGCATTGAAATGTATCCGCCGTATATTGCTGAATGTGCAGGCGCATGAAGGGCGCGACGGCCCAATCGAACCGATGCCGTTTCTCGCCCTCAACCCACTGGACCAGCCGCTCTCGCTGCTCCTCGGCCGTCAGCGCCTTTAAATCTTCGACACTCAAGGGCACTTCGGCCGACGCATGCAGCAGTTGCAAAGGTGCGCTGTAATTCCCTAAATTAAATGAGGTTCGAAAAATAGCATGTCGCGCAGCGAGACGTTGGGCGGCGTTGCGGAAGACAATTTCGTCAAACGGCATCTGCAAGCGGAAACTGAAGACATCGTGGAAAATGGCCGAGGTCGGATCGTAATCGGTATGAAAGACCATCCCTACCTGGAGTTTCGCCATCGGATAGGCATCTTCCAGACCGCTCGGCAGTTTGGCGCGATCCTCGGCAGAAATCAGTGCGAAGGGTTTGACATCGGTCACTGCGTCTTCAGTTTTGGTGTCCGTCAGGCGCGTCAATTCGTAAAGGGTTGGATGTTCAAAAAGTTGCTGCAAAGAAAAACGCAGCCCGCTGGCTTGCGCTCGCGACAGAACCTGAATGCTGCGAATCGAGTCGCCGCCCAGCTCGAAAAAATTATCGTGCAATCCGACCCGCTCGATTTCCAGCACTTCGCACCAGATTTTCGCGAGCGAATTTTCTTCCGGCGTGGCGGGCGCGACGTAATCCTGCGTCAAGGCGGGCCGCGCGCGGTCCGGTTCCGGCAACGCTTTCAAATCGATCTTCCCGTTCAGCGTGATGGGCAGCGCGTCGAGAAAAACAAACGCCGCCGGGATCATATACTCGGGAACTTTCTCACCGAGCCATTGCCGTAACTCCGTCACGGACACTTTTCCCACCACGTAACCAATCAGCCGCTGTTGCTCGCCGTCCGCTTTGGCGATCACGACACATTCACGCACGCCAGGATGTTGCTGCAAGACCGACTCGATCTCCCCTAACTCGATGCGAAAGCCGCGGATTTTAACCTGATGATCCTTGCGCCCCAGATATTCCAGCTCGCCGCCGGGCAAAAATCGCGCCAGATCGCCCGAGCGATATAGTCGTCCGCCTTTACCCGATGGATGCGGAATAAATTTCTCCGCCGTCAATTCGGGCCGCTTCAAATAACCTCGCGCCACTCCCGCGCCGCCGACGCAAATCTCTCCGGGACACCCCTCGGCCACCGGTTGCAATTTCTCGTCCAGTAAATAAAGGTCCAAGTCAGGAATCGGCACACCAATGACACTGCCCAAGCCGGCCTGGACATCCGCGCGGCGAATCGGCCGATAGGTGACATGGACCGTTGTTTCGGTGATGCCATACATATTGACCAGCAGCGGATTATCGTCCGGATGCCGCGCGAACCACGGTTCCAGACTGGCCAATTGCAATGCCTCTCCGCCGAAAATGACGTAACGCAGGTTGAGATTCTGTCTCGTCTCCGCCGACTCTTCCGCCCAGATCAATTGCCGAAACGCGGAGGGCGTCTGATTGAGCACGGTCACCTGCTCGCGCCCGAGCAATTCATAAAACGCGCTGGGCGATCGGCTGACCAAATACGGCACAACCACCAAGCGCCCCCCGTAAAGCAGCGCGCCCCAAATTTCCCAGACCGAAAAGTCAAAGGCGTAGGAATGAAACAGCGTCCAGACATCGCGCTCGTTGAACCCGTACCATTGCTCGGTCTGTGTAAACAGCCGGACGACATTGTGATGCGTCACCAAAACGCCCTTGGGTTTTCCCGTCGAGCCGGAGGTGAAAATAATGTAAGCCGCGTTATCTCCCTTCGCTACGGAGGGAAGATTATCGGAGGGCTCCTTGGCAATCGTTTCCCATTCCGCATCGAGGCAAATAACTTTGGCTTCGTGAGTCGGCAACGAGGCGGCCAACGTTTGCTGAGTCAGAAGGACGGGCGCTTGCGTGTCTGCCAGCATGAACGCCAGGCGTTCCGCCGGATACGCCAAGTCAATCGGCACGTACGCTCCCCCCGCTTTAAGCACGCCGAGAATCGCCACCAGCATCTCAACTGACCTCTCCAGACAAAGCGCCACGGGCGTTTCTGCTTTGACCCCAAGCTTTTGCAAATGGCGGGCCAACTGATTGGCGCGGTGGTTCAACTGGGCATAGGTGACGCGCTCGTCGCCAAAGGAAAGCGCGACGGCCTCTGGCGTTCGGCGCGCCTGTTCTTCAAAGGCTTGATGCAGACAGGCTGAGGCCGCGAGGCTTCGGCCCGACAATTCAGAACCATGCATATTCACTGCAATAAGAGTATGGAAAGAGACTCGCCCACGAAATAGCAACCCGCCTGTTTTAAAGGTCAACCTTTCCCTGACACGTTTTCAGGGAGACCTCCATTTTCAGGGCGAAAAATCGCAACCCTTTGGCTGGTTGACGCGACTTCGCAATTCGTTACGATGGCCTTTGCCAAATGACCGCCGCCGAATTCAAACAGAAATGGTCACGTTACCAAGGCAAGGAAACCTCCGCCTATCAAGGCCATTTCGACGACCTGTGCCGGTTGCTGGGCCAGCCGACGCCTGCCGAAGCGGATCCTTCCGGCGGCAGTTTCTTTTGCTTCCAAAAACGCGTGGTCAAAGACGCCGAGCTTTTCAACCTGGACGAAACGCCTGACGCTGGAGAACCCGCCGAGCGAGGTTTTGCCGACGTCTGGAAAAAAGGCTGCTTCGCTTGGGAATACAAAGGCAAAAAGAAAAACCTCGACGAAGCGTACAAGCAACTTCTCCGCTATCGGGAATCGCTCCTCAACCCGCCTTTGCTGGTGGTTTGCGATTTCGACCGCTACATCATCAAGACGAATTTTAACGGCACAGTCCAGGAGGTTTACGAATTTACCAACGAGCAGATCGACCGTCCGGAAAACATTCGTGTTCTCCGCGCCTTGTTCGAGGAGCCCAATTTTCTCAAGCCGCAGCAGACGACCGCCGCCGTCACCGAGGCCCTCGCCAAAAAAATCGCCGAAGTGGCCCGTTCCTTGCAAAAGCGGGAAAGCACCGAGCTGACCGACGCCCAAAGCCGCGCCGAAGTCAATTTCGCCCAGCGCAAGAATCTGCGCATCGCCCGATTTTTGAACCGAATCGTCTTTTGCCTCTTTGCCGAAGATACGCGTCTTCTGCCGGACAATCTCTTTACTGAAATCCTGAAAGCCGCATCCGAAGACACCGTCCATTTCGCCAAAACCTTGGAAGAACTTTTCAACGTCATGGCGACAGGCGGCAACTTCGGCCAGCACAAAATCCGCCATTTCAATGGCCATCTCTTTGACGATTCGACCGTTTTTGAACTCAACGAAACCGAGCTTCGCATCCTGGGCGAAGCCGCCGAAGCAGACTGGCAATTCATCCAGCCCAGCATCATGGGCACGCTTTTTGAACGCGCCCTCGAACCAGAACAACGCTCGCAATTGGGCGCGCACTACACCAGCGAAGCCGACATCAAAACCCTGGTC
This sequence comes from Saccharimonadales bacterium (SeqCode), assembly GCA_035648615.1. Taxonomy (GTDB): domain Bacteria; phylum Verrucomicrobiota; class Verrucomicrobiia; order Limisphaerales; family Palsa-1400; genus DASRLE01. The sequence continues at coordinate 27,325 of DASRLE010000044.1, read as the reverse complement.
GAGCCGGTCCTGATGCAACCCTTCCGCCGCGACTGGACGAAAATCAAAGCCGGCCTGGCCGCTGGTTACGTCAAAGGCAAAGGCAATGCCGCACAACGCGGCCGCCTCGCCCAATTCCAAAAGCAGCTTGCTGCCGTCACCGTGCTCGACCCTGCCTGCGGAAGCGGAAACTTCCTTTACGTCTCTTTGCAATTGCTCTTGGCGCTCGAAAAAGAAGTCATCGCGTTCGCCGCGCAACTGGGATTCAAGTTTGGCCCGCAAGTGACGGTGCGGCAATTGATGGCCATCGAAATCAATCCCTACGCTTTCGAGTTGGCGCAAGTGTCTGTGCAAATTGGTTACCTGCAATGGCGGCGCGACAATGGTTTTGACAATGACCGCAGCCCCATTTTGCAAAATCTCGACGGATTCCAAAATGAAGACGCCCTTCTTGTGCCGCACTTCCGCAACAAGGCCAAAACATTGAAGGAAGCAAGGGCGCGTGAGCACAAGGGCGAAGATGCTTTAAAATTTTACACTGAACGCGAATGGCCGAAATGCGCCGTTATCGTCAGCAATCCGCCTTTTTTGGGGGGCAAGCTGATTCGTCGTGAACTGGGGACCGCTTATGTCGATGCGTTGTTTGAAAATTTCGGCGGGCGAGTGCCTCCAGAAGCTGACCTTTGCTGTTATTGGTTTGAAAAAGCCCGACAACAAATTGACCGCGACGGCTGTCTTCGGGCTGGATTGCTTGCCACTCAAGGAATACGTGGCGGCGCGAACCGTGCAGTGCTGAAACGCATAAAAGAGACGGGGGATATTTTCTTTGCAGAGAGCGATCGTGCTTGGATTCTGGCCGGCGCCAACGTGCATGTCAGCATGGTCGGCTTTGATAATGGCACGGAAAAGGACCGCTTGCTCAACGGCCGCAGCCCATCTCTCATTCATGCAAACCTTTCGGGTACGATAGCGGACACCACGACCGCGCAGTTGTTACAGGCCAATTTCGATATCGCCTTTATGGGCGACACTAAAGGCGGCGCTTTCGACATCACTGAGAAACAAGCTTTGGAAATGTTGCGCCAGCCAAATCCGCATCGGCGGCCAAACTCTGACGTAATTGTTCCCTGGGTGAATGGTTTGGACGTCGCTCGCCGGCCGCGTCACATGTTCATTCTCGATTTTGGCCTTACCCGCACGGAGGAGGACTGCGCGAAATATCAAGCGCCGTTTGCGTATGTGCGAGAACACATCCGCCCCCAACGGGTTGCCAACAATCGCGCGCTCTATGCAAAGTACTGGTGGCGGCATGTTGAGCCGCGGCCGGGAATGCTCGCGGCACTCTTAGGACTTTCACGTTTCATAACGACCATAGCCGTTGCCAAATACCGCCTTTTTGTCTGGATGGAATCACCCACACTACCAGACCATTCGTTATTCGCTTTCGTTCGCAACGATGACTATTACTTTGGTTTGCTCCAATCTCGCGTTCATGAAGTGTGGGCCTTGAAACAAGGCACCCGTCTCGAAACCCGGCCTCGCTACACGCCTACCACTTGCTTTGAAACTTTTCCTTTTCCATTCCTCGACGATTTGAAACCTGCTGAACCGCCCGCCGTCGAGCCGGCTCCGAGGCTGAAGCGTCCCGCGTCTGAGTTGAACCAAATGTGGGCTGCCGCCTCCAACTACTACATGATGGGAGAAAAGCCCACTCCCTACGGCAGTCCAGATAAAACGCCGAACAAATACCGCAGCGTGATTGCCGATTCCGCCAAGGAATTGAACGAACTTCGCGAGCGGTGGCTCAATCCGCCCGAATGGACGGTGGAAAAAATTTTCGAATTCCCTGGTTCCATCAATGGGCCATGGGCGCGCTACGTCGTAAAGCCGGATAAAAACGGCATCGGCATGGTGCGCTATCCGCGCCTGCAACCGCGCAACGCCGATTGCGCCGCGAAACTCAAAGAGCGCACCCTCACTAAACTTTACAACGAGCGTCCGGCGTGGCTGGACTTTGTCCACCAGAAACTCAATGCCGCCGTCGCTGCCGCCTATGGCTGGCCCCTGACCTCACCGACGAGCAAATCTTGGAACGGTTGCTGGCCCTCAACCTCGAAAGGGCGGCAGAAGAAGCACGCGCTGGCCAAGCTCCAAGGTCAACAACGCAACGTGACAAATCCGAACAGGAGATGCTTTAATTATTTAAGGGCCTCGTTGGCTTGCTGGATGTTGCGATGGCTTCGGCTCTGTTCAAACCGGCCCGGCGATTCCGCGTTTGAAGCATCGGTCGTAACGACTGTTATGGAGCGGCTGAGTTGGCTCCAAACCGAAAGGCAAAAATGAACCTTTTACCCCCTTGTGGCACAGACATCGTATATGGATAAGGTTCCGCGCGTTGCCGCTCCGAAAGAGGCGGAGTCTTTTGACGTCCATCAGCTCGTGGACCGGCATGGAGATCGATTGCTGCGTTCGGCCTATTTGTTATGCGGCAATAAAACGGAAGCCCAAGACCTGACGCAGGAAACCTTGATCCAAGCGATCAAATCCCGGCCGGGATTTCGCGGAGAATCGGCGCTTTACACCTGGCTCCATGGCATCCTGCTCAATGTCTGCCGCCGCTATCATCGGAAACAAAAACGCCTGGTTTACGATGAGGAACGAGTTTTGCAGGAGACATTCCAGCCCAACCCTCTCTCGGAGATGGACCAGGATTTCTGCGCCGCCAGACTGACCGCCGCGATGCAACAGCTTTCCCAGGAACACCGCGAAGTCATTATTTGCCGATATTATGAGAATATGAAAATCGAGGAGATAGCGCGGCACACGGAGGTTTCCACCGGCACCGTGAAATCCCGCCTTTACTACGCCGTGCGCTGCCTGGAACATTTAATCCCCAAGGATTTGAACCTTTTTGCTTCCGAGGGCACTCATCAGAAAGGGACGCCATGAATTGCGAGACTTTTAACGACCTGTTGCCTGAATATCTGGATGAAACGTTGCCCGCCGGGGAACAAGCCGCCGTACGGGAGCATGTTCTGAAATGTGGCACATGCCAGCGAACTCTCGCGCGCGAGGAAGCTTCGGCGAAATCGATCCGGTTTTCGTTCAACCGCGAAACCGAGGGGTTGTCTTTGCGCCCGGAAATACGACAAAACATTTTAATCGCCGCTAACCAACCGGAGGCGGCGCCCTCAATCCGGGAAAATATTCGGGCATGCTGGGCCTCTCTGTGGCGGCAACCGGCCTGGGCTGGGGCGGTGCTTTTCTGTCTCCTGCTGTTAGTTTTCGGCGCCCTCTTTTACCTGCATCCCGCGAAACGCTCGTCTGCGCAAGCGAGCACGTATGTGATCGACGTTCCGCTCCAGACTGAAACGTATATCTATCGCCGACACAACAACACGGTCGTCGATGCTGTGGTCACCGGTGTCAGTGTCATTGATGCGAAGTTAATCGACTAAATAAAATTACCATGAAAACGATGATGCCCAATTCCCGCTTGACCTGCGCCGCCATTTTGACCGCCGTGTTTGTGCTCCATGCCTCCGGTCTTTTCGCAACGGGTGCGGAAGAAAATACCCAGCCGCAATTTCCGCATATCATTGAGTATGAATTGGGCGCCTCCAGATTTTCCCCGGGCGATCAGATTACGATTACTGCGGTGCATGGAGATCGAAAACATATCGAGCCGGGCGGTGGTTATCTCGTTGAAGGGACTTACGCCTTGGCTTCAGGGGACGGCGCCGATCTGGCGTTTTTCTGCACGTCGCGCGGACCCAGCGGTCCGACTCCCGTGCAGGACGGGCAACGCATTAAAATAACCAAGGGCGCCGGTAAATTTCATCTTTACGCGACAAATTTGGCGGACGGCTGGCTTCATATTTCTTTTTATCCGAATAACTCTTATAACTCTTCTTCCCACGGCGGCGTCTATTTCGGAGAGAAGGACAGAGAAAACACCGTCATGCGGAACCATGAAATGTTTCATGAAATTACCGATAAATTGACCGGCAATCAGCGCGACACGGGAGCCCCCATGTCCAGCAAAGCCAACCGCGCCTTGCTGGCTTACCTGGGCAATCCTGTTCCGGCCCCGGACGGCATGGATTCGCGCTACAACAAAGAAAGCCTCCTCAAGGCCTTCACTGGGATATGTCAGCGAGGGAATTTGATTATCACCAAGCTGGCGGTGGACGATTCGGAATTTCCCTTCTTGGTTTACGGGACCCTGGATGGCGCGCACACGTTGCCGAAGAAACTCTTTGAAGGGCAGGAAGGTTATGCTTACGGCGGGTGCGTGAGAGGAAGCGACGGCGAAGACGCCTCTTACTTTGCCGTGAACATAGTCCCCCCCAGTCAATATCCCCCCGATCAGGAAAAAGCCTGCAACCGCCGTCTCATGCTCCGTCTCCAGATGCTGGCCGACAAAGCCCAGCAAACGATTCAACGTTGACCGGCGTTCATGTCCGAATCCTCGTCCGCCAGCGCCCCGCGCCAGTTTGCGCAAAGTGTCGCAACGACCCCCCCTTGACAATCTAGGTGAACGTCCTATACTCCCCTAGAACATCTATTAGACTATGCAAAACTCGAAAGCGGAACTCCTTCAAGGCACTCTCGATCTTCTTATTCTGAAGACTCTCAATCCCGGCCCGCTCCATGGATACGCCATTGTCCAAAGCATCCAAAAGCGGTCCGACGATATTTTGGCCGTCGAGGAAGGGTCTCTTTATCCCGCCCTTCACCGCATGGAAGAGAAGGGCTGGATTGCGGCTGAATGGGGCCGGTCGGAAAATAATCGCCGCGCCAAGTTTTATTCCCTGACCCGCGGCGGGCGCAGGCAGCTTGAGGAGGAAACCGCCATTTGGGAACGGGTTTGCCGCGCCATTACGCTGGTATTGACAACGGTTTGAATCTCCATTTGCGCACGCCATGAAAACGCCCCACAAGTTTGCCCGCTGGCTTTGCTCGCGCGGACAACGACGGGTAGTGAACCATGAGATAGACGAGGAACTGCGCTTTCACCTCGAATCGCGGATGGCCGAGAATATCGCCGCCGGCATGTCGCCGGAAGCGGCGGCGCGGGCGGCGCGCAAGCAGTTCGGCAACTTGCAGGGCATTCGCGAGAAATGCCGTGAGATTCGCGGCCTGGCATGGCTCGACCAATTATTTCAGGACCTTGGCTTTGGCCTTCGCATTTTGCTCGAACAGCCCGGCGCTCTCGCCGCCGCGCTGGCCGCGCTGACCCTCGGCATCGGATTGGTCACCGTCATGTTCTGTGCGATCAACCCCCTCGTCATGCGCGGCCTGCCCTTGCCGGAGCCGGACAGGCTGGTTTCGACGACGGTGCCGGCCGGGGCCTTCCCGGAATTTCGCAGAGAACAGACGACGTTCGCAGGGCTGGTTTCTTTCGGGGATTTCCACGCAAATTTTCGGGTGGCGGCCAAGGCCTCGCGCCGGGAGGTCTGTTTCATCACGGCCAACTTTGTGGACGTCTTGCGGGCCAAACCATTGCTGGGGCGCGCTTTTTTACCCGGGGAAGACAGAGCTGGGAGCGCACCGGTGGCGATTCTAAGTTACAAGTTGTGGCAGGAAGAATTTCAAGGAAACCAAAACGTGCCAGGCTCGACCGTTTGGGTGGATGGGGTGGCCAGAACAGTCGTCGGAGTGATGCCCGCTGACTTCAGGTTCCCGATTAATGATGATCTTTGGATTGCCTCCGAGGTGACGGAGGAGTTGGCCAATCGCGAAACCGGCTTTGTCTTCGGGCGTCTGAAACCCAAGGTGAGCCGGGCCGCGGCCCAAGCTGAACTGAACACCATCTGGACGCGTCTGCAACCGCCGCGACGGACCGATCAACCGGCCTTGGCGTCGATCCGCGTGGGAGCTTATGTGGACGCGTTGACAGGGGCATTGTACGGCGAGAATACAGTCGGGGCGGGACTCCTTGGAATGCTGCTGGTCTCGCTTTTCATCCTATTTCTCGCCTGCGCGAATGTGGCGATGCTGACCTTGGGCCGCGCGCTCAAACGCGGCGGTGAATTTGCCATCCGCAGCGCGCTCGGAGCCTCGCGCCGGCGGTTGGTCTTTCAGCTACTGGCCGAAAACCTCGTCCTTTTTGCCGCAGGCGCATTCGGCGGAACGCTGGCCGGCGGCTATCTCATGCACTGGGCCACGTCTCGCATGCCCAGCGATACCACCCATCTCCGGCTCTACCCTTCGTGGTGGCACTTTGAAATAGACGGGCACGTCCTCGCCCTCGTCGCCGCCCTGACCTTCGTGGTTAACTTGCTCGCTGGCCTTTGGCCGGCGCTTCAAGCCACCAAGCGCAATGTGAACGAATTGCTAAAAGGCCAGACCCTCGGTTCTTCGCATCTTGGCGCCGCCGGGTTCCAGCGGCTGCTGGTGATTTCCCAGGTCTCCGCCTCGCTTGTCATCCTGGTCGGGGCTTTTGCGGTCATCCGGCAGAGGCAGATGCTTAACGACGTCCATTTGCCATTCGACCCGAAAGCGATGCTGAGCGTGGGAGTCGAACTTTCCAGTGCGACCAATGCCGGCCTTTTTTTTGAGCAACTGGATCGCAACCTGAATCAAGGGCAGGGGCTGGAAGCGGCCCTGACCAGTGAGGGATTCGCTTTCTGGCATGGGGTCAGGACGATTGAAATTGAAGGGCAATCTTATCCGCGCGAGGTCGATCATCCGGCGGTCACTGCCCGGGTGGTCACTCCGGATTACTTCAATGTAGTCAAAGTGAAATTGCTTCAGGGACGCAGTTTCGGGGACGAGGACCGGCTTGGCTCGGAACCAGTGGCTGTAGTCAATGCTACGTTTGCCAGGCGCTTTCTTCCACCGGAAAATCCGGCCGGCCTCCGCTTCAAAGACACCACCGACGATCGCTGGTTGACGGTGGTGGGCTGTGTTCCCGACGTGCTTACCTACGGCAAGGACAGGCGCGAGGCGGTCTATTACCTGCCAATGAGCCAGCATCCCCAGACCGGGATGAATGTTCTGCTTCGAGGCAAGGCCGGCTCGCCATTGTCATGGGCAAAGGTCGTGGATGCGGAAGTCACCCGGTTGCAGCCGGACCAGCCAACCTCCGGGGCAGCGACCGTCCAGCAGGAACTGGACGGCGTGGATGGAGGCGCGATGGACAGCTTGTTGATGGGGATGTGCGGGGCGGCTGCTCTCTTTCTGGCGGCGGTGGGGATATTTGGATTAGTCACCCTCTCGGTCAACCAGCGCACCAAGGAGATCGGCATACGCCTGGCGCTCGGATCCTCCAAGGGCGGCGTGGTGATGGCGGTCTTGAAACAGACCCTTCCGCAAATCGGAGCCGGTCTCGTCGTCGGACTTTTGCTTGCGGTGGCCCTGGTGCGGATTCTCGTCAGTGTTCTCCCCGCCACGATCACCGAACCCTGGGTGTACATCGCTGTGGTTATGGTGTTAGGCAGCGTCAGCGTGACTGCGGTGCTGCTCCCCGCCATCCGCGACGCCAAAGTGCAACCGATGGAGGCGCTCCGCTACGAATGAAAACGTTCATCACTTTTTGGCGGCGGCTGAAGTCGTTTGGAATGAACCAGGCGGCGAAGCGCGAGATTGACGAGGAACTGCGTTTCCACGTTGAAGCGCGCACAGCGGAGCACATCGCCGCCGGCATGCAGCCGGAGGAAGCGGCGCGCGCCGCCCGCCAGCGCTTCGGCAACGCCCAAAGCGTGCGCGAAGAATGCCGGGAAGTTCAAGGCGCGGATTTCGGGGAAACGGTTATGCAGGACGTTCGCTTCAGCGCCCGCATGTTGCGCAAGAATCGCGGCTTTACCCTCGTGGTGGTGCTTACGCTCGCCTTGGGCATCGGCGCGAACGCAGCCCTCTTCAGCTTCGTTAATGCGATTCTGGTGCGTCCGTTGCCATTCATGGAACCGGAACGATTGGTTAAGATATGTCACGCCTACCCGGAGTTAAATCTTCACGGCATTCCTATTTCTTCGCTGGCCTATCTTTACTATCGCGAGCACGCGGCGTCGTTTGCCAACATGGGCGCGGCTGAAGGATGGTCGCCTATCTACACTGGCCGTGAGCATCCCGAACGTCTATCGGGAATGAAAGTTACCGCCAGCCTTTTCCCGACGCTCGGTGTCAACGCCATCAGGGGCCGCGTGTTTCTTCCCGAGGAAGACAAGGCCGGCGCGCACCGTGTGGCCGTTATCGGTTACGCTTTCTGGCAGCGGGAACTCCAGGCGGACCCAGCCGCAGTGGGTCAGACGCTGCTGTTGGATGGCGATAGCTATACCGTCGTCGGCATCCTGCCCTTCGGATTTAAATTGGCCGGGGAAACCGGCGTCTGGACGACGCCCGGAGTCGCCGATCCGCCCTCAGGAGTTGAATCCGTGTTCGCGGTGGGCCGGCTCAAACCAGGCATCCCGCTCACCCAGGCGCGCGCGGAAATGAAAACGGTGGCTGCGGCCAGCCACCAGGCATTGTTCGGCGGTTACCGCACGGGCGGCATCGAACTAAAAAGTTTGCGCGAGGCAGCGGTGGGAAGTATTCGCCCGGCATTGATGATTGTCTCTGGCGTCGTGGCCATGGTCCTTTTGATTGCCTGCCTGAATGTCGCGAATCTGCTCCTGGCCCGCGCGGCTGGACGGCAGAAGGAAATTGCGGTGCGGACGGCCTTGGGCGCAGGCCGGCTTCGGCTGGTGAGGCAAATGTTGACCGAAAGCCTGCTGCTTTCGCTCCTCGGCGGCGGCGCTGGATTGCTCATGGCGTATTTTGCCATTGGCGCGATGCGGGCTGCGGTGCCCGCGAGCGTCGCGCAATACATCCAAGGCTGGCAACAGGTCGAAATTGACGCGCGCGTGGTGGGCTTCACGCTGGCCGTGTCGTTAGCGACGGGCATCCTCTTCGGGTTTGCGCCGGCATGGCAGGGGACATGGGTAAACCTCAATCAGACGCTCAAGGAATCCGGCCATGGCGCGACCCAAGGGCGCCACCGCCAGCGCTTGCGCAGTTTATTCGTCGTGTCAGAGCTGGCCCTTGCCATCGTGCTGCTCGTGGGCTCCGGGTTGCTCGTGAAAAGTTTTGCTCAGGTGCAAAAGGTCGCTCCCGGCTTCAACCCGGGCCACGTATTGACCTTCCGGCTTTCCTTGCCGGAACATGACTACGCGCAACCCCGCCGGGTGGCGGCCTTCTGCTCGGCTCTCGTGGAAAAATTAAACGCTCTGCCGGGCGTAACGTCGGCAGGCATTGGCAGAGCCGTTCCTCTGGGCAACGGCTGGACTTCCAGCTTCGAGATCGAGGGACTGGCCGAGGGCCCGGATCAACCCTCGCCGCATGGCGCGCCGAATGCGGTGGATGCCGGTTACTTCCGCACTCTGGGTATTCCACTGATTCAAGGCCGGTTCTTCACGGCGCACGACGATGCCTCGGGCATTCCGGTCGCAATCGTGGATGAAAAACTCGCCCGTCATTTCTGGCCCAATGCAAGCGCCCTTGGCAAAAGGATTAATCTTAATTCTGATTTGAAGGACGGCCAGCCGGTCTGGCGGGAAATCGTCGGCGTGGTCGGACATGTCAAAATATACGGATTGGATGCCGAGGCAAAGGAGCAATATTATTACCCCGAACTCCAAATCCCGACGCGAGATTTTTCGCCAATCCTTCGAACGACGGACGATCCCAAAACCTTGGCCGGCGCAGTGCAAAGCGTGGTCTGGTCGCTGGACAGAGACCTGCCGCTGTCCGCCATGCAGACGATGGACGAGCTGCTGGATCAATCCCTCATGCCCAAACGGCAACCGATGTTTCTCGTCTCTCTTTTCGCCGTGCTCGCGCTGCTGCTGGCGGCGATGGGGTTGTACGGCGTCATCTCGTATTCGATTGACCAGCGCACCCATGAACTTGGCATTCGCATGGCGCTGGGCGCGCAATCGGGCGACGTCTTGCGATTGGTGCTCAAGCAAGCCATGTGGCTCGTCTTGCTGGGCACTGCCATTGGCGTCGCCGGCTCGCTGGCGTTGACGCGAGTGCTGTCAAACTTGCTTTTCGGCGTTTCGCCCATGGACCCAATGACCTTTGGCGGGGCCTCGGCCTTGCTGGCGCTGGTGGCGCTGGCCACAAGTTATTTTCCCGCGCGCCGGGCAACCAAAACCAATCCGATGACCGCGCTCCGCCACGAATAATTTTCTCTTTATGCCAAGCACCATTCCACTGATCCAACTGGAGAACATCGAAAAGGTGTTCTTGACCGACGAAATCGAGACGCATGCGTTGTCGGCCGTCAACCTCGAAATCTGTCACGGCGACTACGTCTCCATCTCCGGGCCGTCCGGCTGCGGCAAGTCCACTTTGCTTTCGATTCTGGGCCTGCTTGATTCACCCACCAGCGGCAGATATGAATTGCGCGGCGAGCCGGTCGAGCATCTCGATTACGCCAAGCGGGCGCGGGTTCGCAACCGCGAAATCGGTTTCATTTTCCAAAGCTTCAATCTCATTGGCGATCTCACTGTCTGGGAAAATGTCGAGTTGCCGCTGACCTATCGCGGGTTGACTTCGGCCGAGCGCCGCGAGCGGGTGGACGAGGCGCTGGCCAAAGTAGGCATGATCCCGCGCGCGAAACATTATCCGGCACAGTTGTCCGGCGGCCAGCAACAGCGGGTGGCGGTGGCGCGGGCTTTGGGCGGCCGCCCCTCGATCCTGCTGGCCGACGAACCGACCGGCAATCTCGACTCAAAAAACGGCGATGCTGTCATGGCATTGTTGCGAGAGCTGCACAGCGAAGGCGCGACGATTTGCCTGGTCACCCACGATGAGCGCTATGCCCGCGACGCCCAGAAGGCCATCCGCTTGTTTGACGGACGGGTGGTGAAGGAGGAAAGCGTGGCGCCGAGATGAATCGCGTGTTGACGATGGACGTCCCGGTTTCGCCCGCTGTGCGGAGACGGCGGTAGGCGCGGCGCTGGTGGCTGGCTGGCGGAGTGATTGTCACCCTTGCCTTCGTCACCGTTGGGCTGTCGCGCCTCAAACCCGCTGCGCCCCTCGTCGAAAAGTCCGCGCTCTTCATGGACACGGTCAAGCGCGGCGAAATGGTTCGCGAGGTGCGCGGCAACGGGACGCTCGTTCCCGAAGACATCCGCTGGATTGCGACGGTCAACGCCGGGCGGGTGGGTCGGATTCTGGTGTTGCCCGGGGCGCGGGTTCAAGCCGGCACCGTGCTGGTGGAATTGAGCAATCCCGACGTCGAGCAAGCGGCCTTCGACGCCGAATGGGCGCTCAAAGCCGCCGAAGCCAGCGAGGCCAACCTGACCGTGCAGTTGGCCTCCCTGAAGTTGACCCAGGAATCGACCGTCGCAGAGTCGGAAGCAAATTACAGCACCGCCAAATTGGATTTCGATGTCAACGACAGCCTGGGGAAAAACGGGTTGGTTCCCGCTTTGGTCGTCAAAGAATCCAAAACCAAAGCCGACGAACTGGACAAGCTTTTCACCCTCGAAAAGCGGCGTCTCGAAATTGGCGACGATGCGGCCAAGGCCCAACTGGCCGCGCAGGAGGCCAGCGTGGCCCAACTCCGCGCCCAACTCACCCTGAAGCGCCACTTGGTGGACGCCCTCAAAGTTCGTGCCGGCATGGACGGCATCTTGCAGCGTTACGGCGACCTCTCTCAGACCACGCCCTTGCAGGAAGGCCAGCAATTGTCGGCGGGCGCCATCGTCGCCCGCGTCGCCAACCAGGCGAAACTCAAAGCCGTGCTCAAGATTCCCGAAACGCTCGTCGGAGACATGGCCTTCAATCAACCGGCCCAAATCGACACGCGCAACGGAATCGTGCCCGGTCACGTCGTGCGCATTGATCCCGCTTCGGAAAATGGCACCGTGACAGTGGACGTTGCCCTGGACGCGCCGTTGCCCAAAGGCGCCCGCCCAGACTTAAGTATTGACGGAACCGTCGAACTGGAGCGTCTCGAAAATGTGCTGTATGTCGGCCGTCCTGTCCAAGGTCAAGCCGACTCCAAAGCAGGCCTGTTTAAAGTCGTCGATGCCGGCGCCGCCGCCCTGCGCGTCCCCGTCAAACTGGGTCGCAGTTCGGTGACCACGATCGAAATAGTCGAGGGACTGCAAATAGGGGACCAGGTGATTTTGTCGGATATGTCACAGTGGGACACCTACGACCGCCTCCGGTTGAACTAACGACAGACCTTTTCAGCCTTTGGTTTCGGGTTGGACATTGATTTCGATGGATTTTTTGCCGAGCAATGAATGCACAGCCGTCAGGGTGATTCGTCCAGGCTGGCTCGGTGCTGTCTTGATCCAAATAGCGCCGACCCCGCCGCTGTCTTTTAAGGAAAAGGGGTTGTCGCCGACGATGAGTCCAGGGCCGGTGGTTTCAAAGCTGACTTCTCCGGTGGCGAAGGCCCGTTCGGCCCCGAATTTATCGGTCACTTTGAACACTAGACGGGTGGCGTCGGAACCGTCCGCGATGAGTTCGGCATCGTCCGGCGCCAGGAAAAATTGATCCTGGGATGGGTCGGAGGAAAATGATTTTGACAGCGCGATGGCGCCGCCCACATAGCCGTCGATGCGCAGTTCGGGGTGGGAAGCGCCGTCCACGTCGAGGTCGCAGAAAAAAGGCGGATACTGCAAATGAGAATAGTTTTTGCGGTCCGGCAGCGCGGTCGCAATTGACTTGCCGGCGACGAAAATTTCCAGACGGTCGCAGTTGGAAAAAATGGCCGCGTTTTTACCGGGGCCGCGCGGCGTTTGGGAGCCGAAATCCCAATAGAAATCAGGAAGGATGACCGCCCGCACTTTCGGGCTGAGTTGCGCCTGGTAAAAAGCCGCGCCCAGTTTCGGGATGCGGAAAACGTCGGCCACTCCGGGACATTTCACCCCATTATACGCGTTTATCAAACTGCCATAGTCGAAGGCGCACCAGGCGATCGCCCCCGAGTTGCCTTGGCTGGCAGCGGCGCGGTCATGGGCTTGCGCGTGGTAAAGAGCTTGATTGACCTGAAGGGTCAAGTCGCCCGCGCGCCGGTATTTGTTGTTGAACCCCTTGCGCGCCTCGTAGGAAAATTGTCCGACCACCTCGGCCAGCATGTAGGGCACGCCCTCGGTCGGTTTCTCGATGTCCACGCTGCCGTCGGCGGCGGAATGATAATCGTCATAGGCAAAAACGTCCTGGTGCCACTCTTTTTTCCAATTCTTTCGCGAACCTCCGGTCATCGAGCCGGAGGTCGGACGGGAATCGTCGAGCGATTTGGCCAGTTGGGTGGTCTTTTGGTAGAGGGTTTGATCGTTGCGCGATTCGTTGACGCGCACGCCCCAAATAACAATGGCCGGATGATTTCGGTCGCGCACAATCATCTCTTTGACATCGCGAACAACTAACTCTTTCCACGCCTGATCGCCGAGATAACCCCAGCCGGGGGTTTCCTGCCAGACCATCAGGCCCAATTCATCGCACGCCTCGAGAAATGCCTCGGACTGGGGGTAATGCGAGCAGCGCACGATGTTGACGTTGAATTCGTGGCGGAGAATCTCGGCATCGCGGCGCATGACTCGCCGGGGCATTGCGCCGCCGACATAAGGAAACAATTCATGCCGGTCCAAACCAAATAGTTGCTTGCGGTGGCCGTTGAGGAAAAATCCATCCACCGTGAATCGCGCCTCGCGGAACCCGATGCGCGTCCGATGATCGTGCAGCGCTTCGCCTTCCATCGAAAGCGTGGTGACCACATCATAAAGACGCGGCGCGTCCACATCCCACAGGTCGATCGTGCCCAGATCGGACAAGGTCAGCGCCACTTCTGTGTCGCCATCGTTTTCGATGGCAAGAGGTTTTTGCGCGCTGGCCACCACGCGGGCGCCGTCCATTAAATCCACTTTGATCTGAAACGATTTTGCGGTGGCCTTGATGGCGTTGACGGTGCAAAGGACTTCGAGGCGGCGACCGGACTCAAGCACGTTGACTGGCTTGGCAAAAACGTCGCTGATGAAAAACTCGGGCAATACGCAAAGGCTGACCGAGCGCCCAATGCCGCCCGGCTCCAGATAATCAACCGCCTTCGCCCCTTTGGGCGAACCGTCCGGCGGCGCGCTTTGCCAGCGGGCATCGACCGCAACGTCAAGAATATTGTCGCCCTCCTTCAACCATTGCGTGAGTTCGTACTGGAAGGGGAGATAGGCCCCGATGTGTTCGGGCAGCGCAACGCCGTTGATCACCGGCTTGGCGCCGATCATCACGCCGTCGAATTTTAGGAAGACGCGCCGCTTGGCCCACTCTTTGGGAAACGCCAGATGACGGCGATAAAGCCAGACACTTTGCCAGGCGGCCGGGTCCCAGTTCTCCCAGGAAAGTTTGGCCACGCAATGCGGCAGAGTGATCTGGGCAAAACCTTTGCCGTCCATTTGCGGCGTGATCGAATTCGCATCGAATTTTCCTCCGAAGAGCCAGTCCTTTTCGAGGGGAACGCGAAAGTTGGCCGGACCGCTCACCGAATCGGCTTTGGCTTTTGACAGGCCAAATCCCAAAATGGAACTTGAGGCAAGGGCGATGGTGCCGAGCGTGCTTCGGCGGGTAAATTCCCGGCGTGAGATGCCAGCCGGTTTTGAGAGATTCTCGTTGTTGTTCATATATTTTCGATCCTCGAATTTTTTCATTTTACTCAAGCGCGATTTTCACGATCGCCGCCGAGGCGGCGGGCACTTTCACAGCGCATCGACGGGAGTCGTCCGACATCATCAGCGGCGTCCATTTCCCGAGCCAAGGGCCATCGGCGCTGATGAACGCCCCGCCCAGCGTCACGCCGGTTTTAGCGGCGGCGTTGCCATTGGTGGAAGTAAGAAAAATTACCTCGGCATGACGGGCCATCCCGTCGGACACAATGGTCACATTGGCCTCGCGCGCAGCTTCGCCGTGGCCTTTGTTTATGACGGTCACAAAAAGGTTCGTGCCATCGCGCAGGGCGTAAGCAGTGAGGTTGACGCCGCCGGGATTGGAAATCGACAGCGGCGCGATGCTGCCGTGTCCACCGAGGTCAAACGCCTTCAGGCCATAACCCTTCGGATTGGTCGTGATGCGGCCTTCCGCATCGGGGGTAATGACATCATTCACGACCCATTGAGTATTATGAAAATCGACGCCGCCGGCATCATGCGCGGCCCACCAATGCAAGAAGTCCAGCGCCCACAGCGCTCCCGCGAACGTGTCGCTCGCTTCATGGACCCCGCCGCTATAATGATCGTTCGCCTCGGTGAATCGAAAAGCCAGGCCATTGGACAAAACGCGCGCCGCCACCTTGTTGTAAAGCGCCTGGTTGGCCTCATCCCACTCTGGCGATAACATGGTGTCGATTCCTTTTTCGGCGGACACTCCGCGACCCGCTCCGCCCACGTAATAGTGTTCGGTCACGACGGCGATGAGACCTGAATCCTTTTCTGCCGAAGCGAAGCGAGTCGTCCAATTAACATTGCCGCTGCCTCCGTCGGGCCCGCCGAATTTTGCCTGCGGCACCGCGTTGGTGATGGCGGCGGCGAAGGCGCGCCATTTGGCGAGGTAGGTCGTGAAATTGGTGATGGTCAGGTCCTGCCGATAAACGCGCCCCAGGTCAGGCTCGTTGCCGAGAGCAAAGCATTCGAGATCAGACTGATAATGGCTCCAAATGTATTTGGCGATGGCCGCATTGGTCACGGCATACGTCCGGGCGGGATCGCTTTCCAGCAAGCGCAATGAATAAATAATCTTATTGACTCCAGCCGCCCGGGCGAAGTTAAAGAGATTGTCGATTTCCGTTTCGCCGGGGATCGGCGTCTGGGGCGGCGACTCGACGGTCGTTCCGCCCGCGCGCAAATGGCGGATGCCGAGATTTTGGAAGAGGGTGATAAGCGGCGTATTGGTCGGGCTGAAAAAATGCGCTCCGTTCCGGTTGGCCAGAAGCGCTTTCATGCCGAAACTTAACCCGATAAAATCGTCCCGAATCGGCGCGCCATGAGTCCGCGAGTCAACCGTCACGGTGACAACCGGCGACTGCGACCGCGCGGCAGCGGCCCAAAGGACGCCCGCGCAGATCAGTGCTTTAAGGAAACGTCTCACTTGAAAAGGCTCGCTTTGCCTTCGGAACCCACGGCGCGGATGATTTCCTTGATGTCTTTTTTGAGTTTGTCCTTGGCCGCGCGGGCAATTCTCCAAACGTGATGCTCGTGATTGAGGGTTTGGCTGAATTCGTTGAAGTAGCGGATGTAATTCATCCGCAACCCTTCGCCAAAATTGATCTTGGTCATGCCGGCTTCGACCACTTTGGAAATGTCCGCCATCGAGATGCCGCAGGTGCCGTGCTGCACCAGCGGAGGTTTGACCGCCGCGCGGATTTTGGAAACCAGTTTGAAATCCAGCCCGGTTTGTTTCTTGAAAATGCCATGCGTGCTGCCGTCGGCCACCGCCAGCAAATCCACGTCCACTTTCGAGGTGAACTCGACTGCTTCCTCGACGCTGACCTTGGGCGCGCGCGCGCTTGAGTCGTCGGAACTTTTGATAATGTGCCCGATCTCCGCCTCGACGCTGATGCCCAAGGGCCGGACGAGCCGGATAATTTCCTGCGTGCCGCGAACATTTTCTTCGAGCGGCTTGTCGGCGTAGTCAATCATTACGTGGGTGAACCCCGCCTTGACCGCGCGGAAAACAGATTCCGGAGTTTTGCCGTGATCAAGCGCGATCGAGATGGGGACGGTCGTGTCGGCGGCCAGAAATTTAATCAGCGTCCCCGCGTAATCGTAGCCGCAATATTCGAGATTGGGCTCGTAGCATTGAATGATGAGCGGCGATTGCAGTTCTTCGGAAGCTTCGATGATGGCGCGTCCAATGTCGTAGCTGCCGCCGTTGTTGTTGAGGGCCGGGATGCCGAATCCTTTGTCGGCGGCCTTGTCACATAGATATTTTGCGTTAACGAGTTTCATATTTGATTTAAATGGGGTGTACAGATGTTGGCGCCAAGAGCGCGGGGCGTTCGGAAGAATTGCCTTCAATGGCCTCGCGTTCGGCGGTCATGGCCAGGGCGACTTCCGCAAAACTGCGCGTCGAGGGCGGGGTGGACACACTCACCAAAATATGAGCGAGGGCGCCCGCGACGGTGGGGATGACTGCGTTGTTCCAAACCTGGCTTTGCGGCGGCAAAAACTTGATGGAGAGGGCTACGATCGGCGTGACCACGAGCGCCGCCATCGCGCCCTGCCAGGTGGCGCGTTTCCAAAATCGTCCCAGCAGGATAATGATGGCCAGCCCGCTCATCGTCACCGGCAGGAACGTGACCACAAAGCTGACGATGGTGCCGGCGTGGAGCGCCACGATGGTCGTCAAAACAAACGCGCAAACCAGGACGCAATGAGTGGTGAAAAGCGGCCGGTCCGGATAACGTCCGCCCGTGGCCAGCGGGTAAATATGCCGCACGAAAAACGTCCCCACTGACATGGCATTGCTGCTGGCGCACGAAAAGATTCCCGAGGTGATCGAAACCACGACCAAAGCCGCCAGCCAGACGGGCAGGACATGCATCACCAGCCACAGCAACGCTTCGTCCGGCACCGGCAGATGCGGGTTGAGCTTGTAGGCGTACATTCCGGCAATCCCGATGACGACCGAAAATATCATGACAATGGTCCCCGCGCAGACCATCGACCATCGCGCCCCGGCTTCACTCAACGCGCTATACATGCTCGACCTTCGGCCCGGATCGGCCAGCACACTGAAGCCCAGCGCCACAATGAGACCGAACATCTTCCAACCGCCGTAAGATTGGATGCCGAGAAAAGAATAAAACGCCGGAGGCACCGCCTGGCGCAGCCCCTCGAAACCGCCCACATGATGCAGCGCCGAAAAAGTGACCACGCCAAATCCTGTCAAGAGTATTATCGCCTGCAAAAAATCCGCATAAACCACGCTTTTAAAACCTCCGGGAATCGTCACGCTGGCGCTGATCACCCCGGCGATGACCACGCACTTCGCCGGCGGCAGCGTGGTGACAGCCGCCAGCACGCTGGCGCCACCCATGATCTGCACGGTCAACCAGCACAATTGCGACAGGAACAAAGTGATATTGGAAAACTCGATGACGACGCGATTGCCGCTATAATACGAAGCGACTTCTTCGCTCAACGTCATAAACTTATACCGCCGCATGACGGCGAACATCACTCCCGCCAGCAAAGTGCCGAGTCCCAACCCGATTGGATAGGCGCACCCGGCCCAGCCATGTTGATATGCCAACCCCGAGCCTCCAATAATCACTCCGGTGCCAATGCAACCCGCCGTGATATTTCCGGCCAGGACCCAAAACGGCAGACTGCGCCCGCCAATCAGGTAATCCGCCGGGTTCTTGACACGCCGCATCCAAAACAGCGAAACGGCCAGCATCAAGCAGCGGTCGATGCCCACCCCAATCAGGATTGCCGTTTGCGTGGTCAATGCGTCAGTGATACTGGATATTCATGACGCGCGCCATCCTCTTCAGCAAGGCGGCATGATGACCTTCCACCACCCCCACATGATGCGGCATGCCTTGGTGGCAAATTTCCTCGAACCATTCGCCGGGGTCTTCGTGCATTCGGGCCAGCGCGTTCGTGGCCATGAGATGCCGTTTGGGCTTGGTCGTCTCGCCCTCGCGGGCAGTCAAATGGTACTTGCCCTCCAGCCGCCACAAACGAAAAACGGTGATCGGCATATTCTCCCGAAGGTTTGCCTCAATGACCGCCGGTTTTTTAATATTGAAGTGCCGGGCGACGCGCGGGCCGCCTGGTTCGCCGATCGGCGAACATAAGGACATCGGCGCCGCCCCGCCGTGCCATAAAGTGATTGTCTCTTTGTCGTGCTCCAGCCAGTCGGACAAATAGCAGCGGCCTAAACCCAGCTTTTCGACCATCCAGGCCGACAACGCGCCGTCCGCATCGCCTTCGATGGCGACCGCGTATCCTTCGTCCACCAGCCGTGCCACGGCGAGGTAAGGCCATTGGCCGAAAGTGTTCGGCATTTCTGGCCAGCAACGAATGGTCAAGGCATCCAGATTTTCATTCTCCATGAAGGAGCGCATCGCCAGATACAAGCGCGACGACATCGGCAAATCGTCGTCGGTCGTGTCTTTGTGCGGGAAACCCAGCGCTTTGAATTTCGCGACGTCGGCCGCGACCGCTTCGGGCGTCAACTCGTTAACCACCGTGGCGAACTCGAGCAGGCTGAACGTCTGAACTTGCGCCCCCAAACCGCGGTGGATCGCAAACGGATCGCCGCTCATCGCAAAATAACCCGGCGCTTGTCCGCCGATAATCCCCAACCTTGCCGAACGCAGACCCCGAATGGTCGCGGCCATCCGCGCCGCCTCGCGAAATCGTTGCTGTGTCGCCGCCGCGTCCGGGTCGCCATAGACCAGTTCGAAACCATGTCCCATCTGCCGCAGCACCGAGGCCCAGCAATGCGCCCCCACCAGCGAGCAGGAACTGATCATGTCGCCGTCCGGTTTCTCGGGCGTGGCCCAAAGAATCAGCGGGTCGGGCCAAAGCTGGGCCAGCGTCGGCGCCAGGCGCGCATCACCCATCGTCGTCTGAAGCAGAACAAGGGCATCGACTTTCTGGCCGTCACAAGCCGCCATGACCCGGCGCAACGAGGCGTCGTCCACCGCCTTTTCCGGCGCTTCAAAAAGAGGGAATCCCGTCTGCTGAAGCCAGCCGCGCACGCGCTCCTCCATGCGCCGTCCCCAATCCATATCGAAGCCAGGACGACGGCGTCCGAGGAAAATGATGCCAAGTTTGGGCGGATTATCGTTGTGATCACTCATAAAGAAGACGGCAATTGAAAGATAAAGGTCATAAATAAGATTCTCGACCGCAGACTACTTAATTCGATTTCAAAATCAAAGGAATTTTAGTTTCTAAGCGCTGGACCCAGGTTTCCGGGCAGAGCCTGCCCGCGCGCCATTCGCCCAGAGGAATCCTACTGTCAAGAAGAACATTGCGCAAAGCCGCCGGCCAAAGCGCCCTAAACCGGTGCGACGAGACAACACCATAGCCGAAGATATTCGCAGCCGCCCGGGACCTTGTCCAAGAAAAACCCGGCAACGCTCTAACTACGGCCGCCAACACAGACAGCAGCCGACTTCGCCCCCGCTGGCAGTCAAATATTTGTAATATTATACATTACATTCCATATAAGGGAAAAGCTGAAGTCGCCTCTCAAATTAAGTTAAAATGGTTTGACTGGGTGCGACTGAGTTTGACTAGGCGGCCAATTCCAGATTCCTTTAGAAAAGCCCCTCGCCCAGCCGCCGTTGCTGTAGCGAGAAATCCTACAATGCATTCACCTGTTGTTTCTGTCCATTTATTCATATTCATCAGCCGTCTCTTGGACGCACTCATCCATATCTAAGTTACACATTAATTTAAATAAGTCAATGGCCAAAATTTCCGCCGGGAAAACTTTCTTGCTGACAACAGGCCAAAAATCGAAAACGAGGGAAAAAGTCAAAAAGAGGAGGCCGCAGCCAATAATCTCGACGCGGCCTTCACTGCCGATGGAAGGCTCGATCCGAATCTGATCGCCGGGAGCCATACAAACTTTGACATGGGAAACGCCCGAGCAGCGTGGGGTCACATCTCAACATTCAACATTTATTTTTATCGGAACTCGCAATCTCGTTTGGCGAGGCGTTAATTGTTGAATGTTGAGACGTGACCCCCTTGAGACGTAGTTGATGTTGTTACTTTTTTCTCCGCCGTGTTGTTTCGCCCGACGTGGACGGAGGCGCGTCCGGCAGTCCTTTTTATAGCACACGTTTTTCAGATTTTTTTTACCTTTGCGAAGACGCGCGAAGATTGTCGCTCCCTGACACTTTGTGTCCCAAGCTGTCGCACCAAATTATTTCAAAAATAAATTTGACAGATTTCAGCACCGACAATTTGCAGCCGTCAAACTGCCCAGTCCAATGCTCTTGTGATTTTTTTAAACCGTTTTTTTCGCATTTCGCGGGGCGGGAAATTCACCGTTCGAGCTCACGACGAGTTGCGCCGTGGAGTTGTGACCAAACTCGGCTGCCTAAATTCTGTGTCAATCCCGCCTCCGTTCCGCATGTGTGCTCGCTCCGTCGCGTTGTAATGATTGCATCCAATTTGTTAAGTGTGTCTCTGAATCGCTTGAAGTAGCGCTTCATAGATTGATGCGGGACCATGACACGTAATAATGCGTGATTGATTTTGATCCTCAGACTGATAGAACGCCACTCCCGTTAAAATCGGAGCTTTGAATTCCAGCAAGGCAAGTCCGCCGTCTCGATTCCCGTTGGGAGGCGTTAGCCACACACCGCCGCCGCTCATCCCTTTGCAGTCCGCTGGAAACCGGTCTTGTCCAGTATTGATTTTCAAGCGCACATAGTCGAAGGAGTTCGAGCACATTTCGTCAAGAAACGTCACTTGCCCGCAAAAGTGCTGAACGCGAGCGAGGAATTCGCCACCTTGTGACGGGTGCTCAGTGCTGATCCGCTCCGCAGGAGCTCCCCATATCCACCACGGCATCTGCTGATATCGAAGATCGCGCATTGTGTTGAGCTTCGCATGCTCAAGTGGATAAAAGAGCTTCTTGCTCTTTAAAACGCTCAACTTGTCCGGATCGAACAGGTGAATGAATGCTAGGTCCGGCCCTTGAGATTCGTGGCTCTGGTGGAAAGCACCGACGACAACTTCTTCGTAGAGGCGCTTGAACGGATCTCCGTGCAGCGGGATTTCAAATCGATGTACGTGTTCGGCAAAAACCAGGGTTAGAGCGTCCGCATCTCCTCCTTTTACCTTTAGGGCCAAGTCCGAAACGTGATGCGCGGTCAGAATCCCGCACACGTTTCCAAGAGAAACTAACGTGCCGGAGCCATGGGGAACATTGTTGCGGAACAAGCTGACAGAGTAATCGTTAATCTCTCGACACGCCTTGGCCATTTTCTCCCGAATAATTGCAGATCCCGAATAATTATCGTCCAGCTTGGCCCAACCGAATTTGTTGAAGGATTCCGGGCACACCTTCAGATGGTTTTTGTCGCACCAAGCCCTCAATTCGACCGCACTTATTGTGACTCGGTCGGTGATAATTCCAACACGTTGATACTTCTTCTCCGCGCTCTGAATCTCGGATATGAAAGCCCGGTAACTGATGGCGTCATTTCGCTGAGCAGGTGGGAACATTGACACAATTGCTTGGTATTCTTGTTCGTTTTTGGACCATGGCACAGCAACAATCTTGTAGTGAAATTGTTCGTTCCCCATAACAAAGCCGCCTCAATAGACCAGCACCAGCGCCACGGCGCTTTCCGCCTCTTTCTCCACGTCATCAAATTTCCGGCCTTTGGTTGAATTTGGTTCACTGACCTTCGCTGACACTTCCGGCAGGCTTTCCAGCAACACGCTCATCGCGGAGCTTTTCATGGCGTAATTGACGTTCTGCGGCAACGAGCCGGTAGTTTGGAGCGTGGCCATGTCTGCAAGTTGCGCTTCCACAATACCCACAACGTTTCCGTTCTGGTTCACGAGCGGGCCGCCCGAATTGCCCGGCTGCACCGGAACACTGATTTGAAACTCGCGAGGGTCATCCTGCATCCCGGTCAAGCTGCTGATCTCGCCTTTGGTCAGTTTCGGACCGGAACCTTGCAATTCGATGTTTGGGAAACCGATGGTAAAGACCGATTCCCCCAGCTTCACCCCGCGACTCGACGCCACAGGCAGTGCGGAGAATTTGCCGTCCACTTTTAACAACGCTACGTCGTTTGCCTTGTCCGCATTCACGAGGGTTGCCGCGAATGTACCCGCCTTCGTTCTTACGGCAATTCGGCCCGCGTCCTGGACAACATGGAAAGCGGTAAGGAGGTAGCCGTCATCGGTGACGAAAAAGCCGGTGCCGGTGAAGCGGGGCACGTTTCCAACCACAATCGAATCTTGGCCATCGGCTCGGTTTGAAGGCGCGCTTTCTTTGCGGGCAACAAAGGCTGCGGCCAGCCGTTGACCCTCCACAACCTCTTCACGTGAGATTGTTTGCGCCCACTTGTCCCTCAGTTCCACGATTACCTCATCCCCTTGCGCCGCAGCAATGCTAAACCACTTGTAAGCTTCAATGTCGTTTTTTGTTACACCCTCACCGTTAAGGTAGCATCCCCCCAAATTGCATTGCGCTAGCATTTTTCCTTGGTCAGCCGCTCTGCGATGCCACTTCACCGACTCGGCATATTCGTGTGCATTATCGAAACACTCAGCCAGAGTTTCTTGAGCGTCGGGGTCTCCCTGCTCGGCGGCTTTGCGGTATTGTTCGGCTGCCTTCAGAGACCACTTTCTTGCCTCCGCATCATCTTTTGGCACGCCCCACCCCAAATGATAGCAATTACCAAGCTGGTTTTGCGCATCAGCATCGCCCTGTTCCGCGGCCTTTTGGTACCACATCACGGCTTCGGCGTAGTCTTGCGGGATGCCCTGCCCGTTCTGATAACACGCACCAAAATTGTATTCCGCCGCCGCGTTCCCTTGCTCCGCCGCTTTGCGGTACCACTTTACGGCTTCGGCGTAGTCTTGCGGGATGCCGTGTCGCCTCTCATAACACCAACCGAGGAACGACTGAGCGTCCATGTTCCCTTGCTCCGCTGGCTTGCGAATCCAAATCACTGCTTCGGCATAATCCTGTGCGACGCCATGTCCGGTCTGATAGCACCAACTGAGATCATATTGGCCTTGCAAAAAGCCCTGTTCCGCCGACCTACGAAACCATTTGACGGCCTCCTGATAATCTTGCTTGACTCCCTGACCATCCCTGTACGCTATTCCGAGATCATATTGGGCGGACGCATCGCCCTCTTCGGCCACTTTGCGAAACCATTTCGCCGCCTCCGTATAATCCTGGGGAACCCCTTTGCCGATGTAATAGGCGATTGCAGTCTCGAATTGGGCATCGCTATTTCCTTGTTCCGCCGCCTTGCGGTACCACCTCACGGCTTCCGCGTAATCTTGGGCCACACCTTGCCCCCTATAGTAGCACGAACCAAGATCATATTGCCCCGCCGCGTCGCCTCGTTCCGACGCTTTGCGGTACCATTTCACGGCTTCGGCCAGGTTGGTTGCTACACCCTCGCCTTTGGAATACGCATCGCCCAAAGCGGTCTGTGCCGCCGCGTTGCCTGCATCTGCCTTCGCTTTGATTTCCTGAAACGAAAGCAAGTTGGACGACGGCGGAGTGAATTTCCTTTGGCTATTGGTGTCGCCGCCAGCAGCCACGGCGACCTTAGGCTCAAGCCGGTCAACATTCGTTGTGCGCTGGCTTGGCGTGTTCGCGTCCTGCCCCAGCGCCATCGAGCCTGCCGAAAGGGTAACCGACAGCAGAGCGAGCAACGGCAACGAAAAACGTCGAATGGGGCGGGGACGATTCACTGCGCGATCCTACCGTCACATGACAGGGTGTTTCAACGACAAAACTCTTTCCGTTCCGAATGATTTCCCCGCGTCCTTAGAACGGTGGCTTTCGCTCCGGCGCCGCTCCCTCCATTCCCTTTCCGCTCCGCTCCGCGAAACCGCCGCCCTCATGCCGCCCCGGATTCAAGCTTGTCCCTCAGACTGAAAACCACTGCGTTCCGCTTTCTCGCCCATTGGCTCCGGCTACGATGCTCGGTCTCGCTGCTCTCGCTCTGCGCGTCTGGGCCTACGCCAATGGGCGACCGCTCCACTCCGTAGCTTTCAGGCTGAGAGACAAGGTTTCGCGTCCCCGCGCCCCATTTGGTGATGTTTTCAAATCCTTTGTTTTGTCAGCGTTCTCAGCCTCTCGCCCTCCACTAGCCTGCTTCCACAGGGGGGGACGCGTGCCGGTGTCGGCCCTCACTATTGACACAACATCAGGACACTAATTTGCATACAACAGGTTGGAGACGTAGGTTCCATCATTTCTGTGCTGCCTCGCGCTATACATTTTAAGCTTCATGGTCATTTCTAGCCGCAATCGGCGCGCACCGGCACCGCTTTGCTTTTATCCCTTTTCGAAAGAAGAGGCAAGTTTTCTTTCTTCTTGCCTCGCCCGTACCATTCTTGGCCTCGGAGTTTGCTGGTCCCCCCGTAAAGAAGTGTCAATAGTGGGGAGTCACTTTTGCTTTTTGGCCGGATGAGCCTCCAGTTTAGAGATCGCTTGCTTGAGCTTTTCTTGTGCGGCGGGGTCGTCGGGCAACGGGTCGGGTTGAAAGGCGGGTAATAGTTTGTCCCAGATGGCGTTCATTTCTCCTTGGAAGTTGCCGGTTTGGGCGGTGATGGCGATGACGGCATCCTGGCCGGGTATCACGACGCAGAGCTGGCCGCCCGCGCCGTCGCCGCGAAAGGCATTGTGGGTGCAACGCCAGAATTGATAGCCATAGCCCTGTTGCCAATCTATGCCAATTTTGGAGTGGGATTCCTGGTCGTTGGGCACTTGCTTGCGGGTGGCCTCTTCGATCCACTTTTCCGGGATCAATTGCTTGCCGTTCCAGATGCCTTTTTGCAGGTAAAGCTGGCCGAACTTTGCGATGTCTTCCGTGCAGAGGTATAGGCCGCCGCCGCCGATCGAATTGCCTTCGGGACTGCTTTTCCATTCGGGATTTTCAATGCCCAGCGGCTCAAATAATCGCGGCTTGAGAAATTCCAGCGAGGTCTGGCCGGTTACTTTGGTGACGATGGCAGAGAGGGTGTAACTGCCCATGCTATTGTAGAGGAAATGCGTGCCGGGCTTGTGCAAAACGGGGTGGGCCAGGAATTGCCTGACGGTCGGCGCGCCGCCGACGGACTTCGGCTCGGTGTCGTGGCCGCAAGTCATGGTGAGGAGGTCGCGCACCGTCATGGCCTTGAGATTGTCGGAAGGATCGGCTGGCGCGTCACTCGGAAAGAATTTCAGCACCGGATCGTTGAGGCTTAGTTTGCCATCTTCGATGGCCAATCCAACGGCCGTCGAGTTGAAGCTCTTGGTGAGCGAGTTCAAGACATGCGGTTTGTCCGCCGCCTCGGGTTTCCACCATCCCTCGGCGATGACGTGGCCGTGCCGCACGAGCATAAAGCTGTGCAGGGTGTTGATCTGATCGGCCGCTGCAACGTAATCGCAAATCGCCTGGGACGAAATCCCCTGGGCCTCGGGCGTGCTTCGCGGCAGTGGCATGTTGACCGCGTGCGCGCGACCCATCGTGGCGAGAAAAAGCGCGGCGATCAACGCCGGAACAAGCGATCTGTTTTTCATGCCTCATGTTGTCCGCCAGGATAAAGTTGTCAAACGGGAACGCGCAATCTAGTGAGAGCGTTGCCGCAGTTTTATCCGGCGCGAGTGCCGCCCGTCCATGGCGTTTTGCCTTGATATGGGATACTGGAGGCGTCCAGAGTTGGGGGAACCGGCTTCGGGCCTGACTCCACCGCCGGCACATTTTATGACATCCAAGATCACCCGATTCGCCCGGTTCCTCGTGGTGGGCGCGAGTGGGGTGGTGGTCAATATGGGAACGCTCATTTTATTGACGGAGCGGTTGGGGTGTCCCTACGCGATCTCGAGCTTGTTTGCCATCTCGCTTTCGATCTTGAGCAACTTCGCCTTAAATAATGCGTGGACGTGGTCCGACAGGCGGACGGGAACGGTAGGCCACCGGCTGGCCAAATACGTGGTGGTGGCGAGCGTGACGGCGTTCGGCGGCAATTGGTGCCTGCTCATTCTCCTAACCCGATTTTTCGGGGTCGATTATCGAATTTCTAATCTCATTGGCATCGCCGTCGGCATGGCTCTGAATTTTGCCCTCAATCACACCTGGACCTTCCGGGGACATTCGCCCGGCAGCCGCTTTACCTGGCAACCGCTCGAGCGCGACCGGCTGAAGCAGTTATTGACTGTGCGCGGAATTTCTTCCCGATGGGCGCTAATTGCAGCCATCCTGCTGGCGCTGGCGCTGGCTTTGCGATTCGCCGCCATGGCGGGCATGCCGCTCGTGCCCGAGGAAGCCTACTACTGGATGTATTCGCAGCATCCCAGTTTGAGCTATTTTGATCACCCGCCGATGGTGGCCTGGCAGATCTGGTTTGGCACTCAGTTGTTCGGCAACACGGAATTCGGCGTGCGCACCAGCGTAACGCTGACCATGCTGGCGGCGAGCGGAGTGATGTATGTTTTCGGCCGGATATGGTACGGTCGGGAGGCGGCCTTGGTGGCGGCGCTATTGCTCCAAATCCTTCCAGTGTATTTTGGCGCGGGGATGATCGCCACCATGGATCCGGCACTGGTGTTTTTCTGGCTGGTGTGTTTGGTGGGCGTGAGCGTGGCTCTGCGGCAGGAACGAACGTGGGGCTGGTATCTGGCGGGGTTCGGGTTGGGC